>CAYQJL010000248.1:0-69932 GCA_964417675.1 uncultured bacterium | reverse complement strand
AGGCCGTTGGCAAGTGGATTCTGACGATGGGCGCGCCGCGTAAGCGCGATCCTCCAACTGTCTATCCATGTGGGCGTTCGAATATTCGGGAGGCACAGGCCGCCGCCGGGCTGGTTGGTCAGGCTGCCACGGCTCCGGCCGGCCCGGAACTGACCATGACCTGATTGCCGGCTCGTTCGTGGGCCCGGGACAACGCCTGTTCGCAGCGGCGCAGGAAGCGATCGGCATTCTCGTTGCGGGCCAGTTGGGCGATTCCCACCGAGGCGGTGACCTTCAGAATCCCACCGCGGGTCTCGATGCTCTGCTTCGGCAGCCGCCGCAGCCACTGCTGCGCCTCCTTCGTGGCGTGATCCAGATCGGTATGCGAGAGCAAGACGGCGAACGAGTCATCCCCGCAGCGGGCCACGAAGTCGGTCTTGCGGAAGAACTCCTTGAGCAGGATCGTGCCAAACGCCACCAGGAGCTCATCGGCCACATCGCCTCCATGGGCATCGCGATGCGCGCGCAGGTCATTCAGATCGATCCGTAGCATGCTCAGCGGCAGGTGACGCCGCAGCGCCAGCCCAACTTCGATGTCGATTTGGCCGCGGAAGGACTCGAGATTGTGGAGCCCGGTCAGAGCATCGGTCTTCGATTCCATCGAGACCATCGAGAGCTGCGAGTACAGCAGATCGATCTCCCCCTCGAGCTGCGTCATGCGTCCCCGCGAGTGCCCCCCCTGCCGCTCGAGATGATCCCTCATCCGCAACGTCACGGTGTGAATCCTCTCGCGCACGGCGCGCAGGTCATCGAGCTCGGCGGCCGCGGACAACTCCTCCAGGCCCATCTGCATCTCGTGGGTCAGACGGGTCTCGGCCTGCACCGCCGTCTGCATATCCTTGGCGATCGTCCCGATGATGTCACGCAACTCGCCTTCCCGCTGAAGAATGTAGTCGTGCTCCCGTGTGCGTTGGCGTGCCACCAACTGAGCCGACCGCTGTCCCAGCTGCTCGTACTCGGCGGAGGGCAGCATCTGCTGGTACCGGGTCTGGAGCTCAGCCAGCACGGCCCGGAACTGCGAGGACTGCAGATAGGGGCTCACAATCGCGTGCTCGGACGCCACTTGTAGGTGATGTATGACCGTGTGGGTCAGCAGGTCGGCCTTGCGGGCCATCTCCGCGAGAGATCCGGCCTGAAGGCCCCGCGGCGTGCTGGGGGGCGGGCTCGTCTTTTCGACGCTGAGAAACCGTTTGATCCACTTGCGCACGTCCAACCTCCTGCCGCCGGTGTAGCGACTCCATTCCCGCCTCACGCTGCCCGGCCGTGCCGGCCGGTGGTGAGTCCGAATCAAGCAAACAGCCGCCGCTCAGCAATCTCGCAGATGATGTGCCCGGCCGTGATCTGGGCTTCTTGAATGCGTGGGGTCTGGTCCGAATCGATCTTGAGCGCGTAATCGACGATCTCGGCCAGCTGTCCCCCTGCCCGCCCGGTCCAACCGAAGGTGACCATACCGATCCGTTTGGCCAGCTTGGTAGCCTCGATGACATTGGGCGAGTCGCCGCTGGTCGAGATCGCAACCGCGATGTCCCCGCGAGATCCGACCCCCGGAAGCTGGCGGGCGAAGACCTGCTCGAACCCGTAGTCATTGCCGATGGCGGTCAGAGTGCTCGAGTTGGTCGAGAGCGACAGCGCGGGGAGTGAAGGGCGGTCCAGATAGAATCGCCCCGACAGCTCTGCCGCCAGATGCTGCGAATCCGCGGCCGATCCTCCGTTGCCATAGAAGATGACCTTGCCCCCACCACAGATGCAATCGATGATGATCCGCGCCATCGTCTCGATCACATCGGCTTGCTCCATCAGGGCTTCGGTCACACGCATGCTCTCGCGGACCTGCGCGGCGATCGACTCTCTCATTGAGCTGCTCCCTCCGTGGGCGGCCCGTGGTTCTCTTGGGATGGCATCCGGCCAAGACGCTCGACAGCCTCCACCAAGGCACTCCACGAGTAGTTGTGCTTCTCCTCCCGCACGGCCTGCCGCATCGGCTCCTCGCGTTGCTCCGCATAGAAGCGTACGATGCCGGCCGCCAACGAAGCGGGATCGGCCGGTGGTACCACGAAGCCGGTCCGGTTGTCCAGGACGACCTCCGAGAGCCCCCCGACATCGGTACAGATCACCGGCGTATCGAGGTGATAGGCCACCGGCACGATGCCGCTCTGCGTCGCCGAGTGGTAGGGCAACGCGACACAGTCACAGGCCGAGAAGTAGGTGGCCACCTCGCTCTCGGCGATGTAGTCGCTCTGGAAACGAACGGCCTCCTCCAGCCCGCCGGCCCGGACCAGCGCGCGGTAGCGCTGTTCGTCATCGTAGAACTCGCCCGCCACCAGCAGTTTCACCGGCAGCTTCCGCCGCACCAGCGGCAGGGCCTTCAGGAGAAGATCCAGTCCTTTGTACCGGCGGATGTATCCGAAAAACAGAATCCACGGTCCCGGCTCAAGCCCCAGTCGCCGCTGGGCTTCCCGTTTCTCCAGGCGTTCACCGAAGATGTCGTAGATCGGATGATGCACCAGCGCGTGAGCGGCGTCCGGACGGAAGCTCAGCAGATCGCGGCGCACCGACTCGGACATCACGATGAATCCGTCCACCGGGGCAAGCGCATATCGCGTCAGCGCCGCGTCAAACGGGCGGCGTTCATGCGGGATGATGTTATCGCACAAGTAGAGAACTCGGGCACCGCTCCACCTCTTGATCCATCGCGCCGTCGTCCCAAAGGCCGGTGCAAAGAAGGGCATCCAATACCTGTAGATCACCAGGTCCGGTCGCAGTTGCGCGGCGCGACGAGCCGTACGCCACCAGGAGCATGGGCCGATCGAATCCAGCATGGGCTCGGCCGGAAAGCGGACGACACCGGCGGCATCCTGATCCGCAACGAACTGCGTCTTGCCGGGGAAGAACAGGTTGGGATACTGCCGGGTAAATGACAGAAAGGATACATCGTGCCGCTTGGCCAGCTCCCGGGCCAAGATCGCATTGAACTGCGCAATCCCGCCGCGCATGGGAAAGCTGGTGCCGATGCAGACGATCTTCATCGAACCCGCCGCCGCTGCCCTCCGTGATTTGTCCAGGCCGGCCGCACAATCCGGCCCTTGCGGCGCCGTTGGGCGGCCTGATCCTCGGCCGACTCGCTGCAACCGAATCCTCCCCCGGCCACGGGCGACGGGGCCGGTCCCCGGCGTCTACATCATCTCTCGCAGGCGCACCATCAGATCCACGACGCGGCAGGAGTAGCCCCATTCGTTGTCATACCAGGACACCGTCTTCAGGAGCCGACGCCCCAACACCTGGGTGGATAGGGCATCGAAGATCGAGGAATGCGAATTCCCGATCACATCGCTCGAGACGATCGGCTCCTGGCAGTACTCGAGAATCTTCTTGAGCGGCCCCTCGGCGGCTTTCCGGACGGCCGCATTGACTTGGTCGACGTCCACATCGACCGCCATCTCGGTCACCAGGTCAACGATGGATCCGTCCGGGACCGGCACGCGCATGGCCATCCCGTCGAGCTTGCCGGCCAGGTCGGGAAGCACCTTCCCAACCGCGCGCGCCGCCCCCGTGGTCGTGGGAATGATGTTCTCCGCGGCCGCTCGCGAGCGGCGCAGATCCTTGTGCGGCACATCCGCAAGACGCTGGTCGTTCGTGTAGGCGTGCACGGTGGTCATCACGCCTTTCACGATCCCGAAGTTCTCATGGAGGATCATGGCCAGCGGCGCCAGGCAGTTGGTCGTGCAGGAAGCATTCGAGACGATCTGGTGTTCGGGTTTGAGCACCTCATCATTGACCCCCAACACGACGGTGGCATCAATCTCATCCTGCGAGGGAACGGTCAGGATGACCTTCTTGGCCCCCGCCGTGAGATGCTCGGCAATCTGTTCACGCTTGCGGAAGCGGCCGGTGGCCTCGACCACGACATCCACCCCGAGCTCCTTCCACGGAAGCTGGTTCACCTCGGAGATGGCCGTCATCCGGATCCTATGCTTATTGACCTCCCATTCATTGTCTTTCAAGGATAGCGTGCCCTGGAAGGTCCTCATCACGGTGTCGTACTTGAAGAGATAGACCAGCCCCTTGTTGTCGGCGATATCGTTGATCGCCACGACTTCGATATCATCGCGGTCGCTCAGAATCCGCAGGACCGAGCGGCCGATTCTGCCAAATCCGTTGATGGCTACACGCATCTTCGAGACCTCCTCTTGCTGGATTCCGCCCTACCACCACTGCGCCATCTTCTGAATGAGCTCCACGACCCGTGCCGCATATCCCCATCCGTTGTCATACCAGGTGAGAGTCTTGGCCATGTTCTCACCCGCAATCATGGTAGCGATGGAATCGAAGATCGCCGAATGCGAGTTGCCGATGACGTCGCTCGAGACGATCGGTTGGTCGGCGTACTCGACGATGTTTCTGTAACGGCTCTGCGCCGCACTCCACACCAGATTGTTGACCGCGTCGATGGTGACGTTGCGCTCGGTCACCGTTACGAGATCGACCACGCTGCCGTCCGGGACCGGCACGTTCATGGCGATTCCGGCCATCTTGCCCTTCATCTCCGGCAGGATCTGTTCGACCGCCATGGGCGACCAGGTCGACGCCGGGATGATATTCTCGGCGGCCGCCCGCGAGCGGCGCATCTCACTGTGCGGCACGTCGGCCAGACGTTGGTCATTGGTGTAGGCATGCACGGTGGTCATGAAGGCATGCCGGATGCCGAACCCATCGTTGAGGATCTTGATGATGGGCGCCACCGCATTCGAGGTGCACGAACCGTTCGAGACCATGCGATGCTCGGGCTTGAGCATGTCGTCGTTGACGCCCGAGACAACCGTCAGGTCGACCTCTTCCCGGGTCCGAGGTGGAACGGTCAAGATGACCTTCTGCGCTCCGGCCTCGAGATGCTTCAGGAGCCACGGACGAGTACGATAGCGACCGGTCGCCTCAATGACGATCTGGACCCCATACTGGGCCCAGGGCACCTGTCCAGGTTCGGTCGCCTGCAGCATGTGGATCTGGCGGCCGCCAATGTACATGAAGCCGTCCGAGACCGTGAACGGCTCCTCGAAGCGACCATGCACCGTATCGAAGCGAAGTAGGTACTCCAGTCCCTCTGGATCGGCGATATCGTTGATGACAGCGATATCGATGCCGGGCATCTTGCGGGAAATGCGGAAGATATTCCGGCCGATCCGCCCGAAGCCCATCAGGCCTACGCGGACACTCATCTGCAAAACCTCCCTGTTCTGTCGTGTCGCCCAGATCCGCTCACCATGCGCAGTGAGGTTCCAGCCAACGCCGCATCAACCGGCCGGCCGGCGAATCACTGCCGCTCTCAGACAACAGCTTCCATGCAACGGTCCTGGAGAGTCTCACGGCAACGACCCTGAAGCAATCCATCCCGCATTCTCGTGGCACCGGCGGCAGATCCGGCCAGATCCGACGACGCCACTGAGTACACAGAGTTGCGCGTTGGATCATGCAGTCTACACGGGCAGCACCTCGTTGCTCTCCATGATCGGCCGGTACGGCAACGGATCTTAGCACCGACCCGTTGGTAGGATGAAGGACTTGCTGGCACCCGTGACGGTCGTGTAGAACAGTGAGGGTCTTGTGGAGGATCGAGGACCGAGTAGGACGTTGCGGGCAGCGTTGAGCAATGAGGATCATGCCGCAGGGACCGGAGTCGGGCCGGGCAGGATCCATCCTCGTAACATATTCCCAGAGAACGAGATACATGATTGGCATTCAACCGGGAGGCAATGATGGACGTCCGCGGAAGGACGATCTGGATCTTGCGCAATGGGCTGCCGAGGGGCGCCGCCCTACACCGGGCGGCCTGGGGTCGCCAGCGCATCGTCATTCGAGGAACCGGCGGTGCGGTCCATGGCATGATCGGCCTGCTTCTCTGGGGGGCGCTTCTGATGGGATGGGGCACTCCGCTGGGAGCCCAGGAGCATCGCCCCCCGGAGATGGATTGGCCCCTGTTGCGCGAATCGATCGTAGAGATCAGGGTCCTGGTCAGCGGCCAGGATCCGAATGTGGTCTATGGATTCGCTCTGGAGGGCATTCCTGGGGTCGTCACCTGCCGGCATCTGGTCGCGGGAGCGGAGGAAGTGCTCATTCGCACCCGGGGCGGTGACATCTTCGAATCACAGCGCTACGTAGCTCACGATCCAGCCTGGGATCTGGTGATCATCGATACGCAACGAGAGCTGCCCCCCCTGAAACGGGGAACACACCGGATGTTCGCCCAGCGGCAGATTGGACTGGTGCCATTGCCGCCTTCGGTGGGGCAAGACGTCTACTCCCTGCGGTTTCTCAACGAATTCCTGGGCCAGGGGGTGGGAGAGCTGCTGGCCTGCTGGGGTGACATCTCCCCCGGCCTCCCCTATGCGGACTCGTTGGGTGCGGCCGTGGGCGTGATCCAGGTGCTGACCCGTGGCGCAGACAAGGCCGTCTGCGTCGTGCCGATCGAACGGGTGGCCGCCATGATGGGCCGACCCTCTGCCGGCGGGCTCATCGCGGATCTCTCCACGGGAATGGCCGCCTACATCGATCCAGGGACTTCGGCCGGGGCCCAGGTCATGGGCGCCGTGCTGTGCCGGGCGCGGCGCTTCAGCGAGGGGCTCTCCTACCTGATGCAGGCGCTCGAGAAGGATCCGCAGAATTTCGCGGCCAAACTCGAGTGGGGCATGGCGCTTCAATTCCAGCGTGACTTCGCCGCCGCGGAGTCAATGTACCGCGAGGCTCTCGAACTGGCGCCCCAGAACGCCCGCGCGCATCTCTACCTGGGATCCTGCTACTTCATGCAGGGCAAGTACGTGGAAGCGGGCGTCTCCTACGAGAAGGCGATGGATGCCGATCCGACCTGGCCGCTCCCGTGGATCAACCTGGGCGGATTGCGCTATTTGCAGGGCTTTCCCGCCGAGGCCGAGCAGTACATGAAGCGGGCGCTGGAGATGGATCCACAGATGGGCCTGGCTCACTTCAATCTGGGCATGCTGTACTACGCCAATCAGCGCGCCCCCGAGGGGGAGTCGATTCTGCGTTTCCTGCGGGCGCGCCGCACGGCATTCGCCGACATGCTGGTTGAGCGAGTGCAGTGAGCCAGGGGTCGATCAGGCGCATGTCGACGGCGGCGGTGGCGGTTGTGGCCGAAATCAGCCACTTCCTCGCTATCGTGCGCCCACCGGAACGGGCGCACCGGGACGGGCGCGGGCCGCCGCAGGGCGACCGGCCGGGGACCGGCGCAAGGAGTCGCCGATACCCCCTTGACCGCGGGCTTCGCAAACCTCTATAATCCTAAGCGATGGTACATGGACCGGAGTGAGTGCATAGAGCTTGGTTCCTTTGCATGACAGGTCCCCGTTGGGTGGTGAGAGAGAGCAACGGCCGACGGGTAATGTTGCGCAAAAGGAGAAGCGATCTCGCGCGATCTTCTTGGACGAGTCCCCTTGCACCCTGTGCCTAGCCAACGATGGGCTAGGGGGAGTCGGTCGGGATGCACGCTCCGGTTGCCAGGCTCGCGAGATCAGTGACTCGTTTCTCTGTAACTTGGGTGCAGCCTGTTCGGGAACGCTAGCTTGGGGCTTTGACTCCAGGCCCGACAGGCTAGAAGGAGGACTAGCATCATGAGGAATGTAGTGCTAGCAGTCGTGATCGGCCTGGTATTCGCGGCCGGGGCGGCCAACGCCACGATCCCGGATCCCGATCTCTGCACCGTCGATCCTTGCGACAGTTTCCTTGGCGTCGTGACCTATCCGGATCCGCTCCCGGGCGGTTCGGCTGAGTTCACGGTCAATGTTCGCAATGGCGACAACGATCCCATCCCGAACGCCTTCGTGGAAGTGGTGTTCCTGGTTCAGGCCAATCACGTCTTCTGCGGCGATGTCGTTCTGGATGGCAACACCGATGCACTTGGCAATGTCGTTTTCAACATCTCCGCCGGCGGGTGCACCGATGGCGTGGATGCGGTCCAGATCATCGCCAATGGCACTCCGCTTCGGACCTACGCCAATGCCAAGAGCGCTGACTGGGACTCGACGACGGACGGTATCGTCGGTCTGTCGGACTTCATCTTCTTCGGTGGCAACTATGATCCCGGCATCGCGGGCTGCACCGACCTGTTCAACAGCGGCGGCACGGGCCTTGACGACTTCATCGGTTTCGGTGAGGCCTGGGGTCGCCAGTGCCCCTAGTAGAGGCTTAGAAGCCTGAACATCTAGCAGCTAGATGCTATGAATGGCGGCCCTGATTCCCGCGGGATCAGGGCCGCTTCTCAATGGCGGCCCGCCCTTTGGCACACAACCGGTCGCAGCGTTCATTGAGCACATGTCCGCTGTGGCCGGCTACCTTCTGCCAGACGATCTCCCGGCCGCGCGCGACCCTGGCCAGTTCCTCCCAGAGATCGCGATTCTCAACCGCGCCTCCGGTGACGGTCTTCCATTCGCGTTTGCGCCAGCCGTGAATCCACTTGGTGATGCCATGGATCACGTAGCTGCTGTCGCCGACCGCACACAGGCGTCCTTCGGTGTGTGTAAGCAACATGATGGCGCCGGTCAGTTCCATCCGGTTGTTGGTTGTGTGGATCTCTCCGCCGCAGAGCTCACGATCATCGGGGAGAACCACACCCCAGCCCCCCGGCCCGGGGTTGGGCCGGCTGCCCCCATCAAACGCACCCAGTGGACGGCCTTGATCATCCCTCCACGGTGGGCCGGGCGTCAAAGCAGGATCGAACACCGCCAGGATCTCCTGCACACTCGACGCATGGCGCGGAAATGAATGGCCATGCGGGTTCTTCTCAACATGGACCGTGCGGCGCTTGCCATCCCGGTACCAGTTGACAACGCTGCCATCGGCGAAGCTGAGCTTGAGCCCGTACTGAATCTGACTCTGGTGATAGTCCACCCACGCCCCCTGTCGTCTCCGGTCCCCACGGGAGCCTCTCCCGAACAGGTCTTGGGAATCCCGCCTGATCGGTTATACTGCACTTGCGTGCTTTGCGCCAGCCCGCGAAGGGGGAGCATCATCGGCCCGTCTGGCAATGCCGGTCGCCCGACAGAGCCGTGCCAGGCCCGTCGAGCCACATCGCGCTTCCGGCGGCCACCGTCGCACCGCCGTGGCGGACTCCGCCGGGTTCGGCGCGACCGGGGGGATCCAGTGGTTCAGAAACGAGGCGGTGACGATTGGCCGTGCCTCTGATCAGCATACTCCTGCCCGCCCGAAACACGGCCGCCACACTGGGGGAAGCCCTCGCAAGCCTTCAGCGACAGACGTTGCGGAACTGGGAGTGCCTGGTCCTCGACGATGGTTCCACCGATGGGACGGCGGCACTGGCGGAGTCTGTAGCGTGCTCCGATGCGCGCTTCCGTGTGGTTCGCCGACGCCCACCGCACGGCATCGTCGCCACGCTGAACGAGGGCGCCTCCCTGGCACGCGGTGAACTCCTCGCCCGGCAGGACGCCGATGACCGCTCCCTTCCTGAGCGCCTCGAACAGTCTCTGCACCTGCTTCGCACGGCCCCCGCAATCAGCGTGGTGGCCTGCCGCGTCCGCCTGTTTCCCGAACAGAGCATCAAGCCCGGCTGGCGCGCCTACGGTGAATGGCTCAACCGGCTGACCGACCCGGCTCAGATCGCAGGCGATATGTACGTCGAAAGCCCTCTGCCCCATCCTACGGTACTCATGCAGCGGCGCCTGTTTGAGTCCTGTGGTGGGTACCAGGACCACGGGTGGCCTGAGGACTATGATCTCTGGCTTCGTCTCCACGAAGGAGGGCATCGCTTCGGCAAACCGGCTTCGATTCTCTACGAATGGCGGCATCATGACGGCCGCCTGACGCACCGGGATGACCGCTATGCGACCGAGGCCTTCCTGGCCTGCAAGCTCCACCATCTCGAGGGCCGGCTGCGCCAGCACAGGCACAGCATTCTCATATGGGGAGCGGGACGGGACGGCTCGCGGCTCGATCGAGCTCTGCGCCAGCGGGGCATCACCCCGCTGGCGTTCATCGACATCGACCCGCGCAAGATCGGACGGAGCAAGGAGGGCCGGCCCATCCTATCGCCGCGCGAGCTTGGCGGACCAGGGATTCGACCTCCCGTCGCGCTGGCGAAGATGTGGGAATGCGGCGCCCGCCACCCGGCCTGGCATCCCCTGCTCCTGGTCGCGGTTGGAACCAAGGGAGCCCGCCAGTTGATCCGCGGCCATCTGCATGACAACGGCTGGACGGAACCGGACACCTTCACCTGCCTGCATTAACGCCCACGGGACCTCGGTGACATGATACCCTCTGCAAGACGGTCTCCCGCGGCGGGCAGATCTATGGGGCGCGTGATCCCTGGGACGCAGGCCGCCCGCGCCAAGGGCCCCCGCGGATCGATGGCGCCCACATGATGGACGACACAGAGGGATGAGGATCAGACCCAGATGATACCGCGTTTCACATCCTGGCCGCCGCTGCGCGCCCTGATGCGGGTGTGGCTGATCAGTTCCTCGGTTGCCCTGCTGATCTTCAGTCCGAACTGCGAGGCAGACACGATGAAAGGTACGCGACCCAGCGCACTGGCGGGCACCTGGTATTCCGCCGACCCGCGGGAGTTGGCCGCCGCGATCGACCGGCACCTCACCCGCGGCCAGCCCCTGTCCGAGATCGCCACACAGCCTCCGATCGCCATCCTCGCTCCCCACGCCGGACACCGATTCTCGGGAGATGCGGCCGGCGCGGCCTTCCGGCTCCTGGAAGGCGCGGGCGGTCAGCACATCCAGCGGGTGATCCTGCTTGGCCCTTCTCATCACCAGGCCTTCTCGGGCGCCTCGATCCTCACCGTCGATCGGTACGAGACTCCCCTGGGCGCCATCCCGATCGACATCGCGGTTGCGCAGGCCCTTCTCGAGCACCCGCGTTTCCATACCCGGCCTGACGCCCACCGGTCGGAGCATTGCCTGGAGATCGAACTGCCCTTCCTGCAGCGCGTGCTGCGCCATCCTTTCCGCATCGTGCCGATCCTCGTCTCGAATCTGGACACCGTCGGCTGGCGCGATCTGGCGGGTGCGCTGGCGCAGCACATCGACGCCCACACGTTGATCGTGATCAGCTCGGACTTTTGCCATTACGGGGGGCGCTTCGGGTATCTGCCTTTCGAGGACGATCCGGATCGAAACCTCCGGCGGCTGGACAAGGGGGCGTTGGCCCCCATCCTGGCTCGGGATCCCGCCGCGCTGGCGGCCTACAAACGGGACACCGACATCACCGTCTGCGGCCTCCGCCCCATCGGGGTGCTGCTGGAGCTCCTGCGCCAGCCCCAGGCCCAGACGGTCTGGGGCGGCTGTGCTCCGGAGGGCAGAGTGCTCGACTACTACCGCTCGGCAGACCTGATCGGTGACTTCGACGGTTCGGTCAGCTATGCCTCGGTGGCCTTCTTCCCCGCGGGTTCGCTCCTGCCGGGTGATGTCTATCCCGAGATGCTGCGGGACGTTCAGCCCTGGGGCCAGGAGCGGGCGGGCGAGCCGAACATGGATGCACCCACCCCCCACGCTGACGCACGCTTGACCATCACCGAAGCCGAGCGGCGCTTCCTCCTGAATCTCGCCCGCCAGACGTTGGAACGGAAGCTGAGCGGTCAGGATCTGCCGGATCCGGAAACACTCCCCGAGGATGTGTCCCCGAGAACGATGGAGACGGTCTGTGGGGTCTTCGTGACGCTCAACAAGAACCACCAGCTCCGCGGATGCATCGGCCACATCGTCGGCCGCGAGAGTCTGGTTCAGGGCGTGATCAGCAATGCCGTCAGCGCCGCCCTGCGTGATCCGCGCTTCCCCGCCGTGGAGCTGGATGAACTGGATCGGATTCAGATCGAGATCTCCGTCCTCACTCCCTTGCGCCGCGTGTCTGATCCGGGGGAGATCGAGGTCGGTCGCCATGGGGTGGTGCTCGAACGAGCCGGCCAGCGTGCGGTCTTCCTCCCGCAGGTCGCCACGGAATGGGGCTGGGACCGCCCGACCCTGCTCGAGCGCCTGTCGATCAAGGCCGGACTCCCTCGCGACGCATGGCGCCAGGACACCGAGTTCCATGTCTTCGAAGCCATCGTGTTCGAGGAGCAATCGCGCTAGGGAATCCTGCGGGAGAGCGGCACGGGGAACGCGGCAACCCTCGGTCTGGGACAATATCAGAAGATCGAACGGCGCGAAGGCTGACGCGACGGGAGGAGGCCTCCGACGGCGGGCAACCATGATGAAACGGCGCGAGTTCATAACACGACTGACCGGGGCCTGCCTGGCATCGGCCGCACTTCCCCGCGGACTGGGGCTGGGGGGGCCCGCGGCAAGGGCTCAGGATGCGGTCGACTTCGAGCTTCCCCGCGGCGAACGGGAAGTGGGGATCGCCCCGGCCCGGCACTACGAGCGGCTCGCGGAGAAGAAGGTCGTCTGCAAACTCTGCCCACGCGAATGCGTGGTCGCCGATCAGGAACGCGGATACTGCGGAGTCCGCGAAAATCACGATGGGGAGTTCGTCACGCTGGTCCACGGGAGGGTATGTGCCGCGCACGTGGACCCGATCGAAAAGAAGCCGTTCTACCATGTGTTGCCGGGCAGCGGAGCCCTTTCCATTGCCGCGCCCGGCTGCAACATGAAGTGCCGTTTCTGTCAGAATTGGCAGATCTCCCAATTCCGACCCGAGCAAGTCGGCACGACGGCCGCCCCCGTGGAGGGGCTGTTGCAGGTAGCCCGGCAGCGGGGCGCCGCAACGCTGGCATACACCTACACGGAACCGACCATCTTCTACGAATACATGCTCGATGCCGCACGCTACACCGCGCCGCGCGGCCTGCGCAATCTGGTGGTCTCCAACGGCTACATTCAGGCCGCCCCCGTGCGGGAGCTGGCCCCCTTTCTGACGGCCTACAAGGTCGATCTCAAGGCCTATACCAACGACTTCTATCGCAATCAGTGCAGCGCCGAACTCGCTCCGGTATTGAGAACTCTTCTCCTGCTCCGTGAACTGGAGGTCTGGACCGAGATCGTGATCCTGATCCTCCCCACGCTCAACGACGATGAATCGAGCAATCGAGCCATGTTCGAGTGGATTGTCTCAGAACTGGGCCCGGAGGTGCCGGTCCACCTGAGCCGATTCCATCCGACCTACAAGATCCAGAATCTTCCGCGCACGCCGATCGCCACGCTGGAGCATCTGCATGCTCTGGCAAGGGCATCCGGACTCCACTATGTCTACATCGGCAATGCACAGGGCCACCGGGCGGAGTCGACCTACTGCCCCGCCTGCGACACCCAGGTCATCGAGCGCTTTGGACATCTGGTTGGATCGATCCGCATGCGCGATGGATGCTGCCGCCAGTGCGGTCATCCGATCCCAGGCGTTTGGTCATAGGGACTCAAGCTCGGATTCGGCTACGAGGCTTGTCGATACCCGACAGGGCTGGCTTGGCGGCGCGCCGCCCGCAGCCCGCCCAGCGCGCTGCCCACCTTCAGCAAACCGAGGAGCAGGAACGTTCCAGAGAATCCGATCAACGGCACGAGAAAGGTTCCGGTCACGAGTGCACCCAGAATGGCTCCACCGTGATCGGCCGCGCTGGCCGCCCCACCCACCACCGCCACATCACGCCTCCCGGCTTCGAACCCATCGTGATCGCCAGCGTGCGGGCTGTTCTGGGAAGAAGCCCTTCGCTCCCAAGCTCGAACTGCCAGAGGAAACGGGAGCCCGGTCAGCAATCCTCCCACGGCAGTGGCCGACAGAAGCGTCCATTCGAGCGCATCGGCTGACAGCGGCTGAAGATATCGGATTGCCACCATCCCTACCGACAGCAGGAGGATCCACACCAGATCAATCTGGAGCAGCCACCGATCCGCAACCGTCCCACGCGGCCGTGGGGCCGTCGGCGACCCTGCGCTCCGGCCGCGCCCAAGCAGCACCTCGCCGGCCCAGGCTCCCAGCGCCAGCCCCAGCATGAACAACCCCGTGACGAGCCCAACCTTCAGATACAGGGCGCCCCGCTGGGTCTGATAGAGCAGGAGCAGCAACAGACTCCACCCCATTCCACAGAATCCGGTCGATGCCAGGCTCAGCGCCGGCTGGCCGGCCCGCCGGCGCAGGATGATTCCACCGAGCAGCAGGATCAGCAGCAGAATCCCCATGCCGTGCCAGGGATGCTCACGCCAGAGCGTGAACGGCGCGCCGAGATGTCCTCCGGCCAGACGATCCCATCGACGGAGCTGCTCGAAAAACACACCGGGAACCAGGTCCGTGTTCAGCCTGGCCGAATGGGCATCCCGGGTGACCTTGGCCTGCACCGATTGGACCCGCTCCGCGGGCAGCAGCCGGGCAAAGTACGCGGCTGGCCAGCTGCGCCCCGAAGGCCAGCGCCGCGCCCGCCGGTGGCTCAGGGAGTCAGGCTCGCTGGTGAGCGGCGAGGATGCGTCGGCCTCCATCGTGGAGCTCTGGAACGGTTGCGCCCCCAGCATGAGCCGGCTCTCGCCCGGCAGTATGCGGACGTCGCAGAAGACCCTCCCGAGCGAGGCGAACACCGCGGCGAGCAGCTGCGACTCCTCTGGACTGGTGACATTGGCCGCTCCCGGTAGGCTGAGGATCAGGGCGCCGCCCGGGGCAAGAATGCGTGCGCACAGCTCGAAGAACTCCAGTGTGTAGAATCGGTTCGCCACCGCCGTGGACGGACCCGACCCCGTCACCCAGATCAGATCGGGATGTCGGTCGGCGCCCGCCAGCAGGTCGCGCGGATCCCCCGTCTCCAGGCGAATCGAGGATGCCCGCATCATCACACTCCGGGCATGGAGCGGATCCTGTTGCGCGAGGGCCCGATCCAGGGCGTCGTCCAGGCGCAGCACCGTCAGGTGAACCCCCGTGGCCCCGGCCAACACGACCAGCGGTCCGTACAGAGCAGGCGCGATCGCGAAGATCTCACGGGGCTCGGGATGCTGGCCGGCCACCAGGGCCGCGCTCAGGCTGTCGACATAGGCGTCCTCCAGATTCCCCTGGTACATCCCGTTCAGATAGAACGAATGCTCTCCACCGCTTTGCGCCATCGTGATGTGGTGGTAGGGGGTGTCGGCGTGGAACTCGGAGGTGGTGCCCGTGGCGAGCGACTCCCAGCGAACCTGGATCCAATGCCGATCCAGAGCGCCCAAGGCGCCACTGAACAGGAGCACTCCCCAAGTCAGCGCGGTGGCCGGAAACAGAATGCCCGGCCGGATTCGATGTCCAGCGGGCATCCGCACGGTCTGCAGCGTGGCCCACAACAGGATCACCAGTCCCGTTCCGCCCATCGCTGGCAATGCATCGACATGCGGAAGCACGCACCACGCCGCGGCGGCGCCTCCAACCATCGATCCGAACGATTCGAGCGCATAGGCGTGGCCCGCCCGGGTCGGCGTGCTGCGCAGGCCGATGGGAAACAGGAATCCGGTCAGCCACCCCGTCGGCAACACCGTACCGAGCAGCAGCAGCACGTAGGCCGTGGCAGGAAGATAGCCCCCGGCCGGGACGTCCACCCACTGTCGGTGGCCCCGCATCACCCCCACGGCCAGCATACCCACCACCACCAGGAGCAGCAGGAGGAATTCGAATGACCCTGGGACCATCCGCCGGCCGGGGGGCGGTCCTGCGGCTCCGGCGCCTGGGCCGTCCGTCACGGGCATCGCGGCTCCCGCCGCCGCATGGGGATTGCCCAGGATCGCGGCGCCGGAGGCCGCCCCGGCGGCAATGCCGGCCACCCAGATCGAGAAGAACAGACCCAGTCCGATCTCGCCACCGTGGAATGCGAAGAGAGCCTCACGGACCAACAAGACCTGCGCGAGAAGGGACGCCGCCCCAAGCCAGACAAACCCCAGCCATCCCGCGGTGCGTTCGGCAGGGGGTTGGCTGGGCAGCATGCCGATGGTCCTATCCCCGGGGCGGCAGACCTCGCGTCAGCGTACCTTGCCCGGAGTTGCCGCGTCAGTGAGACTCGGCCACGGGCTTGCGCTCGGTCGTCTGACTCTTCGCCGCACGGCTTGCGCGTCCGCGGCCTTTGATCGCGAGCACATTGCCGGGCCGCGACGTCTCCACATCCAAGCCCGCCCGGGCGGCGCCGCGACAGAGCTCTTCCATGATGGGGGCCGCCGCTTCGATCCGGCGCGTCTTGATCAATTCCTGACAGAGCAGCGAGGCCGGCCATCCGCCGCCGGCGATCTGGCGCACGGCTGTGAACCCCACCCGATTGAGGCTGCGGAGCAATGCGCCGGATCCGAAGTGCTTCAATTTGAAGCAGCGAGCATCAGAGATCTCGGTCTTCCTCAGGGAGGTGATCGTGTGGGACAGTCCGCGCTCGAGCCGGGGATCACGGTGTGGATAGGGATCATGCTCACAGCGCCGGGCCCAGGTCTGCAGTCGCTTGCGACTGACCTCGGTGCTCGGAACCACCTCGATCACATACCCATGTTCGGTCAGCATCTGCGACCACGCGACCGTGTATTCCAGCGTGAAGGCTCCCTGCAGGCCAGGGCGGATCAGCGCGGCCTCGCGCACCGGCTCGGGACTCTCCTCCAGCGCTTCATAGGACATCCGCAGGATGCCGCCCGGTTTCAGAACCCGGTAGATCTCACCGAGCGCGGCGTTCGGATCGGGAGACTGCTCGATGGATGTCGCCGCAACGACGCCATCAAAGGTGCCGGCTTTGAAGCTCATGTCGCAAACCGACATCTGCTCGAAGCGGGCCTTGCGCGTGCGCACCTTCTGCGCATTGGCCCTGCACACCTCGATGCGCTTCGCACTCGGATCGATGCCCACGATCTCCTTGAAGTGTGGAGCCATGAGCAGGCTCGGCCACCCATCGCCGGGGCCCACATCGAGTACGCAGGTGCCATCCCCCATCGAGAAGATGTAGTCCCAGATCATGCCACGATGGTGCCAATGCGCCGGCTCATGGTGATCGAGGGGAACATCCACCTCGGGGAGTGACCCCGCGGCCTGGGATTCCATGCGCTCGTAGCGCAGAGAGGCTGAGTCGCCCGGTTTCGGACGCGAGTTTCGCTGGATCCACTCGAAGATACCGCTCGGGGTCATCTGCTTTGGCATCGCGCACTCCTTCCCTGGAATGTACGCAGCATTTTCTAGCACAGCATCTCCGGCCGGGCAACAAGAAGCCCCTTCAGGCCCAAACCCGCCCCCTTGCCTCCGGTTGCCGCTTGCGTCCGCATCGGACCGCATCTACGGTCAGCATACTGCACTTCGTGGATCAGGGCTTCGAAAAAGGTGGCTGCCGAGGGAGCGCCTCTCCGGCGGCCAGCTGGCCGCCGGACCGCAGGAGGGCAGGTTGGCACGCGGGCAGTCGAGGGACGTCACTGCACAGTGGGGGCGTTTGCATGCACGGAGTTCAGGCTGGCTTGCTGCGAGGCGATTGCCTGCACACAGCCGGTTGCTTCCGGGAGGATCCCTTCGACCTGATCTACATCGATCCCCCATTCTTCACCGGCCGCGCCCAGCGCATGCAGTCGGGGATGGGATTCGACGACCGCTGGCGCGGCGACTTGAGCAGCTATCTGGCCTGGCTGATGCCCAGGGTGGACCAGATGCGTCGGATTCTCTCCCCCACGGGATCCATGTTCGTTCACCTCGATTGGCATGCTGTCCATGCCGTCAAGGTTGCCATGGATGACCTGTTCGGCCGTGATCGATTCATCAATGAGATCATATGGTCCTATCGTACGGGCGGAGCGGGTGGCCGCTGGCTGGCACGCAAGCACGACACTGTGCTCTTCTACGCCAAGAGCGCGGACTACAAGTTCCATCGTCTGCGGGAGAGATCCAGTCTTGCGCACAAGTATGGTTTCGCGAACGCGGGGGTGCGGGAAGACCATGCTGGACCCTATCGAATGACACTCATGCGGGATGTATGGGACATCCCCGCTCTCAGAGGCAACAACGCGGAGCGCGCCGACTTTCCAACACAGAAACCCCTCTCCCTGCTTACCCGGATCATCGAGCTGGTCACCGATCCCGGTGATCTCGTGGGTGACTTCCTGTGCGGATCCGGCACCACCTTGGTTGCCGCCCTGCTGGCAGGCCGTCGCGCCATCGGGGGAGATCTCTCCGAGGAGGCGCTCCGTCTTACCCGTGAGCGAATCGCGGCACTCGACCCCGCGGTGGACCGAACGAAGGCTGCCGGCCAGAACCCCCATCGCCGACGTGAGCCCAACTGAGTCATCTCGGCCGTGACCCGGCCAATGATGTCGCCGACACCGTAGTCGCCGATCGCGGTCGGTCTTGCGTTCGGAAGAAGCTCTCACCGGTTTGCGCCCGATCTTCAGAATCCCAACCCATGGTATGACTTAGGGATCCCGGCCCCCTGCCTGCCAACCGGCACCCATCTTCCGGCCACCACCTTCGAGGAAGGCGCTGTCCCTGCGGCGCGCCGCCTGAGCCAACCGAGCCTCAACGAGGGTTTGGATCGCTCCGATACATGAAGCAACCCGCCGGGGGCTCGCTGGCCCCGCTCGAGGAATGGCCGCCGAAGGGCTCCCCGGCCAGGGACCGGCCGGGGAATCGCATGGCGGCCGCGGCGAGGCCTACGGGGCGATGAGAACACGGTAGGCAGGGGCGCTACGGAGGCGATATGAGTTCAGCTGGTTCTGCCGGTAGGCATCCGCAATCGATCCATTCGCACCCGATCGCCGATGTGCGCCGCCGCCGGGGCCGGATGCGGGCCGCTTCAACCGGTCTGGCAGGCATCCGGATTCGATGTGCGGCTGCGGTCGCCGCCTTGGTCCTGCTGGTGACTGCGGTCTCCGGCGGGTTGTTCATTCCGCGGGCACAAGATTCGCAGGCGCGGGGACCGGCTCACTCTCTCTGCAGGACGCAGATACTCACCCCCCAGGAAGCCAGGCCCTTCGTCCGCCCATTGCCGCATCTGGCCGATCTCCCGGAATCGATCGACTGGCGGGATCGTGGTGTGATCACTCCCGCGAGGAACCAGCAGACCTGTGGAGGGTGTTGGGCCTTCGCCGCCATCGCCTGCGTGGAGGCCATGTGCATTCTGCGCGGGGCATCCCCGTCGCTGGACCTGTCCGAACAGCATCCGATCTCTTGCGATCGTGATCCCTGGCTCGTCGGAAACTGGAGATATACCAACGATGGGTGCTGCGGCGGAAGCGCGGTCGTCTTCGAGTTTCTGAAGGAGTACGGCGCCGTTCTGGAATCTGGCTTTCCCTTCGGCAACGGAGATCATGATGGCCCCGGCGATTGCCATCCCAGCGTCGACTGGAATCTGGTGCCGTGTCCGGCGGCCGATCCGGATCCGTCCGGCTGGCGCGTCACCTCATGGAGCATCGTGTCAGAGTACGTCGCCACGGTGGAGCAGATGAAGACCGCTCTCCAACTCGGTCCGGTCTGGTGCGCCTTCTGGGTCTACAGCGATTTCTATCCCGTGTACTGGAACTCGAATCAGACCGACACACCCTACCGGCACGTGACCAGCAGCGAACTACCGGCGGGACACGCCGTTCTCGTCATCGGCTACGACGACGAGCAGCAGTGCTGGATCGTCAAGAACAGCTGGGGACCCACAGGCCCCTTCGGCGACGGCACCTTCCGAATCGCCTATGACAACAACTGCAGCTTCGGCCTCAATGCCGTCATCTGCGAAGTGGACGGTGCAACCCCCGTGCAGGGTTTTTCGCTTGGCCGCCTTCGGATGGCGTACCGCTAGATCCCCAGACCCGGACGATCGGTCCGCCCTGCGCCATCCGGACACCGCCACAGCAGCGAGAACGATTCGGGCGGCCGCGGGCCTACTCCGCGACCGCCCGTTGCCCCCCCGCCGCTATGGCGCGTACGAGGGAGTACCGCTTCAGGGGCCTCAGTCGGAGAGAAGCTCGGCGCAATCGCGAATCTCCTCGAGAGCCGCCTGCACCCGCCGGCACGCGGTCGGGATGCTGACCCCCATGTCATCGGCCAGCTCGCTCAACTGCCGTCCCTCCAGGAACCGCCGCCTCAGAACATCGGCCCCCTCCGGGCTGCTCCGTGCAAACAGCCCTAGCGAAAGCCGTGCCCGCGCCTCGGCGCCCCCGGCCCCCTCGGCGTGCATCGGCGGTCCGGCCCGCTCGGCCAGGAGTTGCTCCTGTCGCTTGCGGCGCCGCTGGTGGGAAACCTGCTTGTGGCGCAGGATGCCCCAGAACCAGCCGAGGAACGCGTCGGCGAGATCCTGGCCGTCGGCAATCCGCAACCGTTCGACCCCTTCCATGGCGGCCAACAGGGCGTCCTGGAACAGGTCCTCGGCATCCTCGGCCGGCAAGCCCAGGCGAAGCGCACGCCGCAGCCAGATCGATCGGGCCTTCTCAATCGCCGACCAGGGGATTTCCTCGGCCCCGTCACGGGACCGATGTGAGCATCGCCTCTGAATGTATGCATCGAATGTCATGTCGAACCTCGCTGGTTTGCTGTACTGAACCGTTTGCACGAGGCCGACAGGCTTGTGATCTGTGCTCACGTGGCTCTACTCTTCCATCTCGCGACCCCTTGTCGGGGCCTGTTCGCGTCTTCGATCCTGGTGACCCGCTGACGACCGTCTGCTGCCTGGCCTGATCGGCTTGATCTGATCGACCTGACCTGAGACGGGTCGGGTGTGGCCTGCTGTCCGGTCTTGCCGGTGGTCCTGCAGAGGGGCCGGTGATGTGCCGCCCGGTCCGTCCAGCAGGAACTCCGACGGGGTTTGCCAGCGGTCGACTCAGAGACATGGGGGAACCGCGGTTCCATCCCGGAGTGCTGGCCGACTTGACAACGGATCGATCTGCGATTTCGAGCGGCTTCGCCCGGCACTCCGGGGAAGCCTGGAAGCGGTAGGAGCTACGCGCCTGCCGGCATCCGAACCGCGACCCGCATGTCCATGTCCCCAAAGGGTACATGGACGTCGGAAGTCCCAATCGGCGGCTGGGTAAGTGGATACTCCACCCCGCGCCTCAGGGAGCAGCCGACGTTGCGGCAGAAGGCTCCCATGGCATGGATAGAAATGGATCCACATGCAATGCCTTCTGTCCTGATTCGGTTGCTGAACATGGCCGTAGCCTCTCGTTGAAGGAGAAACATGGTTCTGTGCACCAAAACGGTGCACGCTTCAGAAGTCATTTTCGTACGATCGAATGCTTTGTTTCAAGCTTTTTTGAGGGCCGGGGCATTTTCTTCGCCGGAGGGCTCTGCCGGCACGACTGGCTGCGGATGGCGACACTCGAAGAAGAGGGTTCCCCGAGTCTCTTCATCCGCAGGGCCCAGTCGCCGACGCTGCGGCCTGCGCCTGCGGTGCAGGAGGAACCAGCTGGCGGCGGCGAGCAAGCCGGACAACGCCAGCACGGCAATCCCAGGCCGCGTAGCGACCGAACTCAGAGCATCCGGGATCACGACCTCCAAGATCATGGCGCTCATGTACCCCACCGGCGTCTGGGCCCGTCGCTCTCTGTGGCCGGCGGATCCCGGCGCAGGTCTGCTGCGGTAATCTGGCTCTCCCGGCTGTCATCACCTTCTGCGCAGGCCGCGCTCTCCCGGAGCCCGGCGTCCGCGGGGTTCGGATCGAGTGTGGTTCGCTTCGTCAGGCCGGTCTCAGACGCATCCTGACCCCCGATCATGAAGGGGCGCGACGGTTCAAAGGCCCCATCGAGAATCTGACGTAGATCGGGCTGCTCCCCATGAGGCAGCTGAATCGTGCTGCTGGCAATGGCGATCTGCCAGCTTGCGGGCCGGCCAACGCCGTGCAAGCCCGCGCGGGTCAGCTCCCGCCGCACCCGGCGGCCGAACGCGTCGGCCCCGCGTTCGGTCTCGTGACAGAGCAGGACCGCCGCCCGGTGCGGGGCGGGTAGGCAGATCAGATCGCCGTTGCGAGCCTGGGTATCGATCAAATCGCGGAAGCGTTCCCAGACTCCCGCATTGGCCTCCGGCTCGGAACCCTCGAAGGAGAATCCGATCAAAGTGACCGGCGCCGCCAATCTACCCCCCGTGCAAAGACTGAGCGAGAGGGCCTGCAGGAACGCCGGGACGCTCAAGATGTGACTGCGCGCGTTGCTGAGCAGGACATCCATCATCTGCTCTTCAATGCCCCGCTCGAATGTGTGCAAGGACATCTGGCTCATGACGCGTACCTTGTACACCAGCTCGCGAGCATCGAAGGGATGGCACAGGAAGTCCGTGGCCCCATTGAGGTACGCACGCACCCGCTCGGAGTGCCGGCGGTTGTTTCGCGATATCAGAATGATCGGCATCCCGTAGTGCCCCTGCCGCAGGGCCCGGGCAATGCCGAAGCCGGAGAGACGGGGGATTGCGCTTTCCGCCAAGATGACCTGCGGCGACCAGGTCACCGCGCGGGAGAGCCCCTCGACACCGTCGGCCACGGTTTGCACCCGGGCCGTCCCTTCGAGCAGGTCGGCCAGACCGTCGAAGAATCCGGGGTCCGGTGAGATGAACAGCACCTTCGGCAGGTCCGTCTGCATGGGTTGCGGCACGATCCTATCCGCCGCCCGGGCGGGCTCCGGCACCGGCAGCAAGCCTGCCCCCTGAACGATCTCGCAGGGCAGTTCGGCGCCGCTGGGAGTGGGCTGACGCGCCTTCTCAATCTTCAGGATCAGCGACCCCGCCGGCGTTTCTCCGCGAACTCGATCCCAGAGGCTGGGACGGCAGCGTTGCATCGAAACGGTGGCCCAGCACAGATCTCGCAGAAGGCTTCCCGCGCCGCCCTTCTCCTCGAGAATCTTGCCACCGCAGAGCAAGAGCGTCGTCCATCCTCGACGGGAAAGCCCATCGACCAACGCCGTGAGCTGTTCGCGCAGCTGCACACGGTTCGAAACCGTGTCGATCAGCGGGTCCAGGGTGTCGACCACGACGCCGGCGACCGGCAGGTCCTGGGCGGCTTCCGCCACCCGGTCCAGGAACGCCTCGGCCCCCAACTCCCGGAACTGGGATGCGGCCCGGGGGCCGTACTCACCCAGGATCAACTGCTGACACTGCCAGTAGGCCTCGAGCGGCAGCCCCAGGTCGGCGGCGTGCTGGAAAAACTCTGTCGGACGCACCGTGCTCAAATAGAGAACCAGGCCGCCGCCACGGATCCAGGACTGGGCCAGTTGCATCCCCAGGACGGTCTTTCCCACCCCGCGATCACCATGAAACAGGTACACGTGGCCGGGCACGATGCTGCCGAGCAATCGACGGATGACCGGGATTTGGCTGGAATCCTTCATGCGCTGCTCCGAACCACTGGGCCCGTGCCCTGATGCACTCCGACCGTTTGGCGCGCCACCGGGTGACGCCGCGGGGATCTCATCAAGATTCATCGGCGCCCGGCCCGGGGCTCTGCACTTCGAATCTCACCCCGGCACAGGCTGCCTCGTAACCGCCATGTGGGTAAGTTGCTTCTTGATCAATGTTTGCAACCTTCGTATCCTGCCGGCATGCGAGTAATTCTGGCAAGCAGCTCTCTCTATCGCCGTGAACTGATCGCACGTCTGGGCCTCGAGTGTGAGGCGGTCGATCCACGCTATGAGGAGATCCAGCCGGCCCACGGCTCGGAGGCCGGGCCACGGGTTCTCGCAAACGCTCGGGGCAAGGCCCGTTCACTGCTGGCCGATCATCCGGATGCCCTCGTGATTGGAAGCGATCAGGTGGCCATCTGTGCGCACGAGGTGCTCTTGAAGCCAGGCTCTCCCGAGCGCGCCCGATGCCAGCTCGCGCATCTCAGTGGCCGCGAGCACACGCTCCTGACGGCCGTGGCGGTCATCGGCCATCTGCGCCACCCCCAGCTGGACGGATCCGAGGATGGCGCACCCGCGCCGGACCGGCCCGCGCGCGGGCCGCGGGAAGAGTGGCGCCTGGTGCAGAACACGCTGCGGCTGCGTACCCTGACCAGCGCTGAGATCGATGCGTACTTGGCCCGTGAGCATCCGGTCGACTGTGCCGGATCCTACAAGTCCGAGGGCCTGGGGATCGCATTGTTCGAGTATCTGCGGGGCGATGATCCCACGGCCATCGTCGGTCTGCCCCTGATCGCGCTCTGTGACCTGCTGCGTCTGTTTGGACTCAACCCGCTGACGATGCCCGCTGCCGGCCCCCCAGGCCGGGTATCCGGCCGGGAGGTGATGGGATGAAACTGGCACTGGTGGATTGGGGCATCATCGGCGCCTATGCCCTCATCATGCTCACCGCGGGCGTCTACTTCTCCCGTCGCGCGTCACGCAGCATGACCGACTTCTTCATCTCCGGCCGCAATCTTCCGTGGTGGATCGCGGGCACATCGATGGTGGCAACGACATTCGCCTCCGACACGCCCCTGATCGTGACCGAGATCGTGCGCACCGAAGGGGTGGCGGGGAATTGGATCTGGTTCAATTTCGCCATCAGCCACGTCCTGACCACGTTCTTCCTGGCCACGCTGTGGCGCCGGGCCCGCGTTCTCACCGATGTGGAGCTGTGTGAAGTCCGCTACGCGGGGATGGGAGGTCGAGCGCTGCGGCTGTTCAAGGGTACCTTCTATGCCTTCGTGACCAACAGCGTCGTGCTGGGGTGGGTCCTGCTGGCCATGGCCACGATCTGCGAGGAGGTCCTGGGGTTGCCCAAGATTCAGACGATTGCCGCCGGGGTGCTGCTGGCAACGCTGTACGCGACGCTTTCAGGGCTGTGGGGTGTGGTGGCCACCGACATCCTCCAGTTCACGACGGCCATGGTGGGCTCCTTCGTCTTGATGATCAAGGCCATGCAACACATGGGGGGCATCAGCGGATTCGCCCCGGTCCTCAACAATCTCGTGGCCGCCAACGGCCGGCCGGCGATGGATATTCTGCCGCCGATCTTCACATCCGGTGAAGTGACGGCCACCGGCGTCTCCCAGGCCGCCGGCGCAACCATGGCCGGATTCCTGGTGGCCGTCGGGGTCCAGTGGTGGTCCTGGAAGTATTCCGACGGCGGCGGGGTGCTCATCCAGCGCATGTCGGCCGCCAAGGATGAGCGCCACTCCCTCCTGGCGATGCTCTGGTTCACGTTTGCGAACTACGTGATCCGGCCCTGGCCTTGGTTCATGGTGGCGCTGATCTCCCTGGTCGTGTTCCCCGAACTGACCGATCACAAGGCCGCCTATCCCCGCATGATGGCCGAATTCCTGGGTCCGGGGTGGCTGGGGTTGATGATGGCCGCGATTCTCGCGGCGTTCATGTCCACCGTCGATACGCACATCAATCTGGGCGCGTCCTACTTCGTCAATGACATCTACCGGCGCTTCCTGCGACCGACCGCGCGGGAACGCCACTACGTGCTCGTAGGACGACTGGCCAGCGTGATGTTTCTGTGCATCGGAGGGCTGGTCGCGCTCTTCAATGACAGCATCGTCAGCCTGTTCGTCTTCCTGCTGCAGCTGGTCGCCGGCGCGGGGGTGGTCTTTCTTCTGCGATGGTTCTGGTGGCGCATCCATGCCTGGAGCGAAATCAGCGCCATGCTCGCCAGTCTGACTGTGGCCACCCTGCTGAATCTGGCCAATCAACACGCCTGGTTCGATCACACGTTCGCGTCCTGGGAGATCTTCCTGATCAATGTCAGTCTGTCGGGGTTGATCTGGCTCCTGGTCACGTTCCTGGTGCCCGCGCCCCGACCCGAGCAGCTGGTGGCCTTCTACCTGCGCGCCCAGCCGGGCGGCGCCTGGGGTCCGGTGAGGGCGGCCGCCCGTCGCACCCGGCCTTCCTCCCCGCCGGATGCGCTGCCACACGATGCACCCCAGGATCCATCCCATGTTGAGCCGCCCGTCGGCGAACGGCATTGGCAGCCGCGGCGGCGGTTCGAGTGCTTCCTGCTGGCCCTGGTGTTGGTCTATGGCAGTCTCTTCGGTGTGGGGCAATTCTTGTATGGGCGCGGGGGGCCGGCCGCGATACTGCTCGGGGCGGCGCTGCTGGCCCTCTTCCGTTTGGTGCTTCTCATGCGGGTGCCGGCGCGCCGCGGCCAGACGCCCGCGGGAGAGGGGACGCCGGCTTGAACGACGACCAGGATGGATCGATGGCACAGCACAATCCACAGGACATCGAGCGGTACTGGCGGGAGCAGAACCCCCGCCGGCGTGAGATGCGCGCGGCGATCAATGCCCGCCGCCTGCCCTACGGAATCGCCGTATGCAACCTATCGAAGGAGTGGAACATCGGCAACCTGCTGCGGACGGCCAATGCATTCCTCGCCGGCGAGATCATCCTGATCGGACGGGCGGATTTCGACGATACCGGCAGCGCCCGCATCCACCGGTTTGAGCGCATGCACCACGTTCCCGATCAGGCTGCCTTCCGCGCCTACGCCGAGCAGCAGGGATACCAGACCGTTGCCGTGGAGATCGATCCACGGGCCGAGCTGCTTCCCGAGTTCCGCTACCCGGCCAAGCCGCTGTTCGTCTTGGGAAGTGAGCTCGCCGGCCTTCCCGTTGATCTCTCGGAAGCCGCCCACCACAGGGTCATGATTCCCCAGTACGGTTTGATCCCCTGCCTCAATGTGAACATCAGCTGCAGCATCGTCCTCTACGACTATGTGACCCGCACCCATCCGGACCTGCGCCCGGCCCCGGTGGAGGGAGCCAAGTACAAACTCTACCCGGGCAGTGGTCGGGACCAACCTCCGGCATGACCGCCCCCCCGCCCGGTCCGTGACCGGCGATCCACGCTCTGAATGGGCACGGCCCGCAGTCCCACGTTCACCCGATGCCGCCTTCCGCCGATAAGGTATCCAGGTGGGAGTATCTGTCATGCAATCGATGGGTGCCAAGACCCTGGACCTTCACATCTGGGCCGACGCGGTCGGCCCCCTGTCGCGAGTCCTGGCCGAGGGGCTTGGCCTGCGCGTGCGCATGGCGGATGACCGGGGCCGCATCTTCCAGGATATCCGTCCCCACAACACGCTGCCTGGCCAGGGGCTCTTGCTTGAGCGAGAGGTCCTCTCCCCGACCGGTCTGCCCGTGCGCCTGCAGTTGCTGGGCACGCGGGAGCAGAACACGGCCGATTTCCTCGAAGGCTGCCGCCGCTGTCTGGATCAGCTGGCCGCCGTGCTCAAGGAAGAGACTGCGGCCTTGCGGCTCCAGCATCGCGCTCATCAGCTCTACCGCCTGCGCCGCAGCGAGGTCGATCTGCTCTTTCGGTTCACTCCCCTGCACATTCAGCGGGACAGCCGCGGCCTGGCTCTGGGAGCGCTCATCGACGGCGTGGCCGAATTGCTGGATGAGGGGTATGCCGTCGCAAGCCTGCTCAGTTGCGAGTACAGCCGGATTCGCGGGCGCGTGCGTGAGACGCCCCACGAGCAGATCGAGCCCGCCACCCTGCCCTGGTCCGAGATGGGCTCGCGCATCCTGGCTCACCTGGCTCACCCGGATCAGGCCAGCCATCGTTGGTTCACGATTCCCGACGGAGCCGCCGCCGAGATCGAGCGCCGTTGCGGCAGCCCTCTGGCCGGCTTCTGCGTCCCCATCGAAGTGGAGGATCGTGCGCTCGGGTATCTGGCCGTATTGCGCCCGCGAGGCCGGCACGGCGCTCCGGGGCCGAGTGCGCGCCTCCTGCGCGGTCTGGCCCATCGGGTCTCCAGCGCCTTGGCATCGATTCACCTTCAATCCGAACGGCACCTGTTCCTCTTCAACACGGTCAAGAGCCTGATCGCCGTGGTGGAAGCCAAGGACCGCTACACGCGCGGACATTCTGAGCGCGTCCACTACTTGGCGATGCAGACCGGTGCGCGCCTGAATCTCCCGGTCGGTGAAATGGAATCACTCAACTGGGCGGCCATTCTCCACGACATCGGCAAGCTGTATGTGCCCGGACGCGTGCTGGGCAAGGCCGGCAAGCTCGACTCGCAGGAGTGGGATCTGATCCGCAGCCATCCCGAGCGTGGCTGTCACATCCTTCTGAACATCCCCCGGCTGTCCAGCGCCCTTCCGGGAATCCGCCATCACCATGAGAACTTCGGCGGCGGCGGCTATCCGGACGGACTGCAGGGTGAAGAGATCCCGCGACTGGCCCGCATCATCGCCGCCGCGGACGCCTTCGACGCGCTGACCTCCGATCGACCCTACCTGCGGCATGTATCCTGTCGAAACGCGCTGGAGGTTCTGCGCGAGAAGTCCGGCAGCAAGTTCGATCCCCAGGTCGTCGAGGCCATCACCAGAGTGGTCGAGAGCGAGATGCTCTCGGGCAGTCTGGCCTTCGAAGCCCTGCGCCCGCATGCTCGCGACGATGATACCACCGCCGCGTGAACCGGAGGCACCTGCGGCTGTGCCCGCATCCCGGATTGCATCCCGGGGCGCATCCCGGGGCATGGGAACCTGATCGGGCGTCAACTCCCTCGAAAATTCCAACTTGAGTCAGGCCAGACACCTGCCGATACAAAGGGTGATGGAAGATTGGCAGCCCGATCCTTCCATTGCGGAGGGCACCCTGAGCGAGGAGGAGGACATGAGCTGTTGGCCCACTGCCAGGCCCAGGATTCCCGGGATCGCCACCCTGTATCGGGCGGCGGCCGCTCCGTCTCCAGTCACGGCCACCTTGGTTCCTGTGCCGGCCAGCCGATTCTCGGTGACGGCCGGCCGACTTTCGGTGACGGCCGCTCTGGTTCTGATCGCGATGGCCACCGGATGCGTGACCCCGGCCTCCGCCGCCCAAGGCAATCTGAGCGGTGGGGTGCTCATCACCCATCATCCGGCTCAGTTGCAGTATTCGGCCGGATACGACTACTGCGATCTCTATGCGAGCGAGTTCGCCATCTCCTCCTGCGCGCAACAGCACAACCGCGTCGATATCAATGGAGCCGACGAGATAAGCGTCTGGTATGTCATCGCCGCGTGGGACGAGCCGAAGATCTGGTGCGGAACCGAGTTCGGCTTCGGTGACTTCAACCCGCAGGCCTTCTACTTCACCGACCACGGCGCTTGTCTCCCCAATCATCTCGAGCTTGCAACCGGTGGATGGCCCGGCCCCCGCGAGGGCACGGCGGTCGTGGCCACCGACACGCCGTGGGAAGGCAACTTCATCCCGGTCTACTTCTTCGCCGGACGCGCATACTACGTCGACACCATTGCGCTGGGTGTGGATCCGGCCCAGCAGTTCGCCGGGTTCGGCAATTGCTCCGTGCCGGCCGAGATGTGGAGCGCGCAATTGGGCGTGCTGGGCGTGTTCACCGACGGGGTACAGCTGTGCCCCCCCGAAGCGGTCCACGCCTGTTGCGATCCGGCCACGGGAGACTGTCTGATGCTGACCGCGGGAGAGTGCGCGGCCCTCGATGGCACCTGGCTGCAGGATATGGACAGCTGCGATCCGGATCCCTGCACACCGACACCGGCCTTGCTCCCTGTCACATGGGGGGAGATCAGGTCGCTGTATCAGTAGGTTGGTTTCCTTTGCCCCAGCTGGGGTTTCTTCATTGCTTGGCCCCCGCCTCAAGCGGGGGCCTTTCCTCTGCCCCCGGATGCAGGCCGGATGCGACGGGGATGACCGCCCCATCTGGCGTGGATCGCGGTTCTCCTTGCCGGCCGGAGCGACTACCCCTGCGCGGGCTCGAGGCGCACGTTCACACCCAGACGCCGGTGCTCGAGTGCCTGCAACGCGTCGCGCGGATCAATGGCTTCCTCTTGAGGCACGACCCCCGCGCGGCTCACCCTGCCGCTCAGGATCAGCCGCATCACGATCGCCGCAGGGAATGCCGTGCAGCGCTGCATGGCGGAGAGGTTGGCCTCATGATCGAACCGGTCGATGAGTTCGTGCACCACTCGCCCGGGTTCAGCCGCCCCGGAGGCGGCGGTCGTCACGACACGCAGGAGGATGACATCCTCCTGATCGTGAGGCAGGGCCCGATCCAGGAGCGTGATCAACAGCTCCTTGGGTATGGCCGTTCCCACCCGGGTCTGTACCGCTGCCTCGTCGGCGAATCCCAGGGCGAACAGCGCTTGCAGAATCCGGCAGTGCCCGGGGTATCGGATGGTCTTGTAATCGAGCCGGCGAACGCGCCCCGCGTAGGTGCGCGGCAAGGTGGAGGAACCGCCGGCGGTCTGGAACGCCTCCAGCGTGCCGAATGGCGGCGGAAACTCGAGTTCTTCCAGTTCGGTGAGAGCGGCCACCGTGGCCGGCCGGCCCTCGCGCAAGACCTCGGCATCCTCCAGATACTCGTTGACCAGTCCTTCGGCCGAGAAGGAGATGGCATAGTGGAGCGGCGGTTGAGGATCGACCGGAAGCCCGCCCACACGAATCTGAACCGAATCTGCCTCTCCGACACGCCGGATGCCGTCGGCGGCCAGGATGCTCACCAGGCCGGGCGCCAAACCACAATCGGGGATGATGGTCACGCCCGCCGCCCGGGCCTCGCCATCCATGGCCAACTGCTGGGCCACGATCTCCGGGTTGCCGCCCAGGTCCACCATCGCCAGATGCTCATCGATGGCCACACGCGTGAGGATCGCATTGAGTCGATAGCTCGCGGCACTCAGCAGACCGTCATAGCCTCGCACGCGACCGACCACCTCGGGAGCCGCGGACAGGTCGCAGAGTTCCGTGTGCAGTCGTGTCCGCGGAAAGCGCGCCTGCGGAAAGCGCGCCTGCATCGCCGCGAGGCTTTCGGAGGATTGGTCGAGCAGCAAGAGCTCCTCCGGAGGATCGTGCTGCAGGAAATCAAAAACGATGCCGGCCGCCATCTTGCCGGCCCCTGCCACCGCGATACGCATGTGCGGTTCCCTTTCCTTCCTCGATGGTCTCATCCGGCATTGTGCGCCGAACGGACCGATCCACACCCTGCTCGCTGGACGCCGCTGACCCCAGCGTCGCTCTCCGACTCTCCGCCGCTGCGTCCGTGGCGCGCTGGGCCGTCGGCGACTAGCGCCCGCCGACTCGCGCGCACGGCTCCGGGGCGCCCGGAAATCACTCCCGCGGCGGCCCCGGGGGACGCTGCATGAGCTGCCGGGTCTGCTCCGCCTCGGGGGCGCCCGGGAAGCGGCGGAGCAGCTCGTGGCCCCACGGGCGGGCCGCCTCCCCATCCAGGCGATCGAAGTAGTGCATCCCAAACAGATTCAAGTAACAGCTCTTGCGCGTCGGCTCGATGCGCAGCGCCTCGCGGTAGAGCTGCTCGGCGCGTTCGTAGCGCCCGCGTTTGCGCTCGGCAGAGGCCAGCGACTCGATGACCTTGGCATCCTGCGGAGCCAACCGCCGGGCTTGCTCGAGCACGCTGACGGCCTGCTCTGCCTGCCCGAGGCGCAGATGTCCGAGCCCCAGGTTGAGCAGCAGCGTCGCATTCACCTTGCCCTCCCGGCGGGCCGTCTCGAGCAGGGTCATGCCGCGCTCCACCTCTCCCACATTGACCAGCAGCGAGCCGAACTGGGCCTGCTTCCATGGGTCGCTCGGATCCAGACGGACCGCCTCCTCCAGATGGCCGCGGGCTTCCTCATGGCGGTGGGCCTCCATCAACGCGGCGCCCAGATTCGCGTGCGCGCGAGCGCTCTCGGGGTGTACCTCGACCGCGCGGCCAAAGAGCGTGATCTCATTGCGCCAGTCGGGCAACCGGCTTTCCAGCAGGTACAGGTAGGGCACGGCCAGCAGCATCAGACAGCTGACGGCCCACCCGGGATGGACCCGCCAGAAACGCCGCGTGATCGACGACAGCGCGATGAGAAGACCGGCGACCGGCAGGTAGAGGAACCGCTCGCCGTAGACCTCGCCGGTGGGAATGATCTGCAGAACGGGCAGGAGTCCCAGCCACAGAAGCCCGATCCCGGCCGTGGCGCCCACGCCCAACCTCCTGGAGGGGCGTAGGAGCAGGTACGAGAACACGCCTCCGAGAACCGCCAGCGTCAGGATGCCCGCCAGTCCGGGCGCCAGCGGATAGGGCGGCGCCACCAGGGAAGCCGGGGGATCCATGGCGAGCGGCCAGGGAACCAGGAAGCGCCAGAGATAGAGCAGCATCAGATTGCCGCCCAGCAGAAGTCGCGCACCCAGGTCGCCGCGAGACGGCGCTTCGCCCAGGCCCCGCCAGGCGCCGCCCCCCGCAGCGTTCTCCCCCAGCACGGCGAAGCGCGCGAGCAGATAGAGTCCAGCGATGCCGAGCATCACCCACCAGAATCGCCTTGCGACCCCCTCGCCCGGTTCCTTCCCGGCCGACCAGGCCAGCAAGGCGAGCAGCGCCACCACCGCCACGGCGGACTCCTTCGAGAGCAGCCCCAGCAACAGGACACTCCCCCATCCGGCCACGACCCAACCCGTAAGGGCGAACGAGGCCGACGGGGTCGACGAGGCTGGCGGGGACACCGCGCGCGGGCCGACCGCGGAAAGGTAGGGAGCGACCCACCCCACGGCCAGGAGTCCGAAGAGGCCGGCCGAAAGATCGGTACGGCCCGAAATCCACGCGACGGCCTCCGAGTGGATCGGATGCAGGGCAAACAGCCCCCCGGCGAGCAAGGCCGCACTCCAATGGACACGCAGGCGCAGGAGGATCCAGCCGACAAGCGCGGCGCAGATCGCATGCGTCAGTACATTGGCCAGATGGAACAACCAGGGTGAACCTCCGGACAACGCCCAGTGCAGGGTATTGGCCACCACGATGACCGGTCGGAAATACAGGAATGCGTCCGCTCGTTCGGTCAACGCCGGCACCCACCCGTACCCATGCTGCAGGGACTCCGGAAGGCGCGCGATCGAATGGGCAGCCGGATTCTCGACAATGAAGTTCTGGTCATCCCATACGAAGTCGTAGCCCAATGTGGGCGCATAGGCCGCCAGGACCAGCAACGCCGGCACGACCAATGGAAGCCAGTGCGCCGCGCGGGTCCCCCTGCGGGGCTCCCGGGCTGGACGTCGAACTCCCGGAGACTTCTTCTTCGGCACCGTGCTCCCCCTGGCCACCTCCCGGCGGGTGAATCTGCCGCGAGATGGTAGCGATGATAGCAGTTCCGGCCTGGGAGAAACAGCGCGCCAATCCCCCCGGCCGCAACCGGCCGCAGGATGCGTCTTGTGAGCCGAGAAGTGGCCGGGTAGCATGCACTCCATGAGTGAGATTCTCTGCAATCCAACCCTCAGACGGTTCTACTGGCGCTGGGAGAAGAACCTTCGACGGCTGCTACCCTCCCCGCATGCCCGCGTTCTCGGAGCCATCTCGGGGGGATCCGACTCGGTCGCCATGGCCGCGCTGCTGGCCGAATCCAGGGATGCGGGCGTCTGCCCGGTGCTCTTTGCGCACGTGCATCACGGCCTTCGTCCCGAGGCCGACCAGGACATGCTGTTCGTCCAGGATCTGGCCGCACGCCTGGGGGTGCAGCTTGCCGCGGTGCGGGTGGATGTCGGCTCCCTGATGGACGAACGCGGGTGGTCCCTCGAACAGGCGGCGCGCCAGGCCCGCCACGCGGCGCTGGCCGAGCAGGCCCGGTCACACAACTGCACGGTCATCGCCATGGCCCATCACATGGATGACCAGGCCGAAACCGTGCTGCTGCGACTGCTGCGCGGCGTGGGCCCCGGGGGGCTGGGAGCGATGGCCCCGGCCGTCACGTTGCCCGCCACCCCGGACGGGCAGGCAAGCGCACGAACGCTGGTGCTGATCCGGCCTTTGCTTGGTGTTCGTAGAAACGAGCTCACGGGCTTCCGCGAGACGGTCGGGCTGCCCTTTCGCGAGGATCGGAGCAATCGCAGTCGCGACCGCCTGCGCAATCGGATTCGCCATGAACTGCTCCCCCATTTGAGCGCCGAGTACAACCCACGTCTGGTCGAAGCTCTGGCCGACCTGGCGCGGTCGGCCAGAGCCGAATCCGAACCGATGCAACGCTGGGCCCGGGCCATCTTCGACGAGGTGGCGCTGACCGCCAGCGGCACGCCCGTGGGCCGTTCGAGCCGCAAGCCAGGCCGCGAGCGGCTCGTGCTTGATGCGGTCGCCCTGCGCCGGCACCCGGAGGCCATGATTACCAGGGTTCTCTGGATGGCCTACCAGTCGTTGATGGGACCGGAGGCGGCTCTCGGAACACGTCATCTGGAGGAGCTCCTGGATCTGCTGAGCAAGACAGGATCTCTAACGCATTCAGAGACAATCGATCACAATCCGCCGCCCCGGGACGACGAACCACCAGAACGGAAGGCGGATGCCCGCGACGGCCTGGCCCCGGGGGAGGGTGTCAGGCCTGGGTGTGCGAACTGCTTCGGAAACCGGGAGTTGGGCCAAGTGCATCTGCCAGGGCGAATCCGGGCCCGGCTCACGGGTGGAAGGCTCTGCCTCGAACGTCACGAACCACGCCCGGACCGGGAGTAGCCCCTGCGCAGCATCGCGGGATTCATCTCCGGAAGGACCCGGCCGCAGGTCAACGGCGCATCGACACCGGGTCGGCTGCCAAGGGACGCCAATCAGCCGGAGAGGAGGATCCGCGGTCGGAGTGCAAGAAACGTCCGCGGGGACGATTCGGCCGAGAAAAGAGGTTGATGCACCGGGGTGCCATCCCTAGACTCGGACGATTCAAAGACTTAGTCGCGCTGGCCTCACTCGGCCTCGTTCATGGATGAGCCGTATCACACTAGGGGACACTCATGGCATGATTGCCACATGCAAGAAGCTGCGCTGCGGGGACGACATCCGGCTGCGCGATGGTTCCGCTCGGGTCTTGCTGACCCACGGCGAGATCCGTTCTCGGATTGATGAGTTGGGGCGGCAGATCGGCAAGGAGTACGTGGGCCGGACTCCGATTCTGGTCGCGATTCTGCGCGGGGGGTTTCTCTTCCAGTGTGATCTGGCCCGGGTGGCAGGCATTCCGCTGGAGGTCGACTTCCTGTCGGTGTCGCGCTTCGACCCGGCCGCCAAGGGCCGGACGGCGGTCAAGGTCCTCCACGACCTGCGGTCGGAGATCCGCGGCCGGCACCTGATTGTGATCGAGGGCATTCGGACGGGCAGCACGAAGATGGAGTATGTGCAGACCTTCCTGAATCTGCGCGAGCCGGCTTCGGTCAGTTTCGCCGCACTGGTGTGCCATCAAAGCGGAAGGAACCACCCCGTTGCGCTCCAGTACAAGGGGTTTGACATTGGTGACGAATTCGTCATCGGTTGTGGGCTGGACTACGGCGAGCGATATCGAAACATACCGCTGATCGCGTCGTTCTCGCCCACGCAGACGCAATCGGGATCCTGAATCACAGATCCGCACTCAGGATTCTTCGACTCGATACCCAGAACCGTTTCGGTGGTGCTGAATGAACAGTTTGGATCCGACACTCGCAGGCCCGCAACCTTCGACACGCGCAGCCCGCCGGAAGGGGTTCGCCGCGCTGCGAGATTCACGTGACGATTCGGATCGGGAGCCCGGTGGTCCGTTTCAAGACCCACCCCACGGGTCCGCCCGCCGGAGTGGCCCGGGCAAGCCCGGGCCGGGCCGGCCGCCATCGGGGCCCAAGCCTCCCCTGGTGCCGCCGGGGCGTTCCTTCCGGACCCTGAGCATCTGGCTGCTGATCGCCCTGGCGGTTTTCGTGATCGCCCAGCAGGTCTTCACCGCCCAGACCGCCGGGACCGAGTTGGTCTACTATCCCGATTTCTGGAACGCCGTTCAGAGCGGCCTGGTGGAAGAGGTCACCATCATCGATCGCACCATCACGGGAAAGTTCCGCGAGACCCCGGATGGAGAGATCAAGCGATTTCACACCTACTTGCCCAGCGCCGGTGACGAAGACCTGATGAAGATGCTGCGCGGCGAAGGCGAGGGGGCGTCCCGCGAGGGCCGGCGCGCCGTGAAAGTCAATTCCCGTCCTGATCCGACGCCCTGGTTCAGCGTTGTGTTGACCTGGCTGCCCTTCCTGCTTCTGATCGGACTGTGGTTCTTCTTGATTCGCCAGATGCAGTCGGGAGGATCGGCGGCGCTCAAGTTCGGCAAGAGCAAGGCCAAGATGCTCCATGAGAATCGGGTGCGCGTGACCTTCGACGACGTGGCCGGCGCCGATGAGGCCAAGACGGAGCTGGAGGAAGTCATCGAGTTCCTGCGCGAGCCGGCCAAGTTCCGCCGCCTGGGCGGACGCATTCCCAAGGGTGTGCTCTTGGTGGGGCCGCCGGGAACCGGCAAGACATTGCTGGCGCGGGCGGTGGCCGGCGAGGCCGGCGTGCCGTTCTTCAGCATCAGCGGCAGTGACTTCGTCGAGATGTTCGTGGGCGTCGGGGCGGCCCGGGTCCGCGACCTATTCGAACAGGGCAAGCGCAGTGCGCCCTGCATCGTCTTCGTCGACGAACTGGACGCCGTCGGCCGCCATCGCGGCGCCGGGCTCGGCGGTGGACATGACGAGCGCGAACAGACCCTGAACCAACTCCTGGTCGAGATGGACGGCTTCGATGCCAATGAGGGAGTCATCCTGCTGGCGGCCACCAACCGCCCGGATGTGCTCGACCCCGCACTCCTGCGCCCGGGGCGGTTCGACCGCCAGGTAGTCGTGGATCGTCCCGATATCCGAGGACGTGAGGGAATCATCAAGGTGCATGTGCGGGGCAAGCCCCTGGCATCCGATGTCAACCTGACGACACTGGCACGCGGCACGCCCGGGCTTGCCGGAGCCGATCTGGAAAACATGATCAACGAGGCCGCTCTCCTGGCCGCCCGCAACAACCAGTCCGAGATCACAATGGACAATTTCGAAGCGGCCAAGGACAAGGTCATGATGGGCTCGGAGCGGCGCAGCCTGGTGATCTCTGACGAAGAGAAGAAGGTCACCGCCTACCACGAGGCCGGGCATGTGCTGGTCTCCTGGTTCCTGCCGGACACCGATCCGATCCACAAGGTGACCGTCATCCCGCGCGGGCGCGCCATGGGACTGACCCATACCCTGCCCGAGGGCGACCGGTACAATCAGAACAAGCGCCAGCTCGAGCAACGCATGGCCATGCTCATGGGGGGTCGCGCCGCCGAGGAGATGATCTTCGACCAGATCACGACCGGCGCCACCGGAGACATCGACATGGCCACCGAGATCTCCCGCAAGATGGTGTGCGCGTGGGGCATGAGCGAGAAGGTCGGACCGATCAAGTACGGCAAGAAGGACGAACTGGTCTTTCTGGGCAAGGAGATCTCTCAGCAGAAGGATTTCAGCGAGCGCACGGCCGAGTTGATCGACTCGGAGATCAATCACCTGGTCCAGACCGCCTATCAGACAGCCCGCGATCTGCTCGAGCAACGCGTGGACCAGTTGCACGCACTGGCCAGCTCCTTGCTGGAGCGTGAGATTCTCGATCACGACGACATCGAGGCCATTCTGGGCGGCAGCGCCGCGAAGCAGAACAAGCACCGGCGATCCAAGGCCTCGGCGAACTCCACAGAGCAAGACCCGCGCTCTGAGCCGGCCGGGCCGGACGACACGCAACCGGACACCTCACAGCCAGAGGCCCCACGGCCGCCAACCCCACAACCGGAGGCCTCGCAGGCAAAGAGTTCGCCGCCGGAGATCTCCAGGCCGGACGGGGCATAGCTTCCCGAATGATCCGCGCCGGCCTCCTCTGGGCGCGGGCGCGGCCGTTGGACACATGAGGGGGGCGATCCATGACTGAGCCCGGGCCGCCGCGGACGAACGCACGTCCGACCCTCCCGTTGGCGCTGGGATCCGAGCGTTTGATGATCGGCAGCCGAACCCTCATCATGGGGGTGCTCAATTGCACGCCTGACTCCTTCTATTCCGCCAGCCGCAAGGAAGCCTCCACGGAAGCGGTCTGCCACTATCACGATCTGGTCACCCAAGGCGCCGACTGGATCGATGTCGGTGGCGAAAGCACGCGGCCCGGCGCTGCAGGGGTGAGTGCCTCGGAGGAATGGGAGCGGGTGGCGCCGGTTCTGGCCGCGGCCCGCGAGGCCGGACATCCGGTGCCGCTCTCGATCGACACGACCAAGTACGAAGTGGCCTCGCGTGCGCTGGACGCCGGAGCCTTGATCATCAATGATGTCACCGGCCTGGCCGCCGAACCACGCCTCGCGGAACTCGCGGCCAGGTATCGGGCCGGGCTCATCCTCATGCATATGAAGGGAACCCCACGCACGATGCAGGACCGTCCCGAGTATGATGACCTGTGGGACGAGATCCTGGGGGTGCTGCGGGGAGCCCTCGAGCGCGCTCTCCTGGCCGGTGTGGCCCGTGAGCAGATCATCGTTGATCCCGGCATCGGTTTCGGGAAGACTGTGGAGCACAATCTGGACATCATCCAGAACTTGGATAGGCTGGCCGTGTTGGATCGTCCGATTCTCGTGGGGGCCTCCCGCAAGAGGTTCATCGGAGCCGCGTTGGATCTGCCCCCGGAGGATCGCTTGGCGGGCACTCTGGCTGCGCACACGGTGGCCGTGTGCCGTGGGGCTCACATCGTGCGGGTACACGACGTGACCGCCCACCGGCAGGCTACCCGGGTAGCCGACACGATCCTCACGGGCAGATTGTAGTCAGGCGGCCTTGCGAGGCCGTGACTCGGGGCAATGGCCTACAGGAGGCACCGTGCCGCTCCCCGCCGATCTCGAATGGTTGCGGGATGTCATCGACATCCTGGTGGTGACCTTCCTTTTCTACCGACTGCTGCTCCTGGTTCGGGGAACCCGCGCGGCCCAGATGTTCATCGGTTTGATCACGCTCGTCCTCATGGCGGCCGTGGCTCAGTGGCTTCAGCTCTCGATGCTCATCTGGTTGGTGGACAGTCTTCGAACGGTGTGGGTGATTGCCTTCATCATTGTGTTCCAGCCGGAGATGCGCAAGGCACTCGGACAGATCAGCCAGAACCGTATCTTCACCCGCTTCGTGAGCATGGGAGAGTACGGATACCTGAATGAGATCCAGAGCGCTGTGGAGCGGATGAGCCGGAAGGGCCTGGGGGGCCTGGTCGCCATCGAGCGCAATACCGGACTCAAGAACTACATCGAAACCGGATCGACGATCGACGCCCGGGTGTCAGCCGAGCTGCTCGAAACCATCTTCACGCCGCCCTCGCCCCTGCATGACGGCGCGGTCATCATTCAGGGCAGCCAGCTCGTGGCGGCCGGGTGCATTCTGCCACTGTCGAGCAATCCCAATCTCGAACGCACCCTCGGAACCCGTCACCGCGCGGCGGTCGGGCTCTCCGAGGAGAGCGACGCCATTGTGATCATTGTCTCCGAAGAAACCCGTCAGATCTCGATTGCCGAAGGGGGGCAGTTGGATCGCGACCTGCAGATGGGCGAGTTGAAGAGCCGGCTCAGTTCACTGCTGTCGGTATCGGCCAAGAAGCCGGAGACACGGGAGGGCCGCGAACCGGCCGAGGCTCGTTCCTGATCGAGGATGGATATGGCATCACAGAATGTTCTCGTCGCCTGCCCGCAATGCGGTGCCAGGAACCGGATCCCAATCCTGCGCATTGGTGAGACCGGCAAGTGCGGCCGCTGTGCGGCACCCCTTGCAACCCAGGACTTCGTGTCCGATGCGCCCCTCGATCTGCCCGAGGTGAAGTTCGATGCGGTCACCCGGCTGGCGCCCCGGCCGGTCCTGGTCGATTTCTGGGCGGCGTGGTGCGCCCCGTGCAGGCAGCTGGCACCCACGCTCGAACAGCTGGCCAAGGAGTGGTCGGACAGAATCGTGATCGCCAAGCTCGACACGGAGACCGCTCCCGCCACGGCCGCCCGCTTCGGCGTGCAATCGATTCCCACTCTCGTGCTGCTGAGAAGCGGAATCGAGGTCGATCGCATCTTGGGCGCCCTGCCGCTGGTCGCCCTGCAGGAACGACTGAGTCGCTTCGTCTAGCCGCGAGGCAGCCTGGCGACCGGAAGATCAGAAGGCCACGTGGGGAGGCCCGGTGGAGGCTAGAAGTCCTTCACCCGCAGGCCCATCACGCCCTTGAACACCTCCACGCGATCCAGATAGGTCTTCAGGGACACCTTGACAATGGTCCCACCGTCATAGATCCCTTCCAGGCCGCTGGATGCGGGATGAATCAACATGGGAACGCCGTCCTCGACCCGGATGACACCCACATGGCCGATGATGGCCCCACTCTCGCGCAGAGCCTTCCCGCGCTCGGTCGTTTCGTCGCTGACCAGGAAGATCAGATCGCCCGTGCGCAGGGCCGCATCACGGAGTTTCCCCGTGGGCACATACCTGATGGCGCCGGCCGGATACCGCTCGGATCCGACCAGATCACGTTCGGTCTGTCCGATCTGGTCGGTGATCTCCTGTCCCCAGACACCCGAACGAATCATGTCGATCGAGTAGTCCAGATGAACAGGATCGTCATAGTCAACGGTTCCGTCGGCGCGCACGGCCCGGTCGAGCGAGGCTCCGGCAAACCGCGTACCGTAGGCGAAATCGATCGCCTCCCGCGCACTGGTCGTGCGCCCGAGCTCCGTTGTCCGGTAGAGAAACAGGATGCAATCCATGGCAAAATCGTCCGCCAAGCGGCCCTTCTGGACATAGCCGCCTTCGGCCAGGCCAAAGAGATAGCGGGCATCGCCACGGCGATACAGGTAGTCGGCCCAGGCGCCGATCCGATCCCCCAACGGCAGGGATGAGAACTCGGCCATCTTCTCGTCGATCTGCTCGGAAGACATCACCCACGGCTGATCCAGATTCAGGCGCACCATGCGCTCATAGCGCTCCAAGAGGCGTCTCTGCCGCTCGGCGTCGAGCTCCTGACCGCCGCCGGTCGCCAGCAAGCTCAACCCTCCTCCCAAGAGCAGACCCCAGATCACGAAACCCCGAAGATGGCTTCCCCTGCTGAACATGACCTCTCCTCACCCATGTCGACCCACCGCACGCGGCCGCATCGCCACACCCGCCGCCCAATCCTGCCGCTCGATCTCACCCGGTGGCGGACCGCGCGCAAACATCGCCCATGTCGCCACCGCCACGACGGCCGTGGTTACCGGAACTTGACCACTTTGCCCACGAAATTCTGCGGTCCAATGCGCGTCGAGAGCAAGTAGACGCCGTTGGGCGCCTCCTGGCCCCGTTCGTTGCGCCCGTCCCAACTCCATTCCCAGTAGGCGCCGCCGGAATCGCCCGAGAAAGCCTGCGCGCCCACCAGTCGGCGCACCAGTTGCCCATGGACGCTGAATATGCGTATCTCGCCCTGGGTCGCCGCACTCTGGCTGACGCTGGAGTCCAATGAGCCATCCCCAGAGGAGGTTGCCGAAAACCCTGCCTCAGGCGCACCGGATCCCCCCGGTACCGTTTCCGGCTCCGGCCAGATCCCCGTCTTACCTTCGGATCCCCAGAGCCACGGACCATAGCCGCCGCCGTCGTCGCCACGGGTCCCGGCACCCATGTTGGCCGGCGCACCCGCGTGCGGGGAACCGCTGTTCCAGCCCATGGCATCCACGTCCGCCCCCATGCCGGCACGGCCGGACCCGGATGACCCCGGCGCGGGTGGGTCAGAACTCGGTTGCCCCCCATACGATCCCACGGCGGAATCCAGAGGGTGCCTCGCCGTGGAAGACGGGCCGCCCGCCGCATCGCTCGCATCGACCTCACTCATACTCGCTCCGGACGGCTCGAGGTCCACCGTACGAATGCCGTCCAGATAGCACCGCAGGGTCGCATGATGACTGAACGGATTGGGCGAGGAGAACACCGGCCGCGGTGCCCGGATCGTCATGCGCGACTCGGGCGGCAGCACCTGGAAGAGCCCCTGGCTCGACCCCAGGAATACACCGACTCCATCGTAGGCCACCTCAGCTGACGTGATGGTCAGCTCGGGAGGCAATTCAACGCCCTGCCAGGTTGAGCCGCGATCCTCGGACCACAGAAGGCCCGGGGCCGTTCGACAGAAGATCGTGCCCGGCCGGTAGTCGGCAACGCTCACATCCAGCACGCGCTCGCCGTCCAGGCCGGCAGGGAGCCAGTCGGCCCCGCTTGCTCGGCTGAGGAAGAGCCCCCGATCAGTCGCCAGATAGATACCTTCCGATGTGGAGATAGCTCTCAGTGGGCGGCCGCGGGGCCCGGCGGCCCAGGGAGCGATCCGGTCAGAGGATAGCAGGTGGATCTCCTCCCCCAGCAGAAGGGCCGCCTGCGTGGCATCCTGCGGTGCCCTCAACAGATGCGGTGTCGACGGCTGCGGGGTTTCCAGACCGGCATCGGCCAGCAGGTCGCTCCGATCCTCCCAGTCATCTCCCTGAATGTGCAGCAGATACGCCCGGGACCGCTCAAATCCCACCAGCCACTGCTCCTGCTCGGATAGCGTCACCATGGAGGCCACCGCGCGGCGGGGACCGAGGAGTCGCCAGCCCACCAGCCGCCCCTGATCCTCAACTCGACAGATCGCGGCGCCCTCTTCGGTCGCCAAGCCGACGAACAACTGCCCATTCTGTGCACAGAACAGGTCGATGGCCATGATGGGCGCGCTCAGTCGTTGCCGCAGCGCGAGCGTCTCGGATGCGGAAAGCCCCTCCGCGGCCCCCTCGTCCGAGCAATTCCAGGCACAGTCGTGCGCCAGCGGGCACCAACTCCGGCCGGCCCCGTCGAAGACATACACGCCAAGATTCGTCCCCACCAACAGGTGGCCGCGCGGCAGGACACGCGTGGTCAGGATCTTCACCTCGTGGAGACCCTCATTCTGCCAGCGCCACTGATCGGTAGCCGACAGATGGGCGATCAAAACGCCACGCGAGGTCGCCAGGTAGAGCTCCGGACCGTGCGTCGACGCGGCCATGTCCCACACCCGCAGGGGCACCTCCTGCAGTTGCGGCTCCCATGTGTGCCCATCGTCGGGAGACAGGAGCAGACAACCCTGTCTCGTCACGGCGACCAGCCGCGCCCCCCGCCCGATGGGCGATCTCCGACGCGGGCCGGCATCCAGCTCGCTCCCTGGACTGCCCCCCCCATCCACACACCGAACCGACACAATCTCGCCGTGCGTGGCCCAATCGCGCGACATCCAGGACCCCAGACGCCGCCAGCGCTCATCCGCGTGGTCGCTGAGCATCAGCCCATCGGGCGTGATCGCACCGAGCCCATGGGTACCGCAAGCCCAGATCGCAGAAACTTCCTTGGGAAGCTCCTCCGATGCGGGCGAGAAGGTCCGAGCCCCATCGCGACTGATGAAGAGCCCCTCCCACTGTGTCAACACGAAGAGCGCTCCATCTCCTGCCGGAGACACCCGCGCGGACCGAATCAGCCGGAGACGCTGATCCTGCGCATAATCGCGGCCCTGTGAATTCAGCCAGCGGATCTGCCAGCTCTCGGGCACCGGAGACACCCCAAAGGCGTAGACATCCCCTTGCCGGGTCAGAACGATCGGTCCCGCCGCCCGTCGATCTCCTGGATCAAGCAACGCAACGGCTTGCCTGGCCGCATGCGCCGGGATACGGCCGAGGCACCGAAACGCACCGCGCTCGAGCCCCAGGTGGATGTCGGCTTCCGAGGGACACAGCCCTTCCGGCTCGACGTCCTCGGAAGCCCCTTGACCCGATGCGCCACCGGTCCCGACAGAATCGATCCCGGCGGCCCGATCGCCGGGCTGTGAAGAGGCTGCGCCACCCTCGCACCAGGCGCGCCAGCGTGAAGGCGACCACCACGCGTGGACGATCCCATTCTCCAGGAGAATCAGCGGCCCGCCGCCAGGAGAGGTCCCATCACCGGCAAGCGCAATCGCCCCCTCGAAACCGGACCCGACCGATTCCCAATAGCCCTTTCCAAAAGGCGTGGCGACCGGCGCCCACACGTAGAAGCGGCCATCGTTGGTCAGGGCCAGGCAGGAACCATCCTCCTGAGGGAACAGGCGGCGGACATCGGCTCCCTCGGGTCCCAGGGGCGTGATCCGCCACTCCCCCGTCTCGCTTTGCCCCGCACCCCCGCTCGCGGCACGGGCGGCGGTGAAAGAGTCGGCGGACACGATCAAGGGACCCCACCCGGTCGCGGCGGACGGGATCACCGATGAGAGCAGTGGCAGGAGCGCCATACCGATCACAGCCCAGCCGGCACGGACACCCACACTTGCCGTGAACGAGCGTCGCTGGAGGGAACTCGTGGGGGTGGGCGAGCCGGAGGAAACCGAAGGGTACGTTCGGGAGCCTCTTCCTCGAAGAGCCGGCAGCGGACCGGGCAGGCGCAACTCTCCCGCGATGCACCCCAGCGCACGCGCCCAGGCATGAATTCCAGCCACGGTCGACATCGGGAAATGCCTCCCCCGCGGACGGAATCCCAATCGCAGGCTTCCCGCCTTGAACATGGTTGCTCCCTACCAATCCTCGGGCGGGAGTGTACGGATCTCTCCCCCCTGAGGCAAGCCGATCATGGCCTCACGTGGAGGCCCAAGACGAAGCGAATCTCGGCTCCGCATGTCTCCGCTCCCGTTTCGAACAGCCTGGCGGCGGCCCTCAGACTCACTCGCGGTCCGCTTCCGGGAGACTTGTGACCGCGTCGGAACCGGCAAGTTCCCGCGAACATGAGCGGCCGGCTTGCGGCCAACTCCCCATCGGATTTGTTGGCAATCATTTAGAACGAAACAGCCCCTTGCCAATGACCGCAAGAGGCTGCCGCTTCCAAGGGGGGCACCGAGGCCGCCGGCATTCGAGCAACCCAATCAACCACCCGTCTTGCTGGCCTCCGACAAGGCTGATAGGATGGCGCATCGGGTCCCATCCACGATCATTCAGATCCGTTCGATGGACGGTGGCGGAAGCGGACGCCCGGCAGCCCGCCCCGGCTTCTGAAGAACGATCCAGGGGGAGAACTTGGGCAAGCCGGCCCCGCATGAGCCCGCCAGGCGGTCATCCTCACCGCAGGCCGGGAAGATACCGCACCCGCGGTCCGAGAGGGCGACCAACCCCGGGGCCGACGTTGCGCCCAGAGATCGGAACGAACGGCAATCCCACCGGCCCGCACAGAGGCAATCCAACCGTCAGGAAGGCAAACCCGCTGAACGATTGCCCGGCTTCCTGACCGGGCTGGTGGTTGTGCTCTTGCTCCTGCGTTTCTGGCTGATGACCCTTCCCGGGTACCCACCCGACTTGAACACGTACAAGGGCTGGGCCCTGCGCGGGGGGCTCCGCGGCGTCCACACGATCTATGATGAAGGCAGCTCCTACGACTACCCGCCGCTCTACGGCTATCTCCTGGCCCCGTGCGGCAAGTGCTTCTCATGGGTGTACAGCCCAGAGGACCTGTTCCGGCCGAGCGGTGGGCGGTCGGCCGGACGCACGAGGGCCATGGGCAGCGCACCGACAACGGGCGCGGGAGGCGGAGCCGATGTTGGATTCGGAACCGGTGCAGCCACGGATGCTGGCGATGGGAGGCTCCGCCAACGCGCGGCGACGCTGTTGTCACTGCTGGTCAAGATCCCGCCCCTGGCCTTCGATATCGGGCTGGCGGCACTGCTTGGGCTGCTTGTTGCTCGCTATCGGATGTGGGGCTCAACCTCCTCCTGGCGGGGCTGGAAGCCGGCCTTGATCTACCTCGCTCATCCCGCGGTGCTCTGTGTTTCCGCGTATTGGGGACAGCCCGATGCGGTGGAAACGTTCTTCGTGCTCCTGGCGCTGATCTGGATCCTGACACGCCGGCCCGAACTCGGGTGGACCGCGGCGGCGCTCGGCCTTCTCATGAAGCCCCTGGCGGCACCCTTCTTCCCCTTGCTGGCACTGGCCACACTGATTCGCTCCGGGTGGAAACGGCTCCTCAGTGGCGGGGCAGCATGTCTCCTGACGATCGCTGCCGGATTCATGCCCTTCTTCCTGACCGGTCGCACGAGAATGGTGCTGGACAGATTCGTCTCCGATATCGAGGCCATGCCGTACACCTCGGTCAACGGCCACAATCTCTGGTGGCTGCTGGGCGCCTGGCGACCGGCGAACGATGGGATCCTGGGACCCCTGACGCCGAAGCAGCTGGCCCTCGGGGCATTCGGACTGGCGTACCTGTTCATTCTGTGGTGGACCTGGCAGCGCGAGCGCAGCCTGCCCAGGGCCGGCCCGGCCGAGGCGGGCGGAGAGGCACCGCGCCCATCGGGCTCGCCATCCGCTGCCAGTTCCGCTGGAGCCTGCGGTTCCCGGTCGATGTCGTTTGCCAAGGGGTGGCCGCCATTGAGTCGATCCAGGGATGCGCACTGGTTCGCGGCCGCTTTCGCGGTTGCGCTGAGCTTCTTCGCGCTCGCGACCCATATGCACGAGAACCACCTGTTCCCGGCCATTGCCCTGGGGCTCGTCTTGGCGGGTAGCGGCAGGCCGTGGGCGATACTCAATGTAGTGGTGGGGGCCGCGGTCTTGATCAACTGCGTGACTCATGATCTCGTGCTGGGCGATCTCTTCCTGTCCAAGGTCGGAGGCCCCTCCCCTCGTTTCGCCGCCGACATCGATTGGTACCTGCGCCTGCCTCCCAACATGACGGTGGACTGGACCCTTTCGCGCGGACCCTACTTCTCCTGGCTCGAACTGACCCTGACCTACGTGAACTCGGTGCTGATCGTAGGTACGTGGGGTTTCCTGATGGCCTTCTTGGTTCGGAGCCGGCGGCAGAGAACCGACTGAAGCTCACCCCATGGCGCCCCCCCGGATCACTCCAGGCCGAGGATCTCTTCCATCATGCGCGCATTGATGACGGCATGGCCGGCGTGGCAGTTGTTGAAGAAGACGAAGGTCTGCTTGGCCTGCTGGGCCAGATCTCGCACGAAGCCTTGCCACGGCTCCAATTCCGCTTCCGTATAGAGGTAGTCGTAGCGCCGCGGGCCCCCGCGCCACCACTCCCGCCCATTCCGGCCGTGGAAGCGAACATAAGCCTGATCCCCCGACAGCATCACGCGCCGCGGAAACAACCCTCGCAGGGAGGGCTCGTCCACGCAACAGAAGCCCAATCCCAGCGCGGTCAAGCGCTCCTTCAAGTCGGGGAGATCCCAGGAGCAGTGACGGAACTCGACGAACAGCGGAGTGTCCCCCAGGGCTTCACGTAGCCACCTCAGATGGTCTTCGCTCGCGGGTCCTTGCCGGAACGAAAAGGGAAACTGGGCCAGGCAGCCCCCATTCTTTCCCGCTTCGTCCAGGGGGGCCAGCGCGGCCAAAAACGTCCTGACCTGCATCAAGTCGCGCTCACGCTGGTGGGTCAGAGTAGCCGGCAGCTTGGACAGAAAGAGAAAGTCGGCGGGTGTGCGTTCGGCCATGCGGGCCAGGGTGCGCGGCGGGGGAATGCGGTAGTAGGTGGAGTTGATCTCGACCGTACTGAAGTGTTGCTGGTAGAAAGGCAGCATGTCCTGCGATCGTGTGCCGTGCGGATAGAAGGGGCCGACCCAATCCGCGAAGCTGTACCCGGAGGTGCCCACACGAATGGCGCCGGGCTTCCGACGTGACGGCTGCGAGAAGGGAGCCGCGAGGGACTGGGGAGTTGCCCGGAAAGGGACCCGGGCACCCCTGTGCCCGAAAAGATCGGGCTGGTTCACAGGGATGCCCGAGCGGTCATCCAACTCGTGCGACGGCCCTCCGTTCGAGGGCGGCTTGGCCTCGAGATTCGAGACGTGCTTCGTGCGATTGGTGCCCATTCCACTCCTGTAGGATACCCATTGGCTGCAAGCTGTCGTTGCCGAATGTGTCACGGATCTGATCCACGGCTTCGAGATACTTCGAGTAGCGCCGGTCTTGCGGGAACAAGGCGATCTGCTTGCCACCCTCCATGGGCCGCAAATCGCCGACCGTGACTCCCAGCAGCCGAATGCCGCCGCCGCAATAGTTGCGCAGGAAGAGATCCTTGGCCGTCCGATAGACATCCCGGGTCTCTTGCGTCGGGTGCGGCAACATCCGCTGACGGGTCAAAGTACTGAAATCATGATACCGCATTTTGATCGTCACACAGCGACCGGCGTACCCTTCGGAGCGCATCTTTGCCGTGACTTGTTCGGTCAGCGACAGCAACAAGGACAAGCCCTCGTCTGGAGAAGAGGTGTCTCGCTGCAATGTATGCTCACAACCGAGGGATTTGGCGGCCGGGGCCTCGTGACTGGCCACCACCGGGCTGTCATCCTCGCCCCAGGCCATGGCATGCAGCGCCTCGCCGTAAACACCGAAACGACTCCTCAAAAAATCCACCGGAGCCTCGGCCAGGTCACCGATGGTCTCGATGCCGAAGATCATCAGTGATGAAGCGGTCTTCTCACCCACCCCAAACAAATGCTCGGCGGATCGATGCCAGAACTGCCTGGCAAAGGCCTGTCGGCTCAGCAGGCTGATACCACGGGGCTTCTCGAGCTTCGAAGCCATTTTGGCCAGAAGCTTGTTGGGGCCCGCGCCGATCGAACAGGTTAGATTGAATTCGCTCTCGACCGACCCCGCCATTTCACGGGCCAGGACGTCCACTTCATTCCAAGCATTGCCACGGGGTGGTCCCGATAGCAGATCCGTGACATCGACAAATGCTTCATCGATGCTGAACATCTCCACATTGGGCGAGAAGCGGTAGAGATGCTTGAGAATCCGGCGAGACGTATCAATGTAGAGTGAGGGATGCGCGGGCACCAGCTGCAGTGAACGACACAAACGCATCGCCGTCGCGACCGACATGCCCGCCCGGACACCGTACTCGCGTGCCTCGTAGGAAGCCGACGCCACCACTCCGCGCCCCCCAGGAAGGCCCCCGACAACCAGCGGTTTGCCCTTCAGCGCCGGACAGGCTTGCGCCTCGAGGGCCGCGAAATAGGCGTCCATATCGATGTGCAGAATGCGGCGTTCAGCGTGGATGTCCATCCCGATCATGATCCCTTCTTCCTGAGCTCCCTGCCGATCCCCATGCCCCCGGCTTCGGATAGAAACCCAGGGGCCGCCTTCCCGCCACGATGCCTGCTGGAGGCACGCTCGCGCGAGCATGCCCAGGCGGCGTGACTTAGATTTCTCGGTACACTCCTACCACTTTTCCCAGAATTCTCAGTTCTGGTGAGCGAGCGGTGACCAGGATCGGTTCGTACTCCTGATTCTCGGGGTTCAGGATGATGGTCGAACCTCTCCGCTGAAACCGCTTGACGGTGGTCTCCTCCCCGATCATGGCGACGACGATGTCACCATTGCACGGCTCGGACTCGGCTTTGACGAGCACGAAGTCTCCATCGAGGATGCCGGCATCCCGCATGCTTTGCCCCGTGACGCGCAGCGCAAAGGAGGCATCGGTAGTACCGATGCGACGGGCGTCGAGCACACCTTCGATGTTCTCCTCCGCCAGGACCGGACCGCCGGCGGCGATCTGGCCAAGAATGGGCAGGCCGGTCAACGGGACCAGCTCGGGCGCGGCGGATGCGATGTCGGGATGCAATTCAATGCCGCGCGCCAAGCCTGGCTTGCGGACGATGGCGCCCGCCTTCTCGAGAAGATCCAAGTAGTAACAGACCCCATTGGTAGAACGGATTCTGAATGCCTCACCAATTTCCCGTACGGTCGGCGGCGCACCATGCTCGTTCAGAAACCGGACAATGAAGGCCAGGATGTCGCGTGCTTTGTCCGTCATGTCTGCGCCCTCCCTGCCTGTCCGGTCAATCGATGCTGCCCGATCGATGCTGCCCGATCATGGCCCTCGGAAGCGGGGTCCCACCCTTGGGGGGACCGCGGGTGGGACCGCCGCTGTCCGAAGATCCCGTGATGCCGCGGCACGCCTACCAATCGACATCAAGGGCACCGTACTGAACATTTGTTCAGTATGCAAGAACTAATTTGTATCTTATTGAAATGGAGTGGATTGCAGATTCTGCCGGTATGAACTATGCGCTGCGCCCCGTCCGCACCTCCCGCGGCGGGGCCGGTCGGGACGGCATCCTGGAGCGGCGCGCTGACGCCGTGGAAGCCAGCCCGGTCTCAGCCGAAGAGCTTGACCAGGAAGAGGCTGATTTCCGGCAGGTAGGTAACCAGCAGCAGCGCCACCAGCAGCATCAACAGGAACGGTATCGATGCAGCATAGACCTTCACGATCGGCTGGCGGAAACGGAAGGAGGAAATGAATAGATTCAGTCCCACCGGTGGGGTGGAGTAGCCGATTTCCAGGTTCGTCAGGAAGATGATGCCCAGGTGGGTGAGATCGACACCGTACTGCATGGCGATCGGGACGATGAGCGGGACAACGACGATCAGCGCCGAAAAGATGTCCATCAAACAGCCTACGATGAGCAGGAACACGTTGAGCGCCAGCAGGAAACCGACCCGGCTGCTGATGAGCCCCTCGATCTCATCGAGAATGATCATGGGGATCTCGGCATCGATCAGATAGTTCGTCAGGCCCATGGCGGAGGCCAGGATGATCAGGATCCCGCCCACCAAGGTCATGCTTTCCGCGGTCACATGCGGCAGCTTCTTGAAAGGAATGTCCCGGTAGATGAACACCTCGACGACGAGCGCATAGAACGCCGTCATCGCGGCGGCCTCGGTGACGGTGAGCTTTCCGCCGTAGATCCCGCCCAGCAGCACAAAGGGCAGCGGAATCTCCCAGGCGGCTTCGCGCAGCGCCCCGGCCAACTCCCTCCAGTGGAATGCGACGGTCGTCTTGGCGCTGTGGCGCGTCTGCCACACAGCCAGAACCGACAACAGCGCAATCAACAGAATCCCTGGAACGATGCCCGCCAGAAACAGCCGGTCGACCGTGGGACCACTCAGCGGATCGATCAGATCGGCACCCGCGGCACGGCTCGCAACATAGCTATAGATGATCAGGGCAAGGCTCGGTGGGAACAAGATGCCGAGACTGCCCCCGGTTGTGAGCAGACCCAGCGAGAAGCGTTCGGAGAACTTGTCCTGGAGCAACGCGGGCATCAGCAATCCACCCATCGCCACAATCGTCACCCCGCTTGCACCGGTGAAGGCCGTGAAGATGGCACAGGCGATCATGGCGACGATGGCCAGCCCTCCGGGCACCCATCCAAAGGTCGCGCGCGTGAGCCGCACCAGGCGATGCGGCGCCCCCGACTCGGCAAACAGGTAGCCGGCGAAGGTGAAGAGCGGGATCGCGATCAGAACCGGTGAGGAGGTCAGCCGGCTCATGTCCGTGGCCACCGCGGCCGAGGAGATGCCTTCGCCCGCAAACGCCACGAGAGCCGCCAGAGCCAGGACCGCGAAGAGGGGCGTTCCCAGAAGGGCCAGAAGCGGGATGACCAGCCACCAGAACCCCGCGCCAAGCCAGCCGCTCACAAGAAATGCCGCGCCCGGAAGAACGGCGGCGCTGAACAGCCCCCCCCCGCGCGGGCCAAGCGGCAGGCGAGGCGCGCCAGGCAAGCGGGACATCCCTGGCATCCCTGGTATGCGTGGCAGCCTTGGCAGGCGCGGCAGGCGCGGCTTGGGCAGCGAGAGCAGATCAAGCGGTGCACGCCGTTGCCGAGTGCCCCGAGTCTCCGTCGTCCCGGCGGATCGCGGGCCGCGGGCGCGATCGGCGCAAGGGCTACCGATCATGGTCTGTTCCTCCCGCGGGATCGTTCGGCCGGGCCGAGGCATCCTCGGTTTCGGTCTCCGGCACACCCATGTTCTCGGCCAGGCTCTTGTTGTCGCTGCCATGCGCCTCGAGGAGGGTGGCCTCCAGCTCACTCGCTGGGGTGATCACCCGCGCCGCGAACCGAACCGCGATCATCACGAAACCGATCAGAAGGGCGAGCAGTAGAATCCAGGTCGGAATGCCCAGGAACCCGGTCATGCCGAATTCGTGCTCCTGGCCGAGGAACACCCATGCGGCGCGGGCCAGGGCTGCACAGATCACGGCCGCGGCCAGCGTCGTGAAGCGGACGATCCACAGCCGCGGGCCCATCGGCATCAGGCGACCGACGACATCCATCTGGATGTGTCGCAGCCTTCCAGCCGCGACGACCGCGCCGGCAAATCCAACCCACAACATGAGATGCCGCAGGAGCGGATCAATCCAAACCAAGCCGGAATCCCAGAAATTGCGCAGCACGATCTGGAGCACGGCGAAGCCCAGCATGGACATCAGGAGCACCGTCAGCACCCACCGCTCAATGAAACCCACGCCCGCGGTCCAACCCGCGGCACCCACGCGTCGCTGGACAATCTGCCGCAGGAGAAGACAGACCAGCACGAAAGCAGAAAATGCCGCGTAGAACGCTCCCGGTCCGGATAGCCTGGTGAAAAGCTCGCCCACGTGCCCCGTCCATTCCTTGAACGACTCGGCCTTCCCCTTCCCGACCTCAGACTCAGCGGCTCGCAACGGCCCGGCGGCGACCTCTGCGCCCCGCGGGGCTCCCGCTTCCCGGGGCCTCTCTCCGCGACGACATCATCTCGCCAGGGCGGCGGTCAGCCGATCGAGCAGCGCGCGATCATAGAGCACGCCCGTCATGTCGCGCCACACTGTTTGCCCAATGGCTTCGAACTCCGTTGAGCGTTCGGGATCGGGCTCCACGCGAACGATGTTGCGCTCGGCAATGACCTCGATCGACTGACGGTTCTGATCACGGGTGGCGGTCTGCAGACGCTCGAAGACATCCTGCGCAACCCGCTCGATCGCGGCCACCTCGGCCGCTGTCAAGAGCTCGATAAACTGCTTGTCCAGAACCACCGCCCCCATCGCGTGTGTGATCGGGAGGTCCAGCATGTATCCCAGACGAGTGAACCACTGCAATGACAGGCAGGCGTAGGGAGTGCTATAGACGGTATTGACGATTCCGGTCTGCAAACTGGTCAACACGTCGGTCACATTGAGGGGAACCGGCGAAACCCCGCAGGCCTCGATCAGAGACTGGGCCAGGGGGTCCCCTTCCCAGAGCCACATCTTCATCTGCCGCAGATCCTCCGGAGAGCGCACCGGATCCTTGCTGAAGAGATAGACGAAGCCGACATCCGCCCAGCCCAGGAGCATGTAGCCCTTCTCGCGCAGGCGCTCCTCGAAAATGGGCTCGAGCGCCTCACGCGCCCGGTCGACCTCCGCTGGGGAGCGGAACATGAAGGGCAGTTCCATGATGCGCAGCGACGGCTCGATCTCGCCCAGGCCGACCCCGGTCAATCCGGCTCCGTGGATCTGACCGCTGCGCATCTTGCGCAGGACATCCAGATCGCTGCCTTGGGTCCCTCCCGGATAGAACTTGAATCCAACCTCGCCTCCAGTCTCATCCCGCACGCGCTCATCGAGCTCATGCATGAGCTTCATCCAGGTGGACCCTTCCGGTGCGATCGTGGCGACCTTGATCAGCTTCTTGGGCCGACTGCGTCGCGCCTGCGGATCCTGCTCTCCGGGCAGCCGGATCAAACCGTCAGCCGCCAGCAGGGTTGCAACCGACAGGACGATCAGCCCCGCGCGGATCCACCCCGGGCGGTCGGTGCGCCGGGGGATCCTCATGCCTGCGACAGCGCCCCCTGGCATCTGACGTCCAGACATCCGCCCCTCCCACATCCGCGGCTTCCAGAGCCGCGGCCCTGCGCTTGGTTGTCCCCGCCTTATCATGTCGACCTCGCTGTCCGTTGGAACCCTGTCCGAGGGATCCGCCCGGGAACACCGATCGGACCCGACTGGCCTTCGGCCGGGACCCGTTCCTGGCCGGTGCACCCAATCACGACAGCCGGCCGGAGGCCGGCGCTTCGCGGCCGCCGACCCTGAGCGTCTGTCCTGGGGCGCCTGTCCTTTCATTACTAACACTCGACCGCGGGAAGGTTTTCCCCAAGTTCGCAGGGTCCATCCCCCGTTTCCTCGTGAACGGGAGAGCCCACCGGCCCGCGGCCCTCAGGATCAGAACAGGTACTCCCTTTCGGCCAACAGGGTCTCGGCCTGCTGCTTGGCAATCAGATTGATCAGTTCGGCTTCCGGGAGAGCATTCTTGGGCGCATCCAGGACGGACTCGAGCATGGTCGTGAATGTGTCCTCATCGAGCGCGGCCACGCTGTGATAGCGGGCGAAGAGCACCTTGTGATAGAGGAAGCGCCCCTCGGTCACCCGGAAGGCGGACTCAAAGAGAACGCGCGATGCCTCCAGGTCCCCACCCAACATGACGGGCGTGATCGAGAGCAGGATGCCCTTGAGGACATACGGCATCCCGTGAAAGTACTCCGGGGTCATGGCGATGGCAGCGTCCACCAGCACATAGGCGAACGACAGATCCGCCAGCACCCGGGGATTGTCCAGGTGGGCGAGAATCCACTGGCCCAGGCAGGCCGCCGTCCACATCAGGATGGGCGACATGTCCACGGGCCGTCGATCGGCCAGTGTCTCCCGGAGCCTGTCCGGGCCGCCCTCCCAGGCTGCCGCGAACCAATCGTGCCTCATCAGGAAACGCATGCCGAGATCGAGCCCCTCGCCGTACAGGCGCACGGCGCGTGCGGGATCATCATTCTCGACGAAGGTCATGGCATAGGAGGCATAGAGCTGCACGGCGCCGGTCCACAGCTCGACGCGATCGGGCGCCGACCGGCACAGGCCGCGCAGCAGGAGGATCTGTCCGGGGATCGCCTCCCGAGCCGTCTCGACGTCCCGGGACGAGTACGCCTCCGCGAGCGAGGCCTCCATCACAGGAACCATGCTGCCGGTGGCGATGCGCTGCATGGAACAACCGGTGAGGAGCAGAACCGCCAGCAGCATCGGGGCGAGCAGCAGGGTCCGTGTGAACAGCGCGGCAGCGATTGAGGCGTCGGTGGCGCCAGATCCGCGGGGATCCGGGCCCGATCGCAATCCAGACCGGCGTACCCGGCCCGTGCGTGGCTGGGCGGCGCGAGCCCGGCCCGAGGGTGGTCGGCCGGGGAATGGCGACACGCGGTCGAGCACCGATTGGCTTGGCATGTCCATCGTGACCATCCTTGTCATGACGCAATCCCCTCGTGGACTGGAGCGAGAGTAGATGAGGCGCACGTGCGTGTCAAACAGGGCGCGCGGCGCCCTCCGATACGCACCTGCGCCCAGATGAGGCGCGGCCGTCGGTCATGGGAACCCGGCCGGCCCGAGCGTGTCAAATAGTGGGGTTAGGTGGTGGATGGACGGGGCAGAGCCTCTTGACCCGGGGCTCGGCAGCTCTTATACTCCCCGATTGAATCTCCTAACTTCAACCTTTGCAATGAGTTCAAGGCCAGAACGTAACCGGAGCGAGGGGAACGCCCATGATCGAAGTTCGCAATCTCACCAAGCGTTTCGGTCCCACCGTGGCCCTTGGCGGCATCTCATTCGAAGTCGCCGGCGGCGAGGTGTTGGGGTTGCTGGGCCCAAACGGGGCGGGCAAATCGACGGCGATGCGCGTGATCACCTGCTACATTCCGGCCGACGAGGGTGATGTCACCGTCGCCGGCTACAGCACGCGCAATCAGAGCGTCGAAGTCCGCCGTCAGATCGGGTACCTGCCGGAGAGCGCCCCGCTGTATCAGGACATGGGGGTGATCGAGTATCTCGAGTTCATCGGCCGCGTGCGCGGGATGAACGGCAACAGCTTGCCCCAAGAGGTCGACAAGATGATCGGCGTCTGCGGCCTCGAGCGGATGGCCCATCGAACGATCGGCACGCTCTCGAAGGGGTACCGGCAAAGAGTGGGTCTCGCTCAGGCGATGATCCACGACCCGCAAGTCCTCGTTCTCGATGAGCCCACCACCGGGCTCGACCCCAACCAGATCGTCGAGATCCGCGAGCTGATCCGCCGGGTCGGCCAGCAGAAGACGATCATCCTCAGCACGCACATTCTGCCCGAGGTCGAGACCACCTGTTCCCGGGTACTCATCATCAATGAGGGCCTGATCGTTGCGAGCGGCACGCCGGCCGAGTTGGCCGGGCAGTCCGAAGGCGAACAGAAGGTCATGGTTACCATCCAGGCCCCCGCCGAGGTCGTCGAGCCGGTGTTGCGTGAGAGCGGTTTGGCCAGTGATCTGCACCTGGTAGACATGGCCGACAACATGGTTCGCTACGCGATTGGAACCAATCGGGCCGATCCGGAGGAGAAGCTCTTCACCTTGGCGGTCGAACAGGGCTGGGTGCTGACCGAGCTGAAGCGCGAGACGATGAGCCTCGAGCAGGTCTTCACGCGCCTGACAACCCGCGAGCCCATCTCGTCCTGAGGGCAGGATCCGGTACGGAGGAGAGACAAGGATGAGAAACGCGCTGATCATTGCTGGCAAAGAGTTCCGCAGCTATTTCAGCTCCACGATCGCCTACATCTTCCTGGTGGTGTTCCTGGTGCTGAATTCGCTGCTGTTCTTCGAACTCCAGAAGTTCTTCGTCATCGGTCAGGCCACCCTGCGCGACTTTTTCGGCCTGGCGCCCATTCTGCTGCTCTTCTTCATTCCGGCGATCTCGATGCGCATGTGGGCCGAAGAGCGCAAGATGGGCACTCTCGAGACCCTGATGACGCTCCCCCTGCGCGACTGGGAAGTCGTGCTGGGGAAGTTCCTGGGAGGGTTCTTCTTCTATGCGGTGGCGCTTCTATTGACCTTTCCGCTGCCCCTCATCGTGGCGGCCTTGGGATCTCCCGATAGCGGCGCCCTCATCTGCGGCTACCTCGGATTGCTCTTCCTGGGGGCCTCCTATCTCGCAATCGGCTTGTGGATGTCGAGCATGACGGAGAATCAGATCGTGGCCTTCATCGGCGCCTTCGTCGTCTGCCTGCTCTTCTTCATCATCGGCGTCGACCTGATTCTTACATCGGTGCCGCGCGTGCTGGTGCCGTTCTTCAAGGGCCTGTCGCTGGGCAGTCACTTCAGCTCGATCGAACGCGGGGTGATCGACTCGCGCGACCTGATCTACTACCTGTCGATGATTGGTTTCTTCCTGTTCCTCAACGTGCGCTCGGTGGAGAACCGTCGCGGGAAATAGGCCCGGCACACCAACAGGTACCCATGGAGAGGCCGAAGGAGGAGTTCAGATATGGCAAGCAGGATGGGCAAGGGCGGCACGGCAACGGGAACCGCGGTGGGAATCATCTTGGTAGCCGCAATCCTGGTGTTGGTCAACGTGATCGCCGAAGGCAACTTCGTCCGCCTGGATCTGACGGCGGACAAGGAATTCACGATTTCGGACGCAACCAAGGAAATCATGCGTGACCTCGATGACCTGGTCACCATCACGGTCTACATGTCGGAGACACTGCCCACCCAGCTCTCGACGCTCAGGCGTCAGATTTCCGACACCCTGGATGAATACCGCAGCTACGGACGCGGCCGGGTCCAGGTCGAGTTCGTCGATCCGGCCAAGGATCCGGAAATCGAACAGCGCATGCGCAGCCTGGGCATTCCCCAGATCACGGCGCAGACGCTCGAGAAGGACCAGTTCCAGTCGATCAATATCTACCTGGGTGTGCTCATCAGCTACCTGGACAGGCAGGAAGTCATTCCTCTGGTCCAGGACACCTACACACTCGAGTACGATCTGACCTCCGCGATTCTCAAGGTGGCCAGCGAGCGGACCTACAAGGTTGGCGTGCTCTCCGAGCATGTGCAGCATGCCCTGAGCACGCACCTGACCGGTGTCAGGGAGCTGTTGCAGGGCCAGTTCACCGTCGTGCCGGTCACCCTGGCCGACGGTGAGCGCGAAGTGCCGCCGGATGTCGATCTCCTGATCGTGCCCGGCCCACGCAATGTTCCCGACCGGGTCGAGTATCAGATCGACCAGTACCTGATGAGGGGCGGCAAGATCATCTTCCTGATGGATGCTATCGAGCTGGACGCCAGCGGGGGACTGCAGGCGACAGCGATCCAATCGGGAATCGAGGATCTCCTGGCCCATTATGGTGTCCGCGTGCAGAATGGTCTGATCATCGACCCCGACCGAACCGCCAATGCCACGGCATCCTTCTCCAGCGGCTACGTGCGCTATACGCTGCCCTACCCGTACTGGGTCAAGGCGGTGCCCGACTTGCTCAATGCGCAACACCCGATCACGAATCGACTCGAATCGATCGTGCTGCCCTGGTGCGCACCGATTGAGGTCGATGTGGAGATTGCCCCGGGCGACCCGCTGGGTCATATGGAGGAGCTTCTCGAGCAGCAGCGCGAAGCACAGCGGCAGCTCGCCAAGCAACTCGGGGTGGAGTTGGCCGACGAGGGCGACGACGACACCGCCGAGGACGCCGGGTCCGAGGCTGGCCCCCTGCCCTCCGGCGGCGCCGCGGCGGGCAGCGTCGGAGCCGAACTCCGGGCTCACGTCCTGGCGCGCACCTCGCCGCAGTCCTGGACGGTAAGCGGATTCTACGATCTGAACCCGCAGCAGCGCTTCGTGCCTGCCGGCGGCAAGGTCTCCTCGAAGATCACGGCTGTGGCGCTGTCGGGTACCTTCACGAGCCTCTACAACGAGGCCCCGATTCCTGCGACGCCGGACGGCGGCGAGGCGGGCGGTCCCGCTGACACCGCTGCGGTGGGTGATGACGGTGCCGAAGGCGCGATTCTGAGTGGCGGCGATGATCCCCTGTCAACCTTGCCGCCGCTGCGGCAGAGTCCTGAAACCCAGATCATCGTAGTGGGCAATGCGCAGTTCGCCACAGACCAGTTCCTGGGGCAGTTCAATGCCAATTCGGTCTTCCTGCAGAATGTGGTCGACTATCTCACGCTCGGGGATCAGCTCATCAGCATCCGTTCGCGCGGGGCCACCGACCGTCCGCTGAAGCATGTTTCGGATGGAGCGAAGTCAACGATCAAGATCGCCGGCATCCTGGGCACTCCGGTGCTGGTGATCCTCTACGGGCTGGTGCGCTTTGGAATCCGGCGCAAGAGGATGGCCGTCCGAGAGATGGCCAGTTCTCACCGCGGCTAGGCCATCCTGAGCGTCGCGGCAGGAAGACCCTTTGAATCTGAGGGAGGTCATTGTCTGATGCGAGTACGGACCATGCTCATCCTGGCGGTCATCGCGGCCCTTCTGCTGGTGATTGCATTGGTATCCAATCACACCCGGCGCTCCGCTGAGCGGCTCGAGGCCGGGCCCATCTTCCCCGGCCTGACGGTCGAGGCCGTCGGTGACATCTTCTTCGCGACCCAGAGCGACACGGCCCATCTCGTCAGGCAGGCCGGCCGCTGGCACGTCGCCACCGAGGGCGCCTATCCGGCCGACAGCGTGGCCGTGACCCGGATTCTCGATACGCTGGGGCTCTTCGATCGCCGACACCTGCACTCCACCAATCCGGACAAGCAGGCGATGTTTGAAGTCGATCCGGCGTCCGGTACCGAAGTCCGCTTGTCGGATGCGTCCGGTGCCGTCCTGGCCCATTTCCGGGTCGGCAAGAACGGGCCCGACTTCCGCAGCCAGTTCATCCGACCGGAGGAATCGAACGAAGTCTTCCGCATCCCGAGCTACCTGCGTAGCGCATTCGATGCCACGCGGGCCACCTGGCGGGACAAGACGATCTTCTCCTTCGACAAGGACAAGGTGCGCAGCGTGCGTCTGCGCCCCGCCGAGGGGGACCTGCTGCAGATTATCAAGCAGGCCGATGAGAGCTTCGCCTTCTTGCCTGACAGCAGTGCGGTGAACAAGTCGGTCATCGAATCGACCATCCGCACCCTTGCGACTCTGCGCTCGGATGCCTTCCCCGACTCCCTCCCCTCCCTGGCGGACGCCGGGCTCGATCCGCCGCTGCAGGAGGTCGAAGTGCAGCTCGATGACGGCGCGATCCACAAACTGGCGATCGGCGCGCTCGACCAGGAACAGATGCGTCACTATGTGAAACGGGCCAATGACGACACGCTCTTCCTGCTCAGCAAGGGGCGCGTCACGGGCCTGCTTCCAGACCGCGAGAAGCTGTCCGACAGCCCCCCACCACCGGCCCCCGTCCCGGAAGAGGAGTAGGACATCGATCCGCCTCACCCCGCGCGATGCCCGTCGCGCGGGTCAGCGGCTTGTCGCCGGGCCCGGCGTGGTTCGGTGGCCTGCGGCGGGCGGTCTAATGCCCGGACCGCCGGATCGAATCGAGCGCTGGGATCCATTCGCTGGCGGCGGGACCGATCCGTACGCGGGCACCCGCAGCAGCCTGGCCAGACACAATTCGAGAGTGCGGACCGAGAGCGGTTTCGTCAGGACCGCGGTCAGGTTCCGCGGAAGTCGGTGCGGTGGCAGAGCGGCCAACCAATCGTCGGCATCCGAGATGGCCATCACGGGGATGTTCTGATGATAGTCGCCGAATGCGCGCAGGAGCGCCCTGCCGGCCGGTTCGCCCGAGAAATCGACGACCAGGGCATGGTAGGTCTCGGCTTCGAGCAGTTCCAGGACATCCAACGCCCCGTGCACCGTCCTGATCGGCAAGCCGGCGGCCTTCAAGTAGCGGCTGATCACCCGTCCCAGACTTGCATCGGTTCCCATGTACAGCACCCGGCATGGATGCCCGGACGGCGCTGTGGCAAGCTCCCCGCCGGGCTGCAGCGACCTCAGGTAGGCAACGATCTCGTGCCGCATTGCACCGGGTCCCTGCTCGAGTGGAACGAGCTGAATCGGAAGCTGCAGTTCCTCGATCCGTGACAGCAGCGCAGGGGTGGGACGACTACAGCTCCAGATGGGAATCGGCGGCAGGGCCACCGCGGCGTTTCCGATCTTCAAGTAGGCAAGCAGTGTCTCGATATCCATCAGGGATGGCGGCGCGTTCTCGGTGAGCGTGCAGGCAATGGCCGCAGGATAGCCACGTTCCACGATCGAGACCGCTTCGGGCAGCGCCGCGGCCCAGATCGACCGAAACCCCTCCCGCTCGAACTCGGTCATCAGGCGGGCGGCCTGATCACGATCGCGCATCCAGATGAGGATATGATGATCCCGTTGTCGTGGCATGACCCCTCTCAGCGCGCATACAGCGAAGAGCGCCGGCCGGCACAGGACCCTAGAAGATCCTCTGCAGCCATTCGAAGCCGAATACCTTCTGCACATCGTTCCAGATGATGAAGATGATCAGACCCAAGAGGAGCAGCATTCCCACCTGCTGCAAGGCGATCTTGAGTCGATTGGGAAGCGGTCGCCGCAGGGCGGCCTCCGATAGGATGATGACCGCGTGCCCACCATCCAGGGCAGGGATGGGCAAGAGGTTCAAGCATCCAATGTTGACACTGATGAAGGCGATGAACGCCAGGAAGTGGGTCATACCCTCGCGCGCGCTATCGCCGGACATTTTGGCGATCAGGACAGGCCCCCCCAGATCTCGCACCGAGGCCCGGCCGGAGAAGAGCATGGTCAGGGAGACCTTGACCATGTTGATGACCTGTCCGGTCCCGAGCACGCCGGACAGCAGGATCTCGCTGCCGGTCGCCGGGCGGTAACGGATGCGGGGGCTGACACCGATCAGCCCGATCTCCCGCCACTCCCCCTCGACCTCCATCTGCTGGCTCAAGGTCGTCACGGCGACCTCGGACTGCACGCCTTCACGCTCATAGACGAGTGCGAGTTCCTCCGCCGGACGGGGATGCACGGCGTTGAGCAGATCCTCCCAGGTTGTCAGCAGCTGTCCGTCGATGGAGATGATCTGGTCACCGGCCGCGAGTCCCGCCGCTTCGGCCGGCGTCCCGGGTGCGATCGCACCCACGAAGGGACCGTGGGCCTCGGGGATCCCCTTGGCCGCGGTGATGCCGGTGTAGAGCAACATGGCCAGGATGAAGTTCATGATCACCCCGGCCAGGATCACCCACAGCTTCTGCCACCAACTCTTCGAGGCAAACTCCCAGGGGGCGCCGGTCAGAGTGCTCTCATTCTGGTTTCCCTCGTCGATCATGCCCGCCATCTTGACATACCCGCCGAGAGGTACCCAGCTGATGCAGTACTCGGTATCTCCATGTCGGCGGCCGATCATCTTCGGCGGATATCCCAGGGAGAACGTCTCGACCTTGATGCCGACCGATTTGGCTGCCAGAAAGTGACCCAGCTCGTGGACGAAGATGATCACCCCGAGCACTACGACAAACGACAGAATGGTCAGCATGAAATCCCCCACTGTGCACGCCAGGCACGCCAAACCGGGCCTGCCCATGTCCGGGCTGGCAACTTACACCATTCGCCCACCGAGCAACAACCCGCAACCTCCGGCGGCGAAATCTATGGCGGTCATCGGAATCCAACCGGCCACGCATCGGGCAGTCGCACAATGGGATGGCGAAGATGGATCGCTACTCATCTCTGCCCCCCAGCAGCCCGGATCGCAACAGGAAGTAGACCAGCTGCAGGACCGCCGCCGCGGCGGCGGCCACATAGGTCAGCGCGGCCGCATTGAGAACCTCCCGAGTGCCGGAAAGCTCTTGGTCGGACAGGATCCCCTGCTGCCCGAGGATGGCCACCGCCCTTCGAGAAGCGTCAAACTCGACCGGCAGCGTCACGAGCTGAAACAGCACCGCAACACCGAAGAAGATGATGCCGAGCTGCATCAAGGCCATGGATTGGAAGATCAGACCGATGAAGATCAGCGGCCAGGCCATCCATGAACCAAACTGGGTCATGGGCACCAGGAACGAGCGGATCTGCAACGGCGCGTACCCTTGCGCGTGCTGGAGTGCATGGCCGGCCTCATGGGCAGCCACCCCGATCGAGGAAATCGACCGGCCGTCGTAGACATCCGGCGAGAGGCGCAGCATCCGCTTCGACGGGTCATAGTGATCGGAGAGAAACCCCCGGCCGCGCTCCACCCCCACGTCGCCGATCCCATGGGAGCGCAGGATGTGCATCGCGGCCTGGGCGCCGCTCATTCCCCGGGCCGTGCTGATCCGCGCGTAGCGATCGAAGGAACGCTTGACCTTGACCTGAGCCATGATCGACAGAATCAGCGCCGGTCCCACAATGATCAGATAGAGCGGATCAAAGAAACCAAGCATTGTCGTGGTACTCCTCCTTTGGGCGATTCCACCTCACGGCATCATGCCGGATGGCCGACCGAACTTCCACACACTACGCAGCGATCGCTCCCCTACTCCCGTATGTGCTACGTACGCGGAACCCTACGGTTCCCGGCCTCCCACCGGTTCATCACCCGGCTCGACCCATCGGCCGCAAGGACCTACCGCCCCGGTCCGTCCGCCGGGCGCGCAGCCTGCCTTGCCGACCGCCTCCCCGCCTGCCTCGCCGCCGGTCTGCCTCGCGCTCTCAGGTTGCCGGTCAACGCGGACCGGCAGTGGCGTCCACGGCCCGGCGGATGTCAGCCTGCCAGGTCTGCAACCCCGGCGTAAGCTGCCCCTCCGCTGCAAGATCGAGAAGCAGGCGATGCGCTTGCTGGATCGCCCCCCGATTCTCGGGCCGGCTCCACAGCCTCGGGTCCGAACGCAAAGGTCCCCACAGCGCCGCCAGAAGACCGCTACGGGCCTCGATCGAAGCCGGATCCCGCTTGAGAATCTCACGATAGGCCCCGGCGGCGTTGGAGAACATCGATTCGAGTAGATACAACCGCCCCAGATTCAGAATGATCCGGACTTGGCCCGGATCCCGTCTCAGGACCCGTTGATAGGCATCGATCGCCTCCTTGTTCTCGCCGAGTTGTTCAGCCAGGAATGCGTGCACCGACGCCGCTGCCAAGCCCTCATCCGGACGCCCCGCCAGGCGCCGCGAAAGGTCGATGCCAGCCTGCAGCTCGCCCCGGTCGGCATGCAGGCGCGCCAGCATGGCCAGGGCGGTGGCATAGGTCGAATCCACGGCCAGGCAGGCCCGGAAACTCTGCATCGATCGGCTCTCGAGGCCTTCCTGGAACTGGAGGATTCCGAGGGCCGAGTGGAAGCGGGCGTTCTCGGGGAAGATCTCGATGCAGCGCTCATACTCCGCAAGAGCCTGATTCGCATCGCCTCGCTTGCGATAGTACTTGCCGATCTCCTCGTGTCCATAGGCACGGGCGAAGCGCCTCTGCCCCGCGAGGATGTCACGGAAGCGCGCGACGGCGGTTTCGCTGTTGGCATTGATCGCGATCCAGGGCGCCGTCATCAGGAGCGCCAGCATGACCGTCAGCGCCACGACCCGCGGATGTCCCCAACTCCCCATGCGGCGGCGCCAGAGAAGCAGCGCGGCCAAGAGCATCACGGGCGAGTGCGCCGCCAGCAGATCCCAGTCACGGGGAATCCCAAGTTTCATGTGCAGGAGCGCCGCCAGAAGCAGGTACCACATGGTGCCTGCCGCAAACAGGAGCAGGGCGCGCGCGAGCGCAGCCCCGCCGCGGGGAGCTCTCGGGCGCGTCGCGGATCTGGCCAGCCATGCCGCTGACGCAATGACCAACGGTATGCCGCCCAGAAAGAGGATCAGATTCAGAACGTCCCGCCAGTGAGACCAAGACAGCATCCCATGATGACCGTAGAAGCGGTTCAAGAGGATCTGTCCCTCGCGTCGGCCGAGGAAGTCGGCCTCGATGCGCTCGGGACCGTATCCGCTCGACCAATACACGCCGGCAGCCAGTGCCAGGGCGCCCGCGACGGGAAGGCTGACCGCCATCAGACGGCGCGGGAAGGAGGTCCGCACGGCCGGCGGCGGATAGAACAGCATGAACACCAGCAAGGGTGCCAGGAACAAGGCGTCCAGATGCCAGAACAGACCGAACCCAAACGCCGCGGCGGGAACCCAGGCGTGGAAGCGACCTTGATAATGACCCAGCAAGGTGCCCAGGAAGAGCAGGCCGCCCACGGAAAGCAACGCATAGCACTCCACATAGCCGAAGAAGAGCTGCACCGACGGCAAGGTCATCAGGAGCAGGTAGAGCGTCGTACGCTCCGCTGCCGCGAGCATGACTCGACGGGCCAGGAAGGCCGCCGCGGCGGCGTAGAGCACTCCCGCCAGAACGCTGATGACGGCGAAGAGCTGAAAGGACTGCGCCTCGGTCGTGAAGCCCAGCCACGCGAAGAGGCGGGCCTTCACCAGATAGTCGACGAAGTCGAAGCCGTGATAGTCGACGCCCCGCTCGACGAGCTCGCCCAGCAACCATCCGTCCCCCAGGAAGTGGACCCGGCTTCGCAGAAGCCACCCCAATGCCCCAAAGCAGGCCGGCAGCAGTCCGTAGGCCCATGCCGAGTGTCCGAGGACGGTGCGCCGCCCCAGCACCGTCAGATGCCGCCCGAGGGTGCACCCGGCAGGCGTCCAGATCGTCAGGAGGCCCGTCAGGAGCAGGAGCCCGCGCACCCACACGGGCAGGTAGGCCCAATGGCCCACGCCCCAGGCCATTCGGGCTGGCATGAAGGAGGCGGCGGCGACCACGGCGAGCAACCCGGTGGCGGCCAACTGGAGCGCACGGACGGCGCCATCCTCAATGAGGCCATCGACAGGGTCTTCGTCCGGGCGGCGGCCGGCAGGACCGCAAGGGGAGCCGGCCGGATGGGACCGGGGATGTTCTCGGGTCGATTCGGCCATGCCTCTTCCCTGATCGGCGCCTACCGCCATGCACTTCAAATTGCATGGAGTATGCCCAATGGCGACTCCGGCCGCCACCCCGTTGATTGACGCTGGCGCAGCCGAACCGTTACCATCATGGGTGGCGCTCGCACCTCGGCTCCACGGATGAGGGGACGGGATCCGGGTGTCGCGCGAATCTGCGATCACCCTTACGGAGGTCACCATGATCGACATCAGGCCCCAGGCGCTGTCTGCATCCAGAATGAAGCTCCAACCCCGGGATCCGCGAGGGATTGCACGGGCCGGGCGTGCGCGGACGCCTCGGCACCGGAGGCGGGCCGCTGTAGGAAGCAGGGGTCGGTTCGTCCTCCTTGCATGCCTGGCGATGTTGCTGCCCGGAACATGGCTGGTGGCCGGCGCCGGCAGCAGCGGCAGCCTGGGCGGCATGGGCGACGGCACTGCGGGTGCGGGGCCCTGGGCCGGTCCCCCGGCCGGTTGCCCCGATGGTGACCTTGCCATCCTGCGCGATCCTTCGATGTTGCCGGTCCACTCGGTTGAGCTTCAGGGTTTTGTGAAGGAGTGCTGGCTCATCGGCTTCACCCCCGACCTGGCCGTGATCTGGACTCCGTCCGGGTATTGCGCTCCCGCGGCCGTAGCGGGGAATCTGCAGCCGATCGAGACTCCCCGTCTGGACGGTGACTACTATCTCTTCCTTCTCGAAGATGCGGATCGAGCCGAGTTCGAGCCCCCCGCGCAGGTGCTCGCGCGCAGCGGCCATTCGGTCCTGTTGTGGAGCCCGGATACGCCACGACTCACGACACAGAGCCGTAGCGACCAGCGCGGCCTGCAACAGCCGATCCGCCTGCGGCTGCAACCCAAGGCGTGGGACGCCATGCCGGCGACCCCCGCGGCTCCCTGGCAGCCGGGCCGCACGGAGTTTCATCCCATCGTGGATCAGATCGTGAGCGATTGCTCACTGACCGAGTACGTCAACCGCTGGCAAGCCCTCGATGACTTCGAGACGCGCTACTACAACCGCCCCGAGAATGTGGCGGCGTCCCAGTGGATGTATGAGGAATTCCAGTCGTTCGGCCTGACGGCGGAGTTCCATGAATACAACCACAACGGCACTCGGCGCAACGTCATTGGAACGTTGCCCGGCTTGGTTCATCCCGAGCAGGTCGTCTATCTGACCGGCCACTTCGACAGCACGAGCGAAGATGTCGCCCACGCCCCGGGAGCGGACGACAACGCCAGCGGCACGGCCGCCTTCCTGGAGGCCGCCCGTGTGCTCAGCCAGTATGCCTTCGAATACACGATCAAGTTCGCCGGATTCAACAGCGAGGAGCAAGGTTTGCTCGGCTCGGGCGCCTATGTCAGTCACATCGCCAGCCAGGGCGAGGATGTCATTGGTTGCTACAACCTCGACATGATCGCCTACCGCGGTGTCGATCCCGCTCCGCCGGACCTGATCATGTACACGAACAGCGCCTCCCAGTGGCTCGCACAGATCTACGCCGACGCCTGCCTGGAGTACTTTCCCAACGACCTCGAACCGATCGTGCTCGTGGAAGCCCTGTCGGCCTCGGACCACGCCTCGTTCTGGAATCATGGCTACCACGCCATTTGTGGAATCGAGGAAGAGGCCTGGGGCCCGGACTTCTGTCCCTGGTACCATACATCCAACGATCGCATCGAGCGCTACCCACAGGATTACCCCACGCACTGCGCCACCGCCGCCATCGCCGCCGTGGCCCATACGGCCGTTCCGATGCAACCGAACATGCCCTACCTGACGATGGAGGGCTTCCTCATCGACGACGATGACAGCGGCGCCTCGCACGGCAACGGCAACGGAATCCCCGAATACGGCGAGACGATCGAGCTCACCATCACCCTGAGCAATCTCGGACAGCAGGACGGCGTCGGAGTGACCGGCCAGCTGAGTTGTGACGACGAATTCCTCGAGCTGCTGGTGGATGAGGGTTTCTTCGGCACCATTCCCGCCCATGGGGGTCTGGGCAGCAATGCCGATCCCTATGTCTTCACCGTGAGCACCGACGTACCGGATGGACACGAGTTCGCCTTCCGGCTCGAGGTCAATGCGGATCCGGGTGAACTCGGATGGGTCATGGCGGCCTATGCGCCCAGCCTCGAGGTGGTCGCGATGGAGATCGACGATCAGGCCGGCGGCAACGGCAATGGAATCGCGGAGGCCGGCGAGGAGCTGGTCGTCACGTTGACGGTTCGCAATGGCGGCAGTGTCCCGGCGCCCGACGCCGTCGGCACGCTGACCGGCGGGGCCTTCCTGACGGCCGATCCTACCCCGCAATGGCTGGGAACCGTGGCTCCCGACGCGTTCGCTTCCGCTGACTTCTCGGTCACGGTCAGCCAGGCGGCCCCGGAACTGTACTCCTCCTGCCTCTGGCTGGGCCTGCAGGATCTGAACGGATACGATCGCAGCGAGGAGATCCTCTTCAACATCGGAGATCTCTTCGCGGAGGATGTCGAATCCGGCGGTGCGGCCTGGGATCACTACGCCGGCGGCAGCGGATTCAGCGATCAGTGGCACATGGAGACCTATCGCAATCACACCTACGGTGGCACGACCTCCTGGAAGTGCGGTGGCAGCGGATCGGCCGACTACGGCAATCTGCTCTACGCCCTGCTCGAGTCGAGTCCCTTTGCGCTGCCCTCCGAAGCGACCCTGACCTTCTGGCATTGGATGGAGGCCGAGACGAGCTCCGCCTATCCCGGGTATGCGTACGATGGCGGGCTGGTGGAAATCTCGATCGACGGCGGTCCCTGGGAAATGATCGAGCCGGAAGGCGGATACCCGTACCTGGTTCGAGAAGGCGCAACGCCAGGGCCTTTCCCTGCCGAAACGCCGTTCTACAGCGGCTCCCACGATTGGGAGCCGGCCGTCTTCGATCTGGGCGCCTACGAGGGAAGTGCCCGCATTCGGTTCGCCTTCGGCAGCGATGGCAGCGCGACCCGCGAAGGCTGGTACATCGATGACCTGCGTCTGCAGCTACAGGTCTCGGGGGTTGACGGCCCATCCGCGCTTCAGGTGCAAAGCCTGCAGTTGTCGCCCGCGCACCCGAATCCAACGCGGGTCGGCACGTCGCTGCACCTGGCGCTGCCTACGCAGGTCGGGGATGCCGATGTTCGCGTATTCGATCTGGCCGGGCGCCTGGTGCGCACGCTTCACCAAGGCACCCTCGACTCGGGGGAGCACACGTTCCGCTGGGACGGGCGCGATGATGCGGGCACACCGGCCGGCCCCGGGGCCTATTTCATCCGAGCTCACACGGCCGGCGCCACACGGGCCGCCCGTGTGCTCCTGATCGAGTAGACGAGAGCCGTCCGCCGGCGTGGCCCGGCCACCCCGGCGGACGGTTGCCTAGAAGTCCGCGTTCTTGGGAGTTCGCGGGAAGGGAATCGCATCGCGGATGTTCTGCAGTCCCGTCACATAGTTGATGGTTCGCTCAAAGCCCAGGCCGAATCCGGCGTGCGGAACGGTTCCATAGCGCCGCAGGTCGCGGTACCACCAGTACTCATCCTTGCCAAGGCCGCTTTCCTGCAGTCGAGCATCGAGCACCTCCAGGCGCTCCTCCCGCTGGCTGCCCCCGATGATCTCGCCGATCCCGGGCGCGAGTACGTCCATGGCCGCCACGGTCCGCCCGTCGTCGTTGAGTCTCATGTAGAAGGCCTTGATCTCCTTGGGATAGTTCATGACCACCACCGGACGCCCAACATGCTGCTCGGTGAGATAGCGTTCGTGTTCGGATTGCAGGTCGATGCCCCATCGTACCGGAAACTCGAACGCGTGGCCGCATCCCTCAAGAATCCGTATCGCCTCGCTGTACTCGATCCGCTCGAAACTGGACGCCACGAACCGCTCAAGCCGCTCGATGGCGGTCGGGTCGACCCGTTGGGCGAAGAAGGCCATGTCATCGGCCCGCTCCTCCAGAACGGCCGCGAAGATGTACTTCAGGAAGTCCTCGGCCAGCTGTGCATCATCATCCAGATCGGCGAATGCAATCTCCGGTTCGATCATCCAGAACTCGGCCAGATGGCGGCTCGTGTTCGAATTCTCGGCGCGGAAGGTTGGGCCGAATGTGTAGACCTTGCCGAGGGCGAGGCAATAGTTCTCGACGGCCAACTGACCGGACACGGTCAAGAAGGTCTCCCGCCCGAAGAAGTCCTGAGTGAAGTCAATCTTGCCGTCTGGGGTCCGCGGAAGATTGACCAGATCCAACGTCGAGACCCGGAACATCTCACCGGCTCCTTCGGCATCGTTCCCCGTGATGATCGGGGTGTGCACCCAGTAGAACCCACGCTCGTGGAAGAAGCGGTGAATGGCCATCGACACGCAATGGCGTACCCGCGCCACCGATCCAAACGTATTCGTTCGCGGGCGCAGGTGTGCCACCGTGCGAAGATACTCAAGGGAGTGTCGCTTGGGAGATACGGGATAGGTATCGGGGTCTTCGACCCACCCGACCACCTCGACCTGGTCGGCCTTGAGCTCGTACTTCTGGCCCTTCCCCGTCGATTCCACCAGCTCACCGGCCGCGATGACCGCGCAGCCGGTCGTCAGTTTCATGATCTCGCTCTGGTAGTTCGGCAGTTCCGAGTCGGCCACCACCTGCAAGGGATCAAAACAGGATCCGTCAGTCACATGGACGAAGGAGAGCCCCGCCTTTGAGTCTCGCCGGGTGCGAACCCAGCCTTGTATGCAGACGCGACGTCCCGCTGCGACGCGACCCTTGAGAGCGTCTGTGATGGATACGGTCTCCATGGACATCGGTGCTCCTTCCACGCATTCGT
>CAYQJL010000247.1:0-3641 GCA_964417675.1 uncultured bacterium | reverse complement strand
GTGGCCCGTCCACGGCCCTGGCCGCGGACGCGGGTGACCCCGCCACGACCCTGCAGGGCCAGGGCCGCGGCCGGACCACCCGCTGGTGATGCTCTCGTTAGTGCGCCAAGCGAAGCTTGGCGCCTCTTGCGGGGTGGGAGTCCCCGCCGAGTAAGGCCTAGCCAGCCACTCGTACCGAGTGTTGCGGGTGTCAGGAGGCACGCATTGCCGAACGAAGCACCTGAAGCGTACACAGGGAACCATGCAGGCCGCAGGGGAGACCGCACTCCCTGAAGCTTGAGACAGCCTCGTCAAGAAAGGAAGCAGGTGGCCACGGTGTTAACGTGCCGGAAGCCAACACGAAGGGACCGGTAGGGCGAGGTCCTGGAGGGCCTGTCGGGGTCAACGAAGAGCGTGGCATGTATGGAGAGAGGCGTCAGGAACTTGGGAGACCCGGGTGGTTCCCGGCGCATGCCGGGTAGGGCTTACCGAAAGGGAGTCCGACGGCCTCTCGGGAGTCAGATTCACTGATAGTACTCAGAGGACGGGAGAGCCGTCCACAGGGGGAAGCGGTGAACAGGGGTTCGCAGCCTGCAAAGGACACAGCCGCCGGGCACGTAGGACCGGACGTAGTGCTGTCAACCTCCCTGCAGGGGATAGCGAGCAAGGCGAGGCGAGAACCGAGGCATCGGTTCCGCAACCTCTACGGGATGCTCAATGAGGCCTTCCTACGCGAGAGCTGGGGCTGGGTGCGCAAGAACGCGGCCAGCGGGGTGGACCGAGTCAGTGCCCGCGACTATGAGCGGGACCTGGACGGGAACATCCGAGACCTCGTCGAACGCCTGAAGGGGAAGCGCTACCGTGCCCGGCTGGTGCGTCGGCAGTGGATTCCCAAGGGGGATGGCAAAGAGCGCCCCTTGGGGATTCCTGTGGTGGAGGATAAACTGCTGCAAGCAGCAGTGGCCCGGATCCTCTCGGCCATCTACGAGCAGGACTTCATGCGGTGCAGCTATGGGTACCGGCCCGGTGTCGGCGCCCATGATGCCGTCGATAAGCTGACGGTGAAGCTGCAGTTCGGGAAGTACGACCATGTCGTGGAGATCGACATGGAGAACTACTTCGGAACGATCGAGCATGACTGGCTGACTCGGATGCTGGAGGAGAGGATCGACGATGGGCCGTTCCTTCGTCTGATCCGGAAGTGGCTGAAGGCCGGGATCTTGGAAACAGACGGGCAGGTGACTCACCCGGTGACGGGTACTCCCCAGGGCGGGGTGGTTTCACCCATCTTGGCGAACGTCTACCTGCACTACGTCTTGGATCTGTGGTTCCACCGGAAGGTCCTGCGTAGCTGTCGCGGCGAAGCGTGCCTGATCCGCTATGCGGATGATGTGGTCTGCGCGTTCGAGCACGCCGCGGAAGCGGACCGGTTCCTCCAGGAGCTCGAAGAGAGGCTGGCGAAGTTCGGCCTGAAGCTGTCCCCGACGAAGACGCGCCGGTTGGCGTTCTCGCGGGAGGGTGGCGGAAAGACGTCCTTCGACTTCCTGGGCTTCGAGTTTCGCTGGGGCCGGGACCGTCTGCGGCGGCCGCATCTGAAGCGGCGGACGGCACGCAAGAGCCTGCGGCGGTCTCTGGCGCGGTTCACCGCGTGGTGCCGGGAGGGACGGCATACGCCGATCACCCGGCTGATGCGGAAGGTGCGCCTGAAGCTGGCAGGCTACTACCGGTACTTCGGGATCTACGACAACACGCGGAGTCTGTGGCGCTTCTACTTTGAGGCGATGCGGATCTTGCAGAAGTGGCTCAATCGGCGCAGCGACCGGCGCAGTTACAACTGGGCGGGATTCGCGGCGCTGTTGGAGGACTTCCAGATCCCACGTCCAGCGGCAGTGCTACCGACCCGGCCGAGACGCGCCTGAGCCGCCTTGATGCGGAAGCGAGAACCACTGAGGAGCCCGGTGCGGGAATACCGCACGCCGGGATCTGTGCGGGGGTCGTTGGGTAACTGGCGGTCCTACCGCGATGGCGGAGCATCAGGCCTCCTGCCTCGGAATGTTATGTTACTTGAAACGTACAAGGAGGACTGATGGGCACCGAACTTGGATCGTGTGATCGACACCGTTGTCGCCTTCTGAGTTTCGCCCCGTGCCGTTTCGCCATGCTCGCCGTCATAGCGAGCGTTTCCTACCCGGCGTTTGCGCAATCCACCGCCGAGACGCCGAACTCGTTCTTCGCCCGCGGCACACCCACGTTCGTAGTGGGCACAGCTGGTGATGAGCGCTGCGATCGCGCGATCCGGGGGCAAGTCGACCTGATACGCGAACTCGTCTTCCAGGGCGCGCCGATCGTCGAGGACGCGAAGGTCGCTCACGGCTGGCCCGCGAACCCGATCGTGTACGGTGGCGCCCACGTCAACGCCCTCGTGAGGTCGCTCGAGAGCGATCTGCCGTTCGCAGTCGACACCGGGCGCGTCGAGATCGGCGGGCAGCTCTTTGAAGGGGATGAGTATCGCCTGATTGCGTTCGTGCCCGCGACGGCGAAGCACCCAGACTTCCTGCTTTACGCCGGCGCGGCGACGCCGGGGGTCGAGGAGATCAACGCGGTTAAGCATGGCGATGACGGCTTCGTCGTCTGCGATCGCTTTGGCGTGCTCGTGCGAGGCGGATGGACGCGCGACGAGACCGGCGCGTGGCGCGCGAATCTCGGGCCGCGAGAGCGGCGTCTCGAGTGGCGCGCGAGCTCGCCGGACGCGAGGCGCTTGCGCGTGCTCCGGCCCGCGATAGTGAAGCGGAGTGAGACCGAGGCTGCCGAGGACGCGGCGATCGCGCGCGGCCTCGCGCGCGCTGAGCAGCAGCTGGGTCTGGAGCTCGGAGCGCCGCTTGAGGTGCATGTCTACCCCGACCGCGGGTCAAAACGCTCGCTCACCGGTAAGGCGGGCGATGGGCACGGCGACCCGATCTCACGCACGTTGCACGTGATCGCCTTTGACGCAGGCGAGGGAGGGCCGCTCGAGCACTTGGTCAGCCACGAGGCGACGCACGTGCTTGTGCCCGCCAAGATCGGGCCTGCCGGTTCGCCGCTTTTCGGGGAGGGCTTGGCCGTATGGGTGAGCGGGAAGTATGGGGGCAAGTCGCTGGACGAGTGGCGGCGCACGCTGGCGAAGCCGATCGCTAGCGTCGACGAACTCCTCGGTCCCGGCTTCCGCGCGTTGCCCGAGGCGACGAGCTATCCACTTGCCGGCCTTTTGGTCGCCTCGCTGGTCGACGCGGTCGGTAAAGAGAACGTGTTGCGCGAGTTCTACGGCGCCGGCGTGTCGCAGTGGTCGGCCGCATGCGCTCGCGCCGGAACATCCGCGCCGCGTGTGTCGCAGGCATTCGAGGCCTTCCTCATGCAGTGAGCGTCGCCACCGCGATGGATTTGCGAGTCTCGCCTCGTGGCCCGCGAAGCGATGTTTACGCGCGATGCAGAGCTCAGTCGTCGGGCACGAACTTATGTTCGGGCGTTCAAGCCCGCCTAACAACAGCATGCAGCGGACGGCGCTCCGCGCCGCCGCTGATGCTGGGCGTTATCTCTGTCTAAGCGTCGCACCCGGCAACAACGTGAAACCTGCGTGAGACTCGTATGACATTAGGCGGGAGGGACTGAATCACGCAGACGGGACT
>CAYQJL010000246.1:0-2942 GCA_964417675.1 uncultured bacterium | reverse complement strand
ACCTCCATCACCACCACCTCCACCTCCATCACCACCACCTCCACCTCCATCACCACCACCTCCACCTCCACCTCCATCACCACCACCTCCACCTCCTCCTCCTGGCCGAACTCGCACCGACTGTCGCCGGCGCCGTATCGTATTGTATTGCAATGCATTAGCTGTGGTTGGCCCATGGGCCCAGTCAGCGCAATGGCCCAGTCAGCGCATTGGCCCGGTTGGCGCATTGGCCGTGTTCGGCCGTTGCCGCGGGCTTGCGCCGGGTCGGGTGGCTCCTCTCCTGTAGAGCGGCCCTGGCCGGCTTGCTTCAAGGCTCATGTCAGGAGCGGCTAAAACGATCCAGGTAGGCCCCGGACCGGTCGATCCATTGGGATGTCCGGAGGTGTGCCTGGCCGGGAACAGCCAGGCCGAGTGTGGAATCGGGGATGTGTACTCACCGGGTTCCTCGCCGCGCCGATCCGGCAAGGCATCGTGAGATGGAGGAAGACGGTCATGAAGCGCAGGATCTGCCTGTCCGGGATCGTACTCGTGATCCTGAGTTGTTGGACGGGCCTGGCCATTGCACAAGAAGCGACCACCGGCTCGATCGTCGGGTTGGTCACGGATCCTGAGGGCACGCCGCTGGCCGGCGTGAAGGTGACGGTGTCGTCCGATCACGGCTCCAAGTTCGCGGTCACGGACGGGGACGGCCATTTTCGCGTCCCGTACCTCACGCCCGGGCTCTATGGCCTCACGGCCACACATCCCGGGTTCATCACGGCCGAGTGCCAGGGGATCGAGGTGCGGCTTCTCGCGCGGGTGCGCATTGAGGCTGTGCTCACGCCCGGGGCGGCCGAGAAGATCGAGGTCGTCGGGAGTGCGCCCACCATAGATCTCTCATCGACAACGACAGGCGCCACGATCAGCTCCTCGCTCATGTCCAGCGTCCCGCTCGGCCGACGGTTTGCATCCACGCTGACCATGGCGCCCAATGTGGTCGAGAGCGGGATCGATGCGTCGAACCCATCGATTTCCGGAGGCAGCGGTCTCGAGAACACCTATATGGTCGATGGAATGAGCATCGGGAACACCGGTTATGGCAGTGCCGGTTCCTATTCGATCATGTATGGATCGATGGGGTCGGGCGTCAACTACGACTACATCAAGGAGGTCCAGGTCAAGACCGGCGGATATGAGCCGGAGTACGGCGAGGCGCTCGGTGGGTTCATCAACATGGTGACGAAGTCGGGTACCAATACTCTGAGCGGCAGTGTCTTCTCCTATTTTCGGCTCGAAGGGCTCGGCGGCGGCCTGGTGCAGAGCGATCACTGGTTGCTCTCGTCGCACATCGCGGGATATGAGAGCCGGGACATCGGCTTCGAAGCGGGCGGGCCGATCGTCAAGGACAAGGCCTTCTGGTTTGCCGCCTTTGATCCCACCTTCACCACGATGACCCGGCAGACATCGCTGGCTGTCAAGGAGAGGCAAGGATTCGACCATTCGGTCGATGTGGACCGCACGATCTACAACTACGCCGCCAATCTGAAATGGTCGGTGATTCCTGAGCACACACTGTCGGTCTCGGCCTTCGGCGACCCCTCGGTGGGCAAGAACGGCGCCCAGCGCGCCTCTGCGGTGGCGGTGGCCGATCCGAGCACGCGATTCACCGAACTCGCCTATGGCGGTCACAATGTCGTCGGCCACTGGAATGGGGAGCTCTCGTCGAATTGGTTCATCGAGGCGACGGCGGCCTATCATGAAGACAGGTTCGAGGAAACTCCGGCCGTGGATACGCCCCAGGGGTTTGACCTGAGAGATGGGTTCCGTCGCTACGGGGGCGTGGGCTTCTATGAAAACAACAAGTCCACCAATACGCAGTACCAGCTGAAATTCTCAACCTTCCTGAGGGCCGGCGGCGAACACCACCTCCGTTACGGGGTCAACTACCAGGACATCGGCTACGAGGAGGTTGCCAATTTCACGGGACCCGGCGGCATCGAGATTCGCAGGGCGGATGGCTCCGTGGTTACGTCCACCAGCGGGTACAGCTGGGACATCGACCCCTCCGGCAGTCGCTTCCGGATCAACCGGATTCGCTCCGGCGATCTGGGGGCGAAGACCTCGGCCGATTACCGGGCGGCCTTCATCTCCAACACCTGGAGCCCGACGAAGCACATGAGCATCATGGCCGGCGTGCGCTACGAGGAAGAGGAGCTGAAGGGAAATGTCACCAGCTTCACCTGGAAGGACAACTGGGCGCCGCGCTTTCATCTGACGGTGGATCCGTTGAGAGACAGCCGCTCGAAAGCATTCTTCGCCTATGGCCGCTACTTCGGGAAGGTGCCGAACGATATGGCTGTCAGAGCCATGTCACGGGAAATGACCTATGTCGTGGACTACGATCTTGATCAGATCAACCTGGACGATCTGAACAATCCTCAACCAACCGACACATGGCGCGCTGCGCAGATCGGCGACCCCTACATCTTCGGCGACGAGCAGACCCGGATCGATCCCGACTCCAAGCTCAGTTATGTGGATGAGTTCGTGGTGGGTCTCGAACGCGAGGTCATTCCGCACCTGACCGTGGGCGTCTCCTATCTGCACCGGCATCTGGGCCGGACACTCGAGGATGTCCAGGACAGCTTGTACTCGGCCCAGATCGAGGGGGGCGGATTCGGCGAGTACGTCATCACCAATCCGGCGCCGCCCAACTTCCCCGAGCCGCGGCGGGATTACGATGCAGTGACCGTCAAGGTCGAGAAGCGTATGCGCGACAACTGGCAGCTGCTGGCCACCTACACCTGGTCGCGGTTGTATGGCAACTACGAGGGCTACTTCCGCAGGGACAACGGGCAGAGCGATCCGTTCATCACATCCGCCTTCGACTGGCCGTACCTGCTTGACTACGATGTCTGGAAGTACACGAGCGCCAGCGGACCGTTGCCCAGCGATCGACCGCA
>CAYQJL010000245.1:0-3136 GCA_964417675.1 uncultured bacterium | reverse complement strand
AAGAAACCAATTCACCCTGAAGTCGTATAGAATGCATCAGGTACTTGCATTCCGACCGACCTGCAAGGAGGGCAACATGAGGCTTGTGATGAACCGGCGCGACTTCCTCGCGCTGACCGGCGCCGGCGCGGCCATGGCGGCCGCTTCGGCGTTGCCGGTCTGGGCAACGGGCGGTGGCGGGGCTCCCGGCGCCCACCAGACCTACTTCGACCGCTTCGGGGTCACCGATCGGATCCTGGGGCGCGTGCTGGAGAAGGGGCTCTCCCGCGGCGGGGATTTCAGCGAGATCTTCCTCCAACACAAGGTCTCGCACTGGACCGGCATGCAGGACGGGGATGTGAACCGGGCCTTCAGCCAGGTGGATCTGGGGGCCGGCATCCGGGTCCTGAAGGGCGATGCCACCGGGTTCGCCTACTGTGAAGACCTCTCCGAAACCGCCCTCCTGAGCGCGGCCGCGACGGCCGCCGCCGTGGCCGACACCTCGCCGCTCGCCCGGCCCGAGCCGCTGCTCGCCGGCGAGATCACCAGCCGCTACCCGGTCGAGGTCCCCTGGTGCGATGTGGGCACCGACGAGAAACTGCCGCTCATCATGCGCGCCAATGAGACCGCGCGGGCGATCGACGATCGCATCATCCGGGTCACGGTCTTCCTGGGCGATGAGACCTCGCGGATCCTGATCGCGAACTCCGAAGGCCGGCTCGTCGAGGACGACCAGCCCATGGCGATCATGTATCTGACCTGCGCCGCCATGGATGGCGGTCGGGTCGAATCGGCCAACGACGGCATCTCCTCCCGGGCTGGGCTCGACTTCTTCACCCGCGGCTGCATCGATCAGCTGGCCACCAGCGTCGGCCGAGATGTCATCGAGATGTTCTCGGCCGTCCCGGCCCCGGTCGGTGAGCTGCCGGTCGTCCTGGCGGCCGGAACCTCCGGCATCCTGCTCCACGAGGCGATCGGGCATGGCATGGAAGCCGACTTCAACCGCAAGGGCACCTCGATCTACTCCGACATGATCGGCCGGCGGATCGCGGCAGACCATGTGACCATCGTCGATGACGCCACCAACGGCCGCGCGCGCGGGTCGCTGAACGTCGACGATGAGGGCGTCGCGGGACAGCGAACGGTCCTGGTCGAAAGTGGCATCTTGCGATCCTACATGCATGATCGGATTTCATCGCGGCACTACGGCGTGGCCCCGACCGGGTCGGGCCGCCGGCAGTCCTTCCGCTATCCGCCCAATCCGCGGATGCGCAACACCTACATGGAGAACGGGCCGCATTCGAAAGAAGAGATCATCGCGTCGGTCGACAAGGGAATCTACGCCGAGAAGTTCAACAACGGCGAGGTGCGCATCGGTCCGGGGGATTTCACGTTCTATCTGCGCCAGGGTCGCTTGATCGAGAACGGAAAGCTGACCCACATGATCAAGGACGCCAACCTGATCGGCAACGGCCCGGCCGTTCTGGAGAACATCGACATGGTCGGAAACGACAAGGCGATGTACTCCGGCGGCGGAAACTGCGGCAAGGACGGCCAGTTCGTGCCGGTCGGCTTCGGATTGCCGACCGTGCGCGCCGGCGCCATCTCCATCGGCGGGAGGAACGCATGAGCCAGGAATTGATGGAACGGGTCCACGCGGTCATTCGCGGCGCCCAGGCCCGCGGGGCTCAGGGCGTTCGCGCCAGCATCGGCCGCACGCGCAACAGCCGGATCGAGTGGCTCGATGGCAAACTGGAACGTCTGCGCGAGTCGACCACCATGGGCCTTGGCATCACCCTGTTCGTCGACGGGCGCTACTCGGCCAATTCGACGAGCGATCTGCGGCCCGAGGCGATCGACAGTTTCCTGGACGAGACGGTGGCCAGCACCCGGCTTCTGACCGAGGATCCGCACCGCCGGCTGCCGGATCCGGCTCGCTATCAGGGCGCCTTCACGGGCGACCTGGGCCAGTACGACCCGGAGGGATCGGCCAGCCTGACCGGCATCGAGCGGCGCCGCCTGGCGGCCGGGCTCGAGGAGGCTACCCGCTCCGGGGCGCACGCGGAGAAGATCGTATCGGTCAAGACGTCGGTCTCGGACAATCTCTACGAGACGGTCATGGCGACCTCCAACGGGATGGAGGGCCGGGATCAGGGTACGAGCTTCACGATGTATGCGCAGACCTCGGTCAAGGACGAAGGCGATCGCAAGCAGAACGGGTTCTCCTACGATGTGGCCCTCTTCCGCGACAAGCAGGCCCCTCTCGAGTCCCTGGGACAGGAATCCCTGCGCCTGGCGCTCGAGAAGGTCGGCGCCAGGCCCAGGACCACGGGCGAGTACGACTGTGTCATCGAGAATAGGTATGTCGAACGCGCCCTGGGCGGCCTGTTGCAGCCCCTGAACGGAAGCGCCATTCAGCAACAGCAGTCTTTCCTGGCCGAGAAGCTCGGCGCCCAGATCACCAGCCCCCTGCTCGCCCTGGCGGATGACCCGCACCTGTACGGCGGGCTCGGTTCGAGCCGCTTCGACGGCGAGGGCATGGCCCGCACGCCGATGCCGGTCATCGAGGCCGGTGTCCTGCGAAACTTCTTCCTCGACACCTACTATGCCAGCAAGCTGGGAAGGGAGCCGACCACCGCCAGCCACAGCAACCTGATCCTGGCCCCCGGGTCCGGAGACCTGGACAGCCTGCTGCGGGCCATGGGCAGCGGCATCCTGATCACCGGTTTCGTGGGGGGCAATTCGAACCCGACCACCGGCGACTTCTCCATCGGCATCGAGGGGCACTGGATCCAGGACGGCCGGCGGGTCCACCCGCTCTCGGGAATGAACCTCTCGGGCAACCATTTGCAGGTGTGGAATCAGATCGTGGAAGTGGGCGGTGACGCCTTCCGCATGTCCGATGTCGTCTGCCCGAGCCTTCGCTTCCAGGGGCTGCTGTTCTCCGGCGCGTAGGGTCGGGGGGTCGCGGGGGACCCGCTTGATTGCAACTGGGTTGCCGCAACACGGGCCGGGGCGCGTCCCCCGCCTGTGTCGCGGTACCCCTTTCCGCCGCAACTCCCTCGCGGATCAAGATCAGCAACCCACTGTCCGACAATGGAATACTGAAACTGGCTTCGCACGGCAGGGGGAATCACGCCCCCCGGAAAGGGGTATC
>CAYQJL010000244.1:0-23803 GCA_964417675.1 uncultured bacterium | reverse complement strand
TTGAAGTCTGTAAAGCATTCAATATCAACTAGTTAAGTCTGTGCCCCGGGGCACGATAGATGAGACAAAGTCTCAAACATGGCGGTCATGGACAGGGATGTATGGCCTGCACGTCGGGCGAGTTTCCGTCTAGGCAGCCTTATGGTAGATGACCTCGAGGAATCTCGCCCGGACAACCGTGTGTGTGGCGGTCGGCACAGCATCCAGAACGTGAGCCGAGCCCGACAGGACCGGCCGCGCCTGGCGGCCCAGGATCGAGAACAGGATTTGCGAGTTCGGTTCGAGACGCGCCGTGCACTGGAAGCGCATGCCTCCGTTGGACACATCCAGGATGGTTCCCGCGCTGGCGGGTGGATCCGTTCCCCCTCCGGCGCGGGACGTGGAGAACTGAATCGCCAGCTCAGTCGGAACTCGCGGCGACCTCCTCCGATTGCCGGACATACCCAGCATGAATCCATCGCGCTCTTTCGGTGTCGTCATGCAATTGGCCTCCCGTACAACGAGTATCGTGCCCAGGACATGGATCGACACATCGGCCAGGAATCTGGAGACCGGAGCAGCCTGCGAATCGACTGTTCCGCCGGCGTCTGCGTACGGTGTCTACTTACGGTGTCTGCGTACGGCGTATGTGTGCGGTGTCTACTTACGGCGTCTGTGTACGGTGTCTACTTGCAGTGTCTGTGTACGGCGTCTGCTTACACGGAATGATCGCTTGTACACATAGGCTCAGGGGCGATGGAAGCAGAAGAGACTCAGGTCAAGCGCGCGGTGCGGCGGCATGCGTATCCGAGGCCGGGGAGGATCCGGCCAGATCGTTCTGCAGTTGTTCCACCAGGTCAGCGTAATCCCGCAGAGCGTCGCGGCCCTGGGAGGTGAGCGCATACACGCCGCGCTCGATGCGCTCGAACCAGCCGTAGTGATTGTCCGCCAGAATACGAGGGGTTTTCTCGCCGGTGCCCAGGGCACGCAACTGACGCGGACTCATCGAGCCATTCATATCGAGGGCACAGGCAATGCGGATGGCGCTCTCACGGTAGGCGGTGATCAGCTTCCGTTGCGTGACCCCCCCGCGGTTGTGGTTGGCGCTGCGGCCGTCGACCTCCCGAAGGATCGCCCGACGGCGGCGCTGAAGCCGCTGTCGCTGGTACGGCAGGGGATGGAAGAGCACATCCACGCGCGCCGATCGTTTGCCGGGCGTCACCACGATCAGGCCCAACTCGAGGCCGCGCAGCACGCGCTTGACGCCGTGCCACCGGCTGCCGCGCGAGAAGCTGACGGGACCGGGCACGGCCACGTAGACCGCCGATGTGATGCGCTGCCGCTCCGTCGCCTGGATGAGCAGGTCGATACTCATGTGCCGTTTCAATTCGACCACCACCAGCTCCTCGCCTTTGCGGGCGACGAGGTCGCAGTTCTTGACCTCGGCGCGCACGGTGTACCCCTGCGCCAGGAGATGGTCCCGCACCGGATCGAAGAGATCCTCTTCCTTCAGCACCCGGGCCATGTCTGCACCCGGGCCGTCGCGCCCTTCTTCACCTAGTTGTCCCCCAGGGCGCCCAACCTCTCATCAAGCGGCTTGAGCGACGCCGGATCGGTGGTTTCCGAAAGTGCCCGGGTCCACACCTGCCGGGCGTCCTCCGGCTGCCCGCGCTCCAACAGCAGGTCGCCATAGGCGACCAGGAAACGGGTGTCGGCATGGCCCAGCCGGTAAGCGTCTCCGTAGTGGCGCAGAGCCCGCGCCGGATCTCCGTTCTCTCTCAGCAGATGTCCAAGATTGACATGCGCAAGCGCCTGATCCGGCCGCCGCATCAGGAGACGCTCGTAGAAACCGATGGCTTCCTCCGGGTGCCCCTTCTGTTGCGCCAGGAACGCCATACGGAAGGCCGCCATCGGTTCATGGCGATCCCACGCCAGGGCCACGCGCATCGCGTCCTCGCAGCGGCGCATGGCGTTGATCGCCGCGGCCTCGTCACGCGCCTCCACGGCCCGGCGGGCATCGAGCCAGAGGCCCTCTCCCACGATGGCCCAGGCCGCCGCTTCGGTCGAATCCCGGGCCAACGCCTGGTGGGCCACCGCGAGCGCCCGCTCGTGCTGATTGAGTTGCCATTCGAGCTGCGCGAGTTGGGCCAGTGCCCGGGCCGCCTCACGGGCCGCCTCACGGGCCGATTCGGGACCTCCGTCACGGGCCGATTCGGGACCTCCGTCACGGGCCGATTCGTGGCCTCCCTCACGGGCCGATTCGTGGCCTCCCTCACGGGCGGCCTCTGTTGCTGTCCCGGCCCGCGCCGCCTCCAGGTCCATCGCCCGCTCGGCGGCCTGGGCAAGCAGATCCCGGGCTTCATGGGGGCGGTCGCTCTGCACCCACAACCCGCAGAGAAGACCCCGGGCCCGGCTGTTGCCCGGGTCTCTCTCGAGCAGCGACGCCAGGCTCTCTTCGGCCCGTGCGGCGCGACCCGACATCATCCACGCCCAGGCCTGGCTGATCTGTGCTTCGGAATCACCGGGAACGCGGTTCAGAACGCTGCCGAACGACTCGGCCGCCTGTTCCCACATGCTCATCCGTAACTGACCGGTTCCCTGCAGGCGCCAGGCCGCGGGATTGTCCGGATCTTCCTCCAGTACACCGCGAAGCCGAGCCACGGCCCCGCCCGGGTCGGCTCCCAGGTCCCGGTGCGCGGCGTGGATCTCTTCCAGGAGGTGCATGCGCAACTGGGGCGCCTTGGAATTGAGCGGCGCACCCTGGGGCCGCCCTCCCGACAGGTATCCCAGGCTGGCGAGGCGCTGCAGGTCCTCCGGCGCGGGGGCATCGGTCGCGCCCCTGCCGTAGATCCCCCCCACACCGTGGTCGCTCGATGAATAGCGGCTCAGCCACTCATCCAGGGGCCCCAGATTCGTCCCATGCTTCGCTGCCAGATTGCGGCTCTCCTGGGGATCACGCGCCAGATTGTACAACTCGAGCACCGGTGACTTCACATAGCTCCATCCATCGAATCGCAAGCCGCGCAGCGCACTCCATCCGTAATCCAGGAAGGGCGCCAGCGTCTCCGTGTAGACAACCTGCGGAGCCTGTTCCACACCGGCGAGCAAGGGCAACAGGCTGCGGCCGGTGGCGGGCAGGGCCTCCGGTTCCAGACCGAGGGCATTCGCAAGGGTCGGTGCCATGTCGCGCAGGGAGGCCACCGAGCCCACCCGCCGGCCCCGCCAGGAATCGGCCATGGTCTGCGCCCCGCCCAACGGCGGGACAAGCAGGCAGGGCACCCCGAGGGTCGCCTCGTGCAGCAAGACTCCATGGGTCGGTTCGCCATGGTCACCCAGGGCCTCCCCGTGGTCTGCCATGATCGCAATCCATACATTCTCACGACCACGCAGGGAAGCAACGCCGTCGACGAGCGCCCCGATCTGCTCATCCATATAAGCAATCTCACCGTCATAGGCGGACTCGAAGCGATCCCGATACGGTTGGGGCGGGGCGTAGGGCGCATGCGGATCGAAATAATGGGCCCACAGGAAGAAGGGGCCCTCGGGCGTCTCCCGCACCCAGGCCAACGCGCGCTGGGTCACTTCATGTGCAGGCCGCTCCACCGCGGCCCATTCGAGCAACGCCCGGCCGGTGTGCGGGTTCGCGCCCGCTCCCAGATGGTCATCGTAATGCGCGAAGCCTTGATCCAGACCGTACTGGCGCTCCAGGGGGGTCGCGGCAATGACCGCGCCGGTGTGGTATCCATCCTGTGCCAGCCGTTCGGCCAGCGTGACCTTCTCGGGATCCAATCGATACAGCCCATTGTGCCGGACGCCATGTTCCGAGGGATTCAGTCCCGTCAGAATCGTGGCATGCGCGGGCAACGTGATCGGTACCGGTGTGATCATCTGTTCGAAGACGATTCCGTCCCCGGACAGCTCATCGAGACGGGGCGTCAGTTGCCGGCGACTGCCATAGCAACCCAGGCGATCCCGCCGCGTCGTATCCATGGTGATCAGCAGCAAGCTGGGACGCTGCTCCGGCAAGGTGGCCAGGCCGGTCAACCACATCGGCTCCGCTTCGTAGGGCGCCGGGACCTCGAGCGCGGCATCCTGGCCACATCCGGGCAGGCCCACTCCAAGAGGCACAATTAGAATGGTATAGAGGACCAGTAGCCGGCAGTGACTGCGCCACCCCGCGATGGATGGTCTCCATGGATGGTGCGATCGTCTCGGAATCACGTTACCCCCCTTGATCTGCGTCCGGTCAAGCGTTCCCAGGCAACCTGCGGCGCCCGACGGCGTGAGCACAAGAGTGCACCCGATTGGAGGAGAAGGAAAGCTCGATCCGGCCTCCTTTGTCGGCGCGGTGGGCGCAGGCGATCGGATCGCGCAGCATGGCCGCGCCGGGCGCAGGCGATCCGTTCCGGCAGGGCAGGGCGGGGCGGGGCGGTACGATGGTCTCGCGGTTCACACCGCCGGCGATCGCCGCTATACTTGGGCCGTCCAGGACACCATCGCCCAGGAGGGGACAGCATGGCGCCCGATCGGTCTTTCGCGAACCCGGGTGGAACGGGACAGGAGCCGCGTCCGGAACCAATCTGCCATTCTCTTCCCTCCGCGTTGGCTTCGAGGTTGCCGTCCGAGGAGGTGCCGCGCCCCGGCACACCGCACCGCATTCATCAGAGTTCGGGGGGGCGCCGGAGGCGATCCCGGTGGGGACTCCTGGGGGGGGTCCTCCTCGCCATCTCGGCAGCCGAGGCCGGTGGCATTGAACCTGCGAGGATCGATCCTCGCCTGACCTTCATGCTCGAGGCCCGCCGGGAACTGGCGCGCGGAAGCGCCGGCGACCTGACCGCCGGCTTCGCGGATCCGCACCCCGTCGCCGTGGCGGACGAACGCATGGAGCTCGGACAGATCGCCACCGCGCTTTGCTTGCGCATCATCACGCTGGAGAGTTTCGCGGGCTCGATCCGCTTCGTGCAGCCGCCCGCTCCCGAGGCAATCGCCGCATTGGAGGCCGACGGCATTGGCTTGCGCACCTACGCGGGCCGGGTCGCCGGCAGCCGCACCGTCTTTCCCGCCGAGATTCCGTGGAGTTGCCTGGCGGCTCTTGCTGCCGACGAGCAGATCGCCTGGATCGCTCCCGCCTGGCGCGTCGGGCGGCAACGGCCGCTGCATCAAAGCCGTCCTCAGGTGCAGGCCGATCAGGTCTGGGAGTTGCCCGACGAGTGGGGCCGGACGGTCACCGGCAAGGGGCGGCTGATCGCCGATTTCGATACCGGGGTGAACTACTTCCATCCTGCGCTCTTTCACGCAGATGGAGACACGCTCGACTGGATCGATGTGGATCTGTCCGGCGATCTCACGCCGGGGGACGCGGTCGACATCAACGGCAACGGGCTGGCCGATCCCGGCGAGTCGCTGCGCTACGAGGAAGCCCTGGGCGCGCAAGAGCACGGCAACGATCCCGATCGCTACAACCCGTCCTTCGATTGGCTGTACAATGACAGCAACGACAATGGCGTACGGGATTTCGGCGCTCAGTTCGGCGAGGAGCAACCCGGATACGGAGAGCGGCTCTTCGTGGCGCTGGACGCGAATCAGAACGATCGTCTTGATGTGGGAGAACGCCTGGTCACCCTGGGAACCTCCAAGGTGCGCGCCGTGCGCGGACGGGATGGCAGCGTGGCCGTGCGAGGCGAGAATCTTCTGTCGGCCGAGCTTGACTACTACGGTCACGGAACGCAGGTGAGCGGCATCCTGTGCGGCGGCTGGCCGGGCATCAACCGGATGAGCGGAATCGCGCCGGATGCTGAGCTGATTCACGGAATCAACGACTACACGGACGAGGCACCCTTCCTGCTCGGCCTCGAGGATCACCTGGCCTGGGCCGCCGGGTATCAGCCCGACGCCTTCCTGGTCGAAGATGGCGAGTGGGTGTGGGAGTTCATGGATGGCTCTTCCAATGCGGAGATCATGCTCAATGAGTACGCCGCGGATCAGAACATCCTGGCGGTCGTACCGGCCGGCAATCTCGCGACCGGCCGCATGCATACCCGCTTCGCCTCGAACTCCACCGCCAGTCTGCACATCGCCAGCAACGCCACCGTGGCATGGGCCAGCTTCTTGTGGACCCAGTCGCCGGGCGCCCAGGTCGCGCTCCTGGTCCCCGGTGGGCTGAGTGACTACCTGGAACTCGACGGTTCCACGCAATCCATCGGCGCCTATGAAGTCTACTCCCTGGCCTCGCTTTCACCGCGCGGCACGCACCGCGTGGATGTCCGCCTCGAACATGAATCCCCCGGCACCTCGCTCAACGGCGAGTATGTGTTCTTGCTCGAGCCGGACACCGGCTCTGTCCTGCTGTTACACGGCTACTTCTACGACAATCACTCGGGTTGGTATTCGGCCAGCACGTGGGGGAATGTCCACATGGACTACACCGTCACCTGGCCGGCCACGGCCGACTCGGCCATCTCGGTAGCCGCGTACAACCCCAGCGGGGATGGGAACATCAATGCGTTCTCCGGATGGGGTCCGCGCATCGACGAGCGTCCCAATGTCGACATCGCGGCCCCCGGCTCCACGGTGACGACCCTCCATCCGTTCCACCAGGGGGGCTATGCCAACTTCGGCGGCACCTCGAGCGCCGGTCCCCATGTGGCCGCGGCGGCGGCCCTGATGCGCCAGATGCATCCCGGCATGGACAGCGGCGAATTCAGGGTCTGGTTGCGCCTGGGGGCCCAGAATGACCAGTACACGGGCAATCCGAACCGCTGGGGCGCCGGAAAGCTCCGGATCCTCGATGCACTGGGGAGCGTCTCGGACGCGCCGGGATGGCCGGGAGGCTCGGCCGGACCGGGCCCCGGGGTTCAGGCCTCACCCGTGGGGCTGGAGATCGGCCCGAACCCGGCCTGGGATGCCACAATCCTGCGATTCACCCTGCCGGCCGATGAAGGCGTCCTGATCCGGATCGTCGACCTGCAGGGCCGCCAGGTGCGCCAATGGACGCGAGCCGCCGGAACCGGCCGATCAGGGCAGGTCGTCTGGGACACGCGTGATGCACAGGGCCGCCCGGTGGCTTCCGGCATCTACATGGCGCGCGTGGAGCATGGCAGCGGCGCGGCCGCCCGCCGCGTCACGATTCTCCGTTGACCGGCCGTGGCGCGGACCGTTCCCGAAGCGCCAAAGCCTTTTGCGTGCCCCGCGGGATCGGATGCTCCGCGATCCGGTCGGCGCGAACCCAGCGGGCGGCGGCGGGGCCGTTCAGGGGCCCGAGTCGGCCGCGCGCATGCGCGTCGAACAGGTGCAGACGCACCGAGAAGTGCGAGTAGGCATGGCTCACGCTGCCGCGGGCCTGCTCGACCTCAACCGCGGCCAGTCCCAACTCCTCGCCGAGCTCGCGGCACAGGGCCTCTACCAGCGTCTCGCCCGGTTCGACCTTGCCTCCCGGAAGCTCCCACAATCCGCCGAGCAGGCCGCCCGCGGATCTCTGGGTGAGCAAGACCCGCCCCCGGCCGTCCTGCAGATAGGCGACCACCACCTCGTGGTGAGGAGTAGGTCGCCGTGGCGTGCGCGGCGGGCGGAAGGGGAGCGTCGCGCGCAGACGGGCCAAACAGTGGCGCAGAAGCGGACAGAGCGGGCAACGGGGTTCGCGGGGCAGGCAGATGAGAGCCCCGAGCTCCATCAGGCCCTGCACCAGGGAGGGGATCTGGCTACGGGCCAGCCCACGCAGCAGGGGTTCGCCGGCCGGTAGGTAGGCGGCGTCCCGAAGTGAATCGATGTCGAACAGGCGCGACAACACCCGCCGGATGTTCCCGTCGATGGGCAGATGCGGTTGCCCATGGGCAATCGCCCACACCGCGGCCGCCGTGTAGGCCCCCACCCCGGGCAGGGATCGAAACTCACCGTAAGACGGCGGCATGCCGCCGAAGCGCTGCATCGCCTGCCGGGCGGCCTGATGGAGATGGCGCGCCCGGCGGTAGTAGCCCAGGCCCTCCCAGGCCTTCAAGACCGTCTGCTCCCGCGCCTGTGCCAGGCGCTCGAGCGAGGGAAACGCCGCGAGGAAGGGACCGAAGTAGCGCCGGCCCGTTTCGACCCGGGTCTGCTGCAGGATCACCTCCGAAACCCAGATCGCGTACGGGTCGCGGGTGTGGCGCCAGGGCAGATCCCGAGCCGCGACCCGATACCAGGATAGCAGCTTCTGCTGGATGGCCGCAGTCCTGGACGGGCGTGCCCGCGCGGCCGAGCCGCTGCGGCCATGACGCCGGGCCGATCGCGAGACGGCCCCGGATGTCGAATGGGCTGGCATGGCGCCGAGCATACCCGCATTCCGGCGATCCGGTCATCCGCTTTGCTTGACCTCGACACCGTCGCGGGCCTACTCTGGTCAGTCCGGCTCTGGATGGCGAGACTCGGCCACCGTGGATCACCACATGTGGCTCACGATATTGGGAGATCGGCGCCACGGAAATCTCCGGTTGGCGTTACACTCTGTCGGGTTGTGCTCGAAATTACATGACGCCGAGGGATCGCTTCCCTGGGCAGTCTTCTAAAGTCGCAACGTGCCTGCCGGGCACGCATTGGAGGTTGTCATGGCCGAGAAGCGGATGATCACGATTGACGGAAACCAGGCCGCAGCGTCAGTGGCCCATCGCACCAATGAGGTGATCGCGATCTACCCCATCACCCCCTCGTCGGTTATGGGCGAGCTGGCGGACGAATGGTCGGCCAAGGGGCAGCCCAATGTATGGGGAACCGTGCCCACCGTGGTCGAGATGCAGTCGGAGGCGGGCGCGGCCGGCGCCGTCCACGGATCTCTGCAGGCTGGCGCCCTCACGACGACCTTCACGGCCTCCCAGGGCTTGCTGCTGATGATTCCGAACATGTACAAGATCGCGGGCGAACTGACGCCCTATTGCATGCATGTCTCGGCTCGTACGCTGGCCACCCATGCGCTGTCCATCTTCGGTGACCACTCCGACGTGATGGCCTGCCGCAACACCGGCTTCGGCTTGCTCAGCTCGGGCTCCGTGCAGGAAGCTCACGACTTCGCCTGCATCGGACAGATGGCCAGCCTGGCGTCGCGAATTCCCTTCCTGCATTTCTTCGAGGGATTTCGGATCTCGCACGAAGTGAACAAGATGGAGGAATTGACCGACGACGATCTACTCAGCTTGATGGATGCTGATCTGATCAAGGCTCATCGGGATCGATGCCTGACCCCGGATCGCCCCGTCCTGCGCGGTACGGCCCAAAACCCGGATGCTTTCTTCCAGGCCCGCGAGGCGTGCAATGGGTTCTATGACCGCTGTCCCGAGATCGTCCAGCAGGCGATGGACCGGTTCGCCAAGCGCACGGGACGCGCGTATCATCTCTTCGATTACCTCGGCCATCCGGAAGCCGAGCGCGTCATCATCATCATGGGTTCCGGCGCGGAGGCCGCACTCGAAACCATCCACTACCTTGTCGAGCAGGGCGAGAAGGTCGGCATGGTTCGGGTTCGTCTCTACCGGCCCTTCTCGATCAAGGAGTTCATCGCGGCCCTCCCCGCGACGACCCGCAAGATCGCGGTGCTCGATCGCACGAAGGAACCGGGCGCTCCGGCCGAGCCTCTGCACCTCGATGTCATCACGGCCCTGCGCGAAGGCCATGACGAGGGCCTGACGCCCTGGTCCGCCGATCATTGCCCTCACGTGGTCGGTGGGCGCTACGGGCTTTCCTCGAAGGAGTTCAACCCGGCCATGGTCAAGGCGGTCTTCGACAACCTGGCCCTCGAGAAGCCGAAGAATCATTTCACGGTCGGCATCGAAGACGACGTCACCGGCACCTCGCTCGAAGTCGATCACGCCTTCGACACGGAGGGCAGCGACGTGGTGCGCGCCCTGTTCTTCGGCCTCGGCGCCGATGGCAGAGGGGGCGCCAACAAGAACTCGATCAAGATCATCGGCGAGGAAACGGAGAACTACGGTCAGGGATACTTCGTCTACGACTCGAAGAAGGCCGGTGCGGTCACGATCTCTCACCTGCGCTTCGGACCCCGGCCGATTCATTCCACCTACTTGATCAAGACGGCGAATTTCATTGCCTGCCACCAGTTCGTCTTCCTCGAGAAGCTCGATATGCTGCGCTACGCCATCAAGGGCGCCGTTTTCCTGCTCAACGCCCCCTTCGGCCCCGATGAGGTCTGGGAACATCTGCCCCGCGAGGTGCAGCAGGATATCCTCGACAAGGAGCTGAAGCTCTACGTGATCGACGGCTACAAGGTGGCCCAGGACGCAGGCATGGGCAATCGCATCAACACCATCATGCAAACCTGCTTCTTCGCCATCTCCGGCGTGTTGCCGCGCGACGAGGCCATCGATCAGATCAAGAAGGCCATCGAGAAAACCTACGGCAAGAAGGGCGCCGAGATCGTGCAGCGCAATTTCCAGGCCGTCGACAAGACGCTGGCCAACTTGCACGAGGTCAAGGTTCCCAGCGCGGTCACCGCAACCATCCGCCGTCCCCCGGTCGTCGCCGAGGAGGCTCCAGAGTTCGTCAAGCGAGTCACGGCCACGATCATGGCGGGCATGGGCGACGATCTCCCGGTGAGCGCGTTCACACCGGATGGAACCTGGCCGGTCGGCACGACCAAGTGGGAAAAGCGCAACATCGCGCAGACGATTCCGGTCTGGAATCCGAATCTGTGCATCCAATGCGCCAAGTGCTCGCTCATCTGCCCGCATGCCGCGGTGCGCGTGAAAGCCTATGATCCGAAGTACCTGGACAACGGGGTACCGGAGACGTTCAAGTCGGTGGACTACAAGGCTGCCGACTTCAAGGGCAGCAAGTTCACTGTGCAGGTCGCCCCGGAAGACTGCACCGGCTGCGGCCTCTGCGCGGTGACCTGTCCGGGCCGGGACAAGGCCAACCCAAGAGAGAAGGCGATCGTCATGCAGCCGCAGCTTCCCCTGCGGGAGCAGGAGCGCGCCAACTACAGCTTCTTCCTCGAGCTGCCGAATGTCGACCGCGCCAAGGTCAAGCCGGAGTCGGTCAAGGGCTCGCAGTTCCTCGAGCCGCTCTTCGAGTATTCCGGATCCTGCGCGGGCTGCGGCGAAACCCCGTATGTCAAATTGATGACCCAGCTCTTCGGTGACCGCTGCCTGATCGCCAACGCCACCGGCTGCTCGTCCATCTACGGCGGCAATCTGCCGACCACGCCCTACACGACCAACAAGGACGGGCGCGGGCCCACGTGGTCGAACTCGTTGTTCGAGGACAATGCCGAGTTCGGATTCGGGTACCGGCTCGCCATCGACAAGCACATGGAACAGGCGGGCGAGCTGCTGCAGAAGCTGGCCGGCAAGGTCGGTGACCAGCTCACCCAGGCCATCCTGCAGGCCGACCAGACCACGGAGATCGGCATCGCCGAACAGCGCGCACGCGTGACGCAACTCCGCGAAAGGCTCGCCGACGACGGATCCCCGGAGGCGGCGCGCCTGCTGATCCTGGCCGACTACCTGGTCAAGAAGAGTGTCTGGATCCTGGGCGGTGACGGCTGGGCCTATGACATCGGATACGGCGGCCTGGATCATGTTCTGGCGCTTGGTCGGGACGTGAACATCTTGGTTCTGGACACCGAGGTCTACTCGAACACGGGCGGACAGGCCTCCAAGGCCACCCCCCTGGGCGCATCCGCCAAGTTCGCCTCGGCCGGCAAGCCGACCCCGAAGAAGGATCTCGGAATGATGGCGATGAGCTATGGCAGTGTCTATGTGGCCCGGGTCGCGCTCGGCGCCAAGGACACGCAGACCGTGCGCGCCTTCGTGGAGGCCGACTCCTACCAGGGTCCCTCGCTGATCATTGCGTACAGCCACTGCATCGCCCACGGCTACGATCTGATCAACGGTCCGTCCCAGCAGAAGCTCGCGGTCGACAGCGGAATCTGGCCGCTCTACCGCCACGATCCGCGCCGGGCCGAGCAGGGCCAACCGGCGCTGAAGCTGGACTCGGGCCAGCCGACCGCCACGGTGGCCGAGTTCATGCACAACGAGACCCGCTTCCGGATGGTCGAGAAGGCCGATCCGAAGCGCTACAAGATGCTGCAGGCGGCGGCCCAACAGGCTCAGGCCGACCGCATGGCCATCTACCAGCACATGGCCGGGCTGACGCTGCCGGGTCACGCCGAGGAAAGCAAGGAGCCGGCCGAGGCCGAGCACCAGAAGTCGTAGGCTGCCGGTCGGCGCAGGCCACGGGCCGAGGTAAGCCACGGGTCGGCGCAGGCCACGGGCCGAGGTGAGCCACGGGTCGGCGCAGGCCACGGGCCGAGGTGAGCCACAGGTCGTGCTCCGGCCGGCCGTCGTCCGCCGGGACCGGACTGCGGTCCCCGGATCCGGGCGAATGACCCGGAGTGAACGATCACGCAAACGGCATGAGGACACGTTCATAAGAGGAGAGAAAGATGGATCTCGCGACGACCTACATGGGAATCAAACTCCCGCATCCGATCATGCCGGGCGCCGGACCCATGGTGGAGGATCTGGATACAGTCAAGCGCATGGAGGATGCCGGCGCCGCCGCCATCGTCATGAATTCCCTCTTCGAGGAGCAGATCAATCTCGAGGAGCAGGCTGCTCATGAGAATCTTGAGGTGCCGGCGGAGTCCTTCGCCGAGGCGCTTTCCTACTTTCCGCAGATTGGTGAGTATCGCCTCGGCAGCGAGGAGTACATGGCTCAGATCCGCAAGATCAAGGAAGCGGTGGCCATCCCGGTGATCGGATCTCTGAACGGTGTGACCAGCGGCGGTTGGTTGAACCACGCCAAGGACATCGTCAGCGCGGGCGCCGACGCCCTGGAACTCAACGTCTACTTCCTGGCGACCCGGACCGATGAAGACGCCGCCGCGATCGAGCAACGCACGATCGAGATGGTCAGAAACGTGAAGTCGGAGATCAAGATTCCGGTGGCGGTCAAGCTGTCACCCTTCTACACGTCTCTGCCGAACATCGCCTCCAAGCTCGCGGATGCCGGGGTGGACGGCCTGGTGCTCTTCAACCGTTTCTATCAGCCCGACCTCAACGTCGAGGATCTCGAGGTCGATCGTTCGCTGGAGCTCTCGACCTCTTCCGAACTCCGCCTGCGCCTGCGCTGGCTGGCGATTCTGTCGGGACGGGTCAACACATCCCTGGCCGTCACCGGCGGAATTCACACACCCCTTGACGCGGTCAAGGCGGTGCTCTGCGGCGCGGGTGCGATTCAGACCGTCTCGGCCATCCTGCAGAAGGGCCCGCAGATCATCACGCAACTGATCGACGGTCTGGCCGACTGGCTGGAACAGCACGAGTACGATTCCCTCGAGCAGGGCCTGGGAAGCATGAATCTCATGCGCAGCCCCGATCCGAGCGCCTACGAACGGGCCAACTACGCGCACATTCTGCAACGCTGGTCCCGTTAGGCAACACCGGTCCCGCACGGAGGGACGGCCCGGGCGGCGTGACCGGTTCCACGCGGAGGGACGGCCCGGCCGGCGCGACCGGTTCCGCCGATCGGGAAGGAACGTACGACAGGGGCCCGGCCGCGCAGCTGGGCCCCTGCCCATGAGGCCGGTTTCCTGGAGGTAGGACATGGCAGGTAGAAGACGGGCTGTCCGTCTCGACGATCTCTTCAAGCTCCACACACCGCTCCAACCGGCCCTGTCGCCCGATGGACAAAGTCTCTTATTCGTGCGCCGCAGGATGAATCTCTCGGAGAACCGCTATGAGTCCAACTTGTGGTGGCTGCCGACGACAGGAGGCACCCCCCGGCAGCTCACGCGCGGAACAGGCCGCGACACCGAACCGGCCTGGCACCCGCAGGGCGGCCGGATCGCCTACGTGCGCCAGCCGCTGAATCAGCCGCCGCAGATCTGGATCCTGCCCCTGGAGGGCGGCGGGGAACCGTGGCCGCTCACCGCCCTGTCCGGAGGACCGATCCGCGACCTGCAATGGTCGCCCGATGGAGCCTGGATCCTGTTCAACCACCGCCGGCAGCCGCGCATCGCATCCGAAGACAAGCAGCGTCGTCCAGCCTACAAGCACATCACGCAATTGCAGCACAAACTCGATGGCGACGGGTTCTTTCCGCCCGAACACTGGCATCTGTTCCGGATTCGCGTCCGGCGCGGGAGAGCGAACCTGTCGGGCGCCGGCGAAAAACCGGGGCCGGCCGAGCAACTTACCAGGGGTCCCCAGAATGACACCCACGGAGTCTGGAGTCCCGACGGGCGCCACATCGCCTTCGTATCGAATCGAATCCCGGACGCCGACCTGCGCCCCGACAACGACGACCTGTATGTCATGACCGCCGGCGGCCGCGGCGCAAGGAAGATCACCCGGCGCTTCGGCCCCGTGTCCAGCCCGGCTTGGTCATTGGACGGTTCCGCTCTGTATTACATTGGACACTTCGGCCAGGACGGTGAGTGGATCCGCCACCGCCACCACATCTATCGCGTCGAATGCGCCGGCGGCCAGGTGCGCGATCTCACGCCCCAGCTCGACAACTGGCCCTTCCAGCACGTCGCCGGCGATACGGTCCCCAGCGGCGCCAGCTTCCTGCATGTCTACCGCGAGGCCCCGAGCTCCGATCATGCCGTCCGCGGCCGTACGCACGGAACTTCCGCGGATGGCGAAGAGCGCATTGCCTTTGTCATCAATGAGCACGGCGCCTCCCGCTTGTACAGCATTGCAGGCAACCGGGGCCGTGGGCAGGGCAGCCGCCGGGGCGGGCGGCAACGCACTTGCGCCCCGCGTTGCGAGACGGCCGGCCGAGTCAATGTGTATGCGGCCCACGGCGGCCCTTCTCTCGGACGTATGGTCGTTGCGGCAAGCCGGATGCTGGATGCGGGGGATCTGTACAACATCGAGCTGAATGGGTCCGGAAGCATGCATCGGCTCACGACCCTCAACCGGCAGGCCATGGCATCCTGGATCCTGAACGAGCCGCAAGAGGTTCTCTTCGGAGGAACCCGGAACAAGAACGTACCGGTTCACGGTTGGATCCTGAAACCTCCCGGCTTCCGTAGCGGGCGCCGCTACCCTCTGGTGCTGAACATCCACGGCGGGCCGATGGCCCAGTACGGCTACTCGTTCTTCCACGAAATGCACTATCTGGCCGCCCAGGGATACGTCGTGGTCTTCACCAATCCGCGCGGCAGCAGCGGCTATGGCCTGGGCTTCATGAACTGCATCGAAAACAACTGGGGCAAGCTCGACTACGACGACCTCATGGCGGTCGTCGATCAAATGGTCCGCAAGCCGTATATCGACGGGCGGCGTCTGGGCGTGCTGGGCGGCAGCTACGGCGGTTTCATGACGACCTGGATCGTAGGCCATACCCAACGCTTCCGGGCCGCCGTGACGCAACGGCAGGTGGGCAATGTGATGACCCAGGCGGGATCGTCGGACCTTGGATTCTATCGCATTCTCTCCCGGAAGAGCTTTCCGTGGGAGACGCCAATGCGCTATCTGAGAGACTCCGCCAACTTCTACGCCCACCAGATCAGAACACCTCTGCTGATCATTCACAGCGAGGATGATCTGCGTTGCCCGATCGCGCAGGGCGAAGAGCTCTTCACCCTGCTCAAGATGCAGCGACGCACCGTGGAGATGGTTCGCTTCGAGGGCGAGTCCCACGGCCTGTCACGCGGCGGGCGTCCGCAGAATCGCCGGGAGCGCCTGCGCCGCATCGCCGATTGGTTCGCACGTTATCTCTAGCCCTGAAGGCTCCCCGGGAAAGCATCCTGGAGACGACCCCAGAACGCGTCCCGGGGAACCGACCGTCGTTCACTATGCCGCGACGTTGGGGCGGGAGGCTCTCTGGCCGGGCCGCTCCTGGGAAATTGCCTCTAGATGCATGTCGGAATCCGCTGCCCATCGCTCCCCGGCCCGCGGCGGCTGCCCGGATCCACGGCGCAGCGCCGTGGGCTCGCGCGCGAGATCCGCTCGGGCATGTGCGCCGCTGATCGCACCCACCAGGCCCGCGATCAGATCCTTGATGCGCCCTGCCTCCTGATTGAGCTCCTCGGACACCGAGGCCGTCTCCTCGGCGATCGATGCATTCTGCTGGGCGATTGTGTCCATCTGACTCACGGCGATGTTGACCTGCTCAATGCCCTGGGTTTGCTGCTCACTGGCGCTCGCCAGGGACTGGAACAGGTCGCTCACCCGCTGAATGCTCCCGGTAATCTCTTCCAGGCTCTGGTGGGTTTCGGCAGCCAGCGAGACACCCCGGTCGGCTCCCGCCATGGATGTTTCGATCAGATCTCCGGTGCTACGGGCCGACTCGCTCGCCCTCAGAGCCAGATTGCGCACTTCCTCCGCGACCACCGCGAACCCCTTGCCTGCCTCTCCGGCCCGGGCCGCTTCGACGGCCGCATTCAACGCCAGCAGATTGGTCTGGAAGGCGATCTCTTCGATCGTCTTGACGATCTTGCCGGTTTCATCCGAGGAGGCCTTGATCTCTTCAATGGCCGTGGTCAACCGCTTCATCGACTCATTGCCCGCCGTGGCCTGCTCCCGAGTCTCCACCATGAGACCATTGGCCTCACGCATATGGTCGGCATTCTGCTTCGTCATGGCCGACATCTGCTCGAGAGAACTCGATGCCTCCTGAATCCCGGCCGCCTGCGCTGTGCTGCCATCGGCCAGTGACTTGCTAGCCGAGGCAAACTGCTCGGCAGTCTCGCTGACGAAGTCCGAGCCCTTGCGCAAGTGGGCGATAATCGCGCGAACAGGCCGAGCGATGCCGTTCGACATGAACCAGACGATGCCCAGGAGAAGCAGAACGCCCGCCGCGGCGATGCCCGCGTTGAGCAGCAACACCGATTGCACCTGTGCCAGGACCTGGGAACGGGGCACGAAGGTGGCCAGCGCCAAGCGCCCCGTCGCACCTTCGCCGGATGTCCCGGTCTGCCACCATGCGGTGAGGTGATCGACCGGCGCGGCATGCACGTACTGCATCATGCCTTCCACCGAGAGCTCACCGCCCTGGCCTTCATCGCGCCCGGCCCCGAGCCACTGCCGCACCGGCGGATCCAGAGTCAACGGGCGAGTCTCCCCCGCGGACTGGAGCGACACCATGATCCGGTTGGCCGGCGGATCCAGCAACGCCACGGTGGCACTGGTGAAGCCGCTCTGCGCCAAGGCCCGTCCCGACGCGGACAGCAGATCGGTGACGATCCGCCAGTCCAGGAAAGCGACCAGGTACCCGTTGACCTCGCCGGAGGTCTGACGGGCCGGCATCGTGAGCATGTAGGTCTGCTCGTAGGGCTGGTTGGCCAGAGTAAGCGCCCGGCTGCTCCCGAATTCGGCAGAGCGGGTCTGCTGCTCGCCGGGGATCGCATCCGGAAGGCTCTGGCCGTTGAGTTGTCCGACGAGAATGTCTCCGCCCGCCGCCCGGCTGGCACACTGAAGCACCTTTCCCCGCGCGTCGGTCACCATGAGAAACCCAAAGGCGGGAGCGGCTTCCAACATCGAGACGAACTGATCGCCCATCTCCTTGACGGTATCGAACTCGATGGCCAGACCGTAGATGTCTTCCGTGGTCCATTCCGCGAACACGGCGGCCTGGCGTTGGAAGTGAGCGTCCAGCCGATCCGCCGTGGCTCCGGCAATCAGATCCATGGCCCGGTTTCCATGCTCGATGGATGACTCGCGGTGAGACAGGTAGGCAACCAAGGCAATGGCGAGCATGGGGACGATGGCCGGGATCAAGATCAGGTTGATCTTGCCCCGGATCCCCAGCGACCGCCAGATTGACGTGTTCTTCATCGCGTACTCCCCTGTCCAGTGACGGCCTCCCGGCCGCACCGCTCTAGCGGCTGGCCACCCGTGACTCACCCGGCAAGGTCTCTAGATGGGTCGGTTTGCCGGCCGCCGCGCGGACTTGCTCCCACTGGGCCAGAGAGATGGCGGCCTTCTCACCCGGGGTGCTGCTGATGATGTCGAAGTAGTCGAGATTGTACTTGTCCCGCAGCACTTCTGCCTCGGGCTTGCACACAACAGCATAAACGGTCTGGATGGATTGATGGTCAAAGGCCCGCCAGTACTGCTCGTCCTTCAGGAGTGTATAGCGGTGATCTTCTAGAGCCTTCACGACTTCATGCCCGGCGAAGCTGCCGGCACGTTCAACCGCATCCTTGTACTGGTACACGATGGTGTACGCCGACGCGCCGGATGTGCTCGGATAGCGGCCATACCGTTCGGCATATGTCTCTACGAATTGGCGGCCCATCGGATAGTCGTACTTGTAGGGAACCTGCCAGCACCACGGCAAGGCTCCGATGACGCCTTCCATCACCTTGGGTCCGGCGCCCTCGGCCATGCCCAGCGTGAGATTCGGGACAACGATCTGTGCCTTCTGTTTGAGTCCCATGGCAGTCGCATGGCGCACGCATTCGACCATGTCGTTGCCGAACAGCACCAGGACCAGCACGTCGGGGTTGACCATCTTCGCAAAGGCCAGGGCCTTCTTGAAGTCCTCGGTCGTAGCATTGGGGAAGGGCGTCTTGACACTGCGATGAGTATCGGCATCGGTGGTGTAAGTCAACTCCCGCAGAGAGGCCTCGGTCGTGTGGCCCCAGGTGTAGTCGGCCGTGATGTAGAAGTACTTCTTGCCGGAGTGACTCTGATTGAGGTACTCGGCAATCGCACCGGCTCCCATCCAGGCATCGTAGCATTCGCGGAACGTGTAGCGGTGGCCGTCGGTTCCCGTGGTGGCGGTGGAGTAGGTCAGAGTCCCAAAGAAGGGAACGCCCTTCTCCTGGCAGACCTTGCCGGCCGCCACGGCGACGCCGCTCGAGGAGCCGCCAAAGACCATCTGGGCCCCCTCGGAGTCGATCAGATCGACGATGTTCGGCCTCGTGAGGTCGGTCCGCGATTGCGAGTCGCGCCAGACGATCTCGACCTGCTGGCCGAGGATGCCCCCGGAGGCATTGATCTCATCGACGGCCAGATTGGCAGCCCGCCACTGATCCAGACCCTGAACCTGGTACGGACCCGTTTGCGGATAGTTCAAACCAAGCTTGACGGTACCGGCTGTACACTGTCCGACTGCCAAGAGCAGAATCGCCAGAAGCAGCCCCCCGCAGAGGCGTGATGGTTGGTGAAACGACATGATCTGATTCCTCCCACGTATTGTGTGCTTCCCATATGGCCTGCATGCCAGGCGGGGCCGCACCCTGGCGCACCCACCTTGCGGGCATCCGGCCAGCCCGACCCGCGCCCGACCGGCATCCGGCAGGGCCGACACGCGCCCGACCGACATCCGGCAGGACCGACACGCGCCCGACCGGCATCCGGCAGGACCGACACGCGCCCGACCGGCATCCGGCAGGGCCGCTCGATGACCCGTGCGAGGGGCTGGCCCTGCGTTGGCATGCGGAGATTGTCGCGGAGGCGAGCACCTGAAGATCGAATTCCCGATCAATCCCGGGGTCGACATCCGACGCAGTTCCGGAATCGATTGGTTGCTTGGGTCTGTGCAGCCGCCCGCTTCACTGATCTATTCGGTGGAGCCGCCGCATGGCCTTAGGAATCAACAGGTGTAAACACAGGGAAGGCGCGAATTCAGCCATTTTTTGTACTCGATACATCCCCAGGTTCGACCCGGAATCGCCCCGATCAAGAGCAGATAGCCCGCACCGCGGCCCCGCCGGATGCCCCGCCGGATGCGCCGGTGCATCCGGCGGGAAGAGGCTGAGGAGAACCATGCTGGAGGCCAACGGGCGGGCGGTCCGGTGAGACACAGGCCGGAAGGCGTCGCGTCACCTGGACCGCTCGCGGCAACGCGCGCGGTCGGGGGTCCAGGCATGGGGGGCTCACGTTGACATCTGTTGCAGCCACGCCGCGGGAAGCAACTGAACCCCATCGAGCTCCCCGGTCTGATCACGCAGACAGATCGCCAGGGCCGGGCCGCGGTCCGACGAGGGCAGCAGGGACTGGAACTGCTTGACGGCTTTTATCTTGGCCGGCTCGGGCTCAGCCAGAGCCGAGCAGACCACGCTGTAGACAACGCTTTCCGATTCGAAGATGAAGTCCACGCCCACCCCCTGCCTCGGTCGCCAATGGGCCAGAAGCGCCGGCTCTCCAGCATCGGACGCGAGCCGGAGCAGTTCGCCCGCCACATGGGCGAGCAGGAGCGCCTCTGCATGGGACCCCGTAGTCGCATCCCGCGAATCTCGACAACCCAAGAGATTGGCCAGAAGGCCCGTGTCGCTCAAGTACGCCCGTGGCGCCTGGGCGGCGCGGCTCGCCCCCGCGCCCGGATAGGCCGGCGTCACGAAGGCCAATCCCGACATCATGAGCAGGCGCCACCAAGCGCGGGCTGTGTTGGTCACAACGCCAGCGCCCTGCGCCCAGCGGCTGTAATTGACGGACCTCCCGCAGTCCTGCGCGACCTGAAGAAGGAAGCGCTCGAACGCCCCGGCGCTTCCAGAACGAAGAAACGGGACGAGATCCCGCCTGAGCAAGGCATCCCAGTGCCGACGCATCCATTCGTCCAGGCTCTCCAAGCCTCCCCCATTGTCCCACTCTCGCCGGTGCTGCTCTCGCTCGTGCCGTTCTCGCTCGTGCTGCTTTGGCCCGTGCCGTTCTGGCCGGGACCTCTCCGGCCAGGCCCACTCCGGCCCGGGCAAACCGCCTCGCAGCAGCACCTTCCCGAACTCCTCGATCGGCCCGGGGGTCGTCCGATGCCGGCCGGCGCTCGCGGCCCGGCGCGAGGGAGTTGGCGGCCCAGCTAGCTCAGCCGTGGCCAAGGACCAGAGGTGGATGTAGGCAGTGTTGGCGGCAGAGATCCAGGGGCAGCCCGAATCATCCCAGGCGAGCCAGGAATGGCCCAGGCTCGCCCCCGTCTCCCGGCCCGAGGCTGATGAGTTCTGATCGGTTGCGATGGGCCGCCACTTCCGGCGCATTGCCTGCACGACTTGATGCGGCTGTCCGTGCCCGCTCGGGAGGCGGGGCGCAAGGCTCCCGCTCAGGGTGAGCCCAAGAAGCAGACTGGCCGGGGCAGGAACAGGCCGCGCAGCCGCCCAGCGAACGGCCGCGTCCAACAGGCCGGGCGCACGCTCGACCTGATCGATGCACCAGGATCCCTCGAGTGTCGCCAGGAATCTGTCGGGATCGCGGCTGACCACCGCCCGGTGACGCACGTCGGCCAGGCTGAGAAAACGACGACCACGTCCCAGCTCCCGCCGCATGAGAGTGCTCTTGCCGCTTCCCCGCATCCCGCCCACGATGACAAGCCAGTGTCTCTCGAGCTCTTCCACGATCAAGGATGCCACCCGCCGTGGCCGGTACGCCGTCGGGTTGCTCATCGTTGTCCTTCCCACTCTGATAGCATGGAGCCGATCACCCATTCCCGATCGACTCCGGCCATCGAGTCCGTGCGCGCCGCATGATCAGGCAGTCCTGCGCGATCAGGGAATGCCGCGCAATCACGGGCCACTACGCCTCGCAATCACGGGGCGTCGCTTGCCCCGTTGCCGGCAGCATGAGTAGTCTATCATATATGCATTAGTATCGCATATTATACGCAATAATTATGTCCTGTGCCGATCGAATCCACGGTCCCATCTTAGCGCCGAAGGCTAGACCACCGCCCGCTTGAGCGTCCCGATGTCTCGCCTGTGGGGATACGCCGGCGGGCTCCGCTGGGAAACTCGACGCTGGTTTGGCGTGGACTGGGTGGCCGGAATCCTGTGGACTGGGTGGCCGGAATCGCGTGGACTGGGTGGCCGGAATCAGTGGAATACGCTGGCGAGAGGGCACACCAGGCGGGCAGACAGGCGTGACGAGTTCGGGTCCCCACACCCAGGACGAAGCCACGAGGGTCAAGACCGTGGGAAGTGACAAGTCTCGTTCCTTGGTTGATGATCATCAGTGCGTGGCAATCATGTTGATGATCATCAGTGCGCGGCAATCATGTTGCGGTGTCGAACCCACGGATTGATCTACCGCCAGCTCTCGTCCGGCACTCGAGTTCATCTCATCTCAGCTACGTCATCTCAGGCTGAACGTCATCTCATCTACGTCATCTCACCTACGTCATCTCACCTATGTCATCTCACCTATGTCGCCTCATCTCCATCGTCTTCATAGCCTTCCTAGTCTTCATCATGTCCATCTTCCTCCAGGAGTAGCATCCTCATGGGCGCAAGAGCTCGAATCTGGAGTGGCATCCTCATAGGGGCAGGAGCTCAAATAGTTTAAGGTAAATAGGAATACAATTCTGTATTTGCTGATAAAATCTGCGCGGGTTCTTGGGAGGTCATGCTCGAGCAGAACCGTGCGAGGATGCTCCTGACGCCCCAACGGATCCGGGGTCGGGGCGGAATCTGCTTGGAAGCCGTTCCCAGACAGCAGCATGCATGCGACACTTGACAAGGCGACAGAGAAGCGATTGATTCTATATGCAGCAAAAGTGCATCACCAGGGACCCCGGGGTCCATTGTAACTAACTACAATAAAGCAAGATAGCCTTCGCAAACTGTCCGAGAGGATGTCATCCAACACCTCGATCGACATCCCCTGGTTCCCCGAGACACCCTCAAACTCCTCGGAATATCCTGGCTCCCAGAGACACATTCGGGCCCTTCGGGCCCCATAACCCACACCCATGACCCATACCCATACCCATGACCCATACCCATGACCCGTGACCCATACCACACCTATGACCCATCATGACCCGTGACCCATGACCCATACCACACCTATGACCCATCATGACCCGTGACCAACTATCCCGGATACCTTCGGCCATCACCATGCCTGCAAGGAGATCGTGCACCCGTTGCCGAGTCCGCGGGCCGCCTTGTATGTCTGCAAAAGCAGAGTTCGAATCCTATTTTACTTGCCTTCAAACCGTCCATGTCCGATCAATCTTCTTGGCGAGAGAATCTGATATCCGCAGGTTTCAACACGTTTCCGAAGAAGCAGTCGCCCCGAAGTTCGCCACCGATTGCGCGGAAGCTACGACGCGAGGTTGCCACACCGATTGCGCGGAAGCTACGACGCGAGGCTGCCACACCGATTGGGCGCGGCGGCTGCGACGCGAGGCTGCCACACCGATTGGGCGCGGCGGCTACGACGCGAGGCTGCCACACCGATTGCGCGCGGCGGCTACGACGCGAGGTTGCCACACCGATTGCGCGGAAGCTACGACGCGAGGCTGCCACACCGATTGGGCGCGGCGGCTACGACGCGAGGTTGCCACACCGATTGGGCGGCGGCTACGACGCGAGGTTGCCACACGGATGGCGTGGGCAGGGCACCGGCTTCGTGCGGGACGGGGCAACCGGGGCGCGAAGTTGACGAGCTGGTCGAAGTGGGGCTGAGGCTGGCATGAACTGGATCTCTCGAACGATCGAGCCCAGATTCCGGAGGGCGCTCACGGAAGCGCCGGTGGTGGCTGTGGTTGGGCCGCGGGAGGCCGGCAAGACGGCGTTGCTCCGTAGGCTGCTCGCCGCCTCCCATCGCTACTGCCCGCTCGATGATCCAACCGTGCGCCGGATTGCTCGAGAGGATCCGGGGCTTCTCCTCGAGCGCTTCCCACCACCGGTCATCCTCGATGAGTTTCAGCTCGTGCCCGAGCTGATCCCGATGCTGCGCGCCCGCATCGACAGTGAGATGTCGCCGATGGGGCGTTATGTCATTGCCTCCTCCCAGCTCCAGCCAATGGGGCGTTTGCTGGCCAACGGGTTCGGGTTGCGGATCCAGATCCTGACCCTGCTCTCGCTGTCGCTGAAGGAGCTGGCCGGCCAGCCGGAAGGTGACCGCGCCTGGCGCGACATCCTGTTGCCGTCCGCGGACTCGCCCGCGCCCCTTCC
>CAYQJL010000243.1:0-7108 GCA_964417675.1 uncultured bacterium | reverse complement strand
TTTCGTCTACTCGCAAGGCATGGACTGGTGTGCTGAATATGGCTCCCAGTACGGCATTGTCAGCTGCCAAGAGCAGATTACCAACATGCCGCTCTCGAGCCCCGCGAACCAGACCCTGTTCTACGTCGTTGCCGCGTGGAATGACGAAAAGGTCTGGTGTGGAAGCGAGTTCGGCATCAGCGCCGATTTCGATGGCAAATTCTACTTCACCGAATGGGGCGCCTGCCTGCCGGACCACCTCGAGCTCTCTACGCCAGGGTGGCCGGGTGCCGACGAAGGCACCGCCGTGGTGGCCGCCGGTACGGTGTGGGAAGGCAACTTCGTTCCAGTCTACTACTTCACGGGCTATGCCTACTACTCCACGCGCATCCAGCTGGATGTGGATCCCGCCCAGGATATGGCCATCACCGGGAACTGCCTGGTTCCGGCCGAGCTGTTCGACATGGTCTGCCTGGGCGCCATGGGGATCGGCGATGACTTGGGTGAGGCCTGTTGCCCACCCTCGGGTGGTGACGAAGAGGCGGTCTGCTGCACTCTTGGCGAGTGCACGATTGTGACCGAGGCCGTCTGCGCAGCCGGCGGGGGAACCTGGTACGAGGAGCTTGACAGCTGCGATCCGAATCCCTGCCCCGAGGAGTACGCCTGCTGTTTCGGCACGATCTGCAACGTGCGTCCCGAGGCAGAATGCGACGCCATCGGCGGCACCTGGCACTGGGGCTTCTACTGCGCGGGTGGGACTCCCGCCTACGACTGTGCCGGGATCGGCGAGATCCGCCCCTGCTGCGTTCCGGGGTACGGCGGGGAGTGCGTCATGACCTGGGAGCAGGACTGCCTGGGTCCGCTGCACCAGGGCGACTTCTACGAGTCCTGGGACAATTGCGAGCAGAATCCGTGCTCGACGCCGACCAACGAGGCGAGCTGGGGTTCGATCAAGACCATCTACCGCTAGGTGCCGGTCTGATGGCGGCCGAGTTAAGGCCGCCGAGGACGCCCGCGGTTACCGTAGACCTTCTGGAACAGGGCCCTGCCGGGCAGTTCCGGTGGATGCGACAAAGGTGAGGATCCTTGCATGGGGATCCTCACCTTGTCGTGACCGGTCGTTGACTCAACCGGCCCGAGCGGCCGGAGGGTGCCGGCGCCCGGCTGGAGAAAGGAGCCCCGATGATGCGCATGTTCGGATCGATGCGCTGGACCGCAGTGACGGCGGGACTGCTCCTGCTGGTGTTGTGCGATCTGCACTGCGACGGGACTTCTCCAAGGGAGCGTGTCGTGGTGATCGGGCTCGATGGCGCCACCTGGGAGATTCTGCAGCCGTGGATCGATCAGGGGGATCTGCCGACCCTCGCCGACTTGCAGGTTCGGGGTGCCTGGGGCGAGATGCAGAGCGTCGTGCCGTACCTCTCGCCACCGGCCTGGACCTCGGCGGTGACCGGTGTCAACCCGGGCAAGCATGCGATCTTCGATTTCCAGCGCCGCCTGCCGAACCAGTCGATCATCGTCAACGAGACGGCCAAGAATCGCCGGGCTCAGCCGATCTGGAACGTCCTGAGCGCCAAGGGCAAACGGGTCCTGATCATGAATGTCCCGATGACCGATCCTCCCGACGAGGTCAACGGTCTCATGATCGCCGGATTCCCCCACCTGGATGAAGACGATTTCACATATCCGCGCGATCTGGCTGCCGCGATCCAGCCCTACGAACTCGATCAGATGCAGATGAAGCTCACCGAGGGCGAGGAGGACAGCCTGCTGGAGGCCTACCATGCCTCGCTCGACCGGCGCACGCGCATCACCCTCGACTGGCTGGCCCAGGAGCCGTTCGACCTCATGTGGGTGGTCTTCACGGAAAGCGATCGCATTCAGCACACCTTCTGGATGTTCAGCGATCCGGAGAATCCGCATTACGATGCCGAACGCGCCGCGAGGTACGGCCGCGAGATCCACGATTTCTGGGTGGCTCAGGATCAGGCCCTCGCGGAGATCCTGGCCGCGACCGGGCCGGGTACCCATGTGCTGCTCGTCTCGGATCATGGCTTCGGCCCGCTGCGGCGTGATCTGAAGGTGCAGGAGTACCTGCGCCGCCCGGGCGGCGCCCTGGATGAACGCGAAGCCGGCAGCATCTACTGCCTGGACAAGGGCGATGCGGCCCGCCTCTACATCACGCGGCGCGGTCGTGATCCCCAGGCGCCATGGTCTCCCGAGGAAGCGCTCGCCATCCGCGAGCGCCTGGTCGGCGATCTGCTGGCGGCCCGCAATCCGCAGACCGGTGAGCGCCTGTGCGAGGCGGTCTGGACCAATGAAGAGGTCTTCGTGGGAACCTACGCCGAGGTGGGTCCGGATGTGATCGCGCTGCCTTCGGAAGGCAACTTCATGGTTCTCGGCGATGTGGATGCCAAGCCCGGTTCACCCTACCTGGAGCCGCACGGCCCCTTTCTCTCCGGCTGGCACAAGATGAACGGCATGTACGTGCTCACCGGGCCCGGCATCCGGCCCGGACGTTGCGACCGGGATCCCGAACGGCTCTTCTCCCTGATCGATATCGTTCCCACCCTGCTCTATCTGCTGGATGAACCGATTCCCGTGGGATTGGACGGTGGGCTGATGGAATCGATCATCGACCCGCAGGTGCTGCAGAGGCGCCCGCCGCAAAGCGGACCGCCCTGGGAGGAGGACTACCGCGAGATGACGCCCGAGGAGCTGCAGAACCTCAAGAACCTGCCCTACATCGGCGGTTGATCTTCCGTTTGCGCCGCGGATCAGTCGTCTTCGCTGTCGCTGCCGGGGCCGCCGGCTTCCACCGCCATGCCCATCGACTCGGCCAGCTTCTCCAACCGGCGTTGATTGCGCTCATCGGCCGCGTGGGCCAGACTGAAGCGCACGAGCTGCTGAGCCTCGGTCGGGCGGCCTGCCTCATAGAAGGCCCGCGCGGCCATCTGGGTCGTGATCAGCCGGCCCGGAGCGGTTTCTATGATGCGCTTCAGCAGCGCCGCCGCCTCGTCGGGCCGCTGCATACGCAGCAACACCGTGCTGCGCACGTACCAGGCGAACGGCTCCTCGGGAAACTCGTCCCCGGCCTGCCTGCTGATGCTGTCGGCCTCCGCGATCGCTCCCGCCGGAAGGGCCGCCAGGGCCTCGCGGCCGAATTGAGCCAGCCGGCTGTCATTGGCCGGCAGCATCTGGGCCGGGAGCAACAGGGCTCCGGCCTGCTCCTCGGCGGTCGCGATCGACTGCAGGGTCGTTTGGGCCGCCTGGTAGTCGGGGAAGAGCTGCAGGGCGCGCGTGAGCGCCATCCGAGCCTGGGGGAACTTGTTCATCTGGGTCGCGATCGCTCCCAGCTCATTCCAGTACAGCGGGTGGTTCGGGTGGAGGTTCACCAGGCGCAGGGCCAGCGACTCGGCCGCCGCGTACGATTTCTGCAGGCGTAGCAGCTCGGCGAGCCCGTAGAGGGCCGGCTCGCAATCCGGGTCGATGACCAAGGCGAGCTCATACTCCTCGCGCGCCGCCCGGGACAGCTCCTCCTGCCGGTAGACGATCGCCAGATCGCTGTGGACCAGGGGATTGCCGGGATTGCTGTGCGCGGCCTCACGCAGAAGCCGCGTGGCCCCGCGAATGTCCTGGCGTGCAAAATGCATCCGGGCCTCTTCCCGCAGATCCTCTGACCGGTCCTCGAACCGCACGCCGGCCCGCGGGAGGTCGAGCGCCGAGAGGACCACGAAGAGCCCCGCCGCCGGAATCAGCCAGCGGGGCGGGGAAAGCGCTGCGCGCCGGAGGAGGCCGGGCAGCTGGGTGAGGCCCAGCACCGCGGCGGGCAAGAGCAGCACGGCCAGCGGCCACCGGGAGGCCGCCGAGTGGATGCCCACGACATTGACGGCGGCCAGGATCCCCACGGGGATCAGCAGGCGCCGCGCCCGCCCGTCGAGTGCCAGGACCCACAGACCCAGAAGGCCAAGGCCCAGAACAGCGGGGAAGAGGTACAGCCCCCACTGAAGGTAGGGAGCCTGGGCGCGCAACACCGCCGTGGGGGAGACCGGATCCGGGATCTCATGGGCACCGAGCAGCAGGGCCGCTCTGGCGAGAAGGTTGCCCGCAACGGTCACCGGACGCTCGAGCAGCACGCCGAACCCTTCCTTCCGGTAGAAACCGGCCATCTCGGCCCGGCTGAGCATGCGCGCTTCGGCTTGCTGTGCGATCGACTCGACCTGATCGGGTGTCCGGAAGGCGGGCGGCTGGGTGGCCCGCGCCGTGCCCCAGGTGTGCTGCTCGAAGGAACGGTGGAAAAAATAGGCGTCCGACCAGTTCCAGGCGAAGGCGCCGTCCTCGAGCGTTGCGTGGTAGCCGCACAGCAGGACGGGCAGCAACAGCAACGCGACCAGCAGCCCGGCCCCGCTGCCATAGGCCGGCCTTCTCCGGGATCCTGGGGACCTCGTCGTGGCGGGATCCTGCGGCGCCGCCGTCACCGCGGCCTTCCGGTGGCGGCGCAGGACAATCCACAGCGCGGCCGCAGCGAGCATCAGAAACAGCAGCGGGCGCAAGAGGACCCCGGCACCCAGGGCCAGGCCTCCGAAGACGTATCGCCCGCGATCCGGTCCGCTTGCCAGGAACAACAGGCGGGTAGCCACGATCACCAGTCCCAGGATCCAGACCACCGGTTGGAGGCGCATCTCGAAGAAAGGACCGAGGGGGTGGATGGCATACGCGAACGCGGCGATCCAGGCGTGGCGCGGAAGCAACAGGGGGCGCAGGGCCCAGGCCAGAAGGGGTGCCAGAGCCAGACCCAGCAGCGACTGCACCACCAGGATGGCCGCCATGCTCTGGCCGGTGACCGTGCCGATCCAGGAAAGCAGGTAGGTGTAGACCGGCGAGCCCCACGGCAGGGCGGTGGCGCCGCCGGCGGCCAGATCCTGCCACTGCTTCCAGTAGACGGCATCCTCGAAGCCCGGGACCCCCATGAAGGCCCCCTTGCGCCACGCCACGAAGGTCACGACACGCAGCAGCAGGCCGCCGAGCAGTGTCGCCACGATCCACATCCAGACCCCCCGGCCGCCGCCCGTACGCCGGATGGCCGGTCCGCTCGGCAGGTTCACACCCCCACTCCTTTCGTGTCCCGGGCCTCAGGTCCGCTCGGGTTCCCCCTTGGTCTTATGGGTCTACACACTCCACCGCGCGTCGCCGCAGCTGCGCGCGTACCGAATCGGGCAGCGCCGCGACCGCATCTCCCTGCAAGAACGCGCGCGCCGCCGCACAATCGTCACGTGCCAGCAGGTGGTCGAGCAGTGTACCACAGTGCTTGCCCGAGGGCGCGATCGCGACCGCCCGGCGGGCGGATTCCAAGCCCGCGGGGTGTGCGGGATCGACTTCGAGCAGCAGCCGGGCCAGTTCGTGCTGGAGCACGGCGTCGGCGGGTTCCTCGCGGGCCAGCACCCGCAGCAAATCGATGGCCTCCTGCTGCCGCCCGGCCCGAATCAGCGCGACGGCATGGTGTCGTCGCAGGTCCTGTTCGGGCCCACTCAACCGCACGGCTCGTTCCCATGCGCTGGCCGACTCGGGAAAACGCTCCAGGAGAAAGAGCGCCGAGGCCCGGCCGATCCAGCCGGCGGGGCTCTCTGGTGCCAGGGCCAGCTGCCGGTCGAAGGCTGCCAGGGCATCGGCCCCGCGCCCGAGTTCGAGATAGAGATTGCCCAGGCGCTGCCATGGTTCCGGATCCCGTGCATAGCGCTCGGTCGCATCCTGCAAGATGCGCTCGGCCTCGTCATGCCGTCCGGTGAGAATCAGGACATGTCCCAGGCCATTGAGCGCCTTGCTGTTGCCCGGCGCGATCGCCAGGGACGCCCGCAGGTGCGTTTCCGCGTCTTCGAGATCCCCGCGCGCCGCCAGGGTTGTGCCCAGATTGGCCTGCAGGCGCGCGCTGGCCGGGTGGGCCGCCACGCCGGCGCTGAACAGGGCGTGGTCGTCGACCCAATCCCGATTGCGTGCGGCCGTGCGCAACCCGCCGGCCAGGAGGGCGGCCGCGAGCAGGAGCGGTGCGATACGCCACCGGCCGAACGCCAGGCCGAACGGCAGGGTGATCAGCAGCAGGAGGCCGAAGGAGGGCAGGTAGAGCAGCCGTTCGCCGAAGATCGTCCCGATCGGAACGAGAAGGTTGCTGACCGGCAGGAGCATCGCCAGGTAGAAGGCCAACGCCCATGCATGCCCGGGGAACCGTGAGCGGTACCGGATCGCCAGGGCGATGCCCGCCAGCAGGAGCAGCAGAGCGAGTCCGCCCAGCCCCACCACGCTGCGTTCGAGGGGAATGGCGTTGTACGAGTAGTCGGCCGAGAGGCGCGCGGGCCACAGCGTCAGGAGCCAGCCGTGCAACAACACCTTGCCGGCGGTCAGCAGGCGCGTGCCGGCGTCGGCGCCCACCAGGGGGTTGTCGATCAGCGTCGGATGGGTCTGGATCTGCCAGCCAAGCACGGCCCCGCGGGCCAGGAGATACGGGAGCGCGCCGGCGATCCAGGCCAGATCGGCCCGCACCTCCGCGCCGAGCCGGTTCGTGACCGCCAGCCGGCGGTAGCCGCGTTGATCCCCCAGCCAGCCGGCCCGGTGGGCGCCGAGCAGCAGGAACCAACCGACGGCGCCCTCCTTCGAGGCGATCGCCAGAGCCATGCCAAGCCCGATCTGCAAGAGCCGGGCCCGGCTCTCGGGGGCCAGATAGGCGCGATAGGCCAGCAGGCCGAAGAGCGCGGCCAGCAACTCCGCCCGGCCGACAATCCCGGTGACCGATTCGCAATGCAGGGGGTGAACAGCGAAGAGGGCGGCCGCGGCCCAGGCGATGCCCCGGCCGACGCCCGGCACCCGCCGGGCAACGGCGTAGACCAGCAGGCAAACCGCCGCGTGCAGCAAGACGTTCAGCGCGTGAAACGGCCATGGCGCCGGGCCGTGAAGCGCGCGCTGCAGCTTGAAGGTCAGGGTCGTCAGAGGGCGGTAGAGGCCGGCATCCTGGGGGGGCGGCCAGTAGGGGGTCGTCAGCGCACGCCACCACGGTTGCTCGGGAGCCAGGTGGGGATTGTTCAGGATGACGCCACCGTCGTCATAGACGAACCCACCGCCGAGGCCGTTCAGGTAGGGA
>CAYQJL010000242.1:0-6849 GCA_964417675.1 uncultured bacterium | reverse complement strand
CTTGTGGAGCCGCCAATCGTCGCCCCACTGGGCCTTGCAGTAGGCCTCCAGCCGCTCCTTCTGGGCCCCGAGCGAGTACTTCTGATGGTCCTCGTCGGTCGAGATCCGGGTGTAGAAAGAGACCCGGGTTGCATTCCTCTGCGCGTCAGTCATATCGGTACCCGTCGCTCGATCCGGCAGCACAAGACTGCAGATCGGTACAGAACTGGGAGCGGTCATGCATATGTAACCTCATGCAAGTGTGCTAGTTGGCATCCGTTCCCTGTGACCACAACTACCTCGCGACGCCATCCCACATCAACCCAATCCAACGTCAGTTTCCTGGCTCCCAGAGTTGAAGGGGGGTATAAGTGGGGCGGATGGGACAAGCGGACGGCGGCCACCGCGTGCCTGAGCCCGGCAACCCCAATCGATGATCGAACACGAAGACCCGAGCGTCGGCGGCTGGATGAGTTGCGGAAGTCAGGGGAGAGCCAGAATGGCAGAGCAGAAGAAATCAAGACGTCGTACGAAGAAGCGTGCCGGACGTGGGTCCACAGATCCATTCGGACTTGAAGGGTCTGATTTGGAGCGGCATCCGATACCGATAGACCAGGTCCCGGTTTGGTTTCAGGAAATACGGGACACGCTTTGCGCCCGCTGGGATTCGGTAAGGGTGTCCCAACTAGAGGGAGACCTGCCCAAACGTCTGGGCGAAGAACTCGGCAAGGCAATGACGCCGAAAGAGGCAAATCAGTGGTTCAAGGAAGCGAGGCAGGATCATCTATGGCGAGTGCACCTGCTGGACCCAGATACGGTCGAAGGTCGCATGTACCACACGTTCGCGCATCTTGTTACGTACGACGAGTACTTCGAGAGTGCCGGTGGGTCTGTTGGCAGAATCAGGGAATTGCTTCTGCATGTGTTGGACCTTGCGGAAGCGCCGCGTCCGTTTGTGCCGCCACGCCTGAGGCAAGTCGCAATTGTTCCGGGAGACACGATAAGGCGACCAAAAAGCCGCTGGAAGAAGGACGGAAGGGTCATGTTGCTACCCATCCAGGGAGTAGAAGTACCGCGACGCTTCGGCAAAGTCCGGGCGAGTCGTGAAGTCCAGAAATTCCTTGACTATAGATCAGATCAATACTGGAAGGATGTGCTCACGTATCTTAAATCTCAAACAGACGCAGCAATTCTCCCCTACGAGAAGAGCTATGAAGAGGAAGATCTCAAGAGGGTTTTCGGTGAGTCCTCCGCGAAGCTGGCTCGTGGCCTTCGACGTCCACTCACCCAGCTGTCCAGGAGCCTTGCAGGGCGCGGCGACGTCTTGACTGCAGCGGAAGTTTCTGAGGCTGCGGTTCTATACAAGAAATGGTTCCCACTGGTCCAAAGATTACTAAAAGCCAGATCCAAGGACCTGACGATTCGTTCGATACCTGAGGATGTCAAAGTGCTGTTCGCCGAGGCAAAGTACCCCACACTCCAAGCCCAACCGATCACACTACAGATGGTCATCAAACGCCTTGAGCTTCCCTGTGAGGTGGAGACCTTGCGGAAGAAGGTCAGGGGGCACGGTAGCCGGCGGCGCACTCGTCCGTAGTACTCTCAATCGTCGGAACTGTCCAACCCCCGCGGAATCGTTGATATAGCGGCTAGCTCGACTTCTCGGTCGATCGCTGTAATTATCTATGCTGCTTCTAGTTAGGCGTGCGCATTGTCCGCCCAATTCAAACGCTCTCGCCCGCCGCCCTTGAAGTCCTTCCTGCTAGATTCCGTCCCAACAGGCGCCGGAACAGCGCGCGCCTGAAGGAGGACGAACGATGATGTCACGAAAGGCGAATGTCCAGCAGGCGGTGGGACTCCATGCCTCAGTTGCTCACCGCCCAAGATGTTCGGAGACGCCTGCTCGACGAGCACGCCTGAATGATCGCCCCATGGGCCGCCAAGAACACGAGACTCGGAAATGGATCCGCTGTCTAAGTCCCAGATGCAATCCTTTCCATGCGAGTCCGTCAGTCCGAGGTACAGGCACCAGGGAGGATCACGAATGAGTTTCACGGAACGCGACTCTCTGCCTGCCAACTGGCGTTGCATGAATTGCAGCGGCAAGCTCGGGGTCAAAGATGGAACGTGCCTCGTGGTGAAATATAAGGACCTGCAATGGGTCGTGGATGGCAGCGACTTCAATGTGACCATTTTGTGTCGGCATTGCTCCACCCTTAATGTGTTTGCGGGGGTCGACCGCACTACGACGCCAGCAGCGGCTCACAAGTAAGGAAAGGAAGCAAGAACTCTGAGGTGCGTGACGCCCTAGTTGGCCAGTAAGAGGCGCACGACGCCCGGCCGGAGAGGTCGGGCGTCATGCTATTTTCCACCAAGCGTCGTCGGGAGTACTTCCGGCTCGAGAAGAAGATCGAATCCAGTGAGTTCAGGGCCTTGCTCGCGACATTGCAGCAGGGCTCATCCCCTTTCGGGCAGTTCGATACGTGGGGTGATGTGGTCGCATTCATGCGCGCCGGCACGCCAAGGGATCCGCGCAAGGACGAGGTTCTGAGGCCGATACTATTGACCCGCGGAAAGGGCGAGGACGAGCGCTGTTGGACAATCCTGCTAGCGGTGTTCTGGCCCCGACTTCTTGCAATCCACAGATGGAAGCGCCACTGGGACAAGGGGAACCCAGATGAACTGTGGCAGCGCGTATGCGCGGCGTTTCTCGAATCGATACACCGGATCAATCTAGAGCGCAGGCCGCACTGCCTTGCCCAGTGGGTGCTCAACACCACGATTAACCGACTGTACGCGGGCTACGAACGCGAATGGAAGCACGCCAAGCGTGAGTGCGCCACCGATCCAGACGTGATCCAGAATCTGGCGAGAGCCGCTGAGGAGATCGAGCTCGCGGGCATCGTACTTCGCGATGAGTACAGAAGGTGGTGCTGCCGCCTTTGGGGATACGTCCAGGCGGGTCTGATCACCGAATCCGACTTCTATCTCATCCTTGGTACCCGGATCTACGGGCAGCCGGTCTCAGAATATGCACGTCAGGTGGGCGTCAAGCCGGATACGGCCAGGAAGCGTCGCATCCGGGCCGAAGCTGCTATCCGGCGTCACGAGAGAAGGTCGCCGGAAAGTATAAAAACCATGTCCCGCCCCGGGGCCTCGCACCCCCTTTTACTAGCAGACGGGGACGCTGGCAGCCGACGCGAAGTCTGGAGGAAGCATGATTAGCATGATGAAGGCCAAGGCACTGATTAACGATCTGTTCGAGGAAGAGGCACTGGCCATCGGCGGTCTGGTTGCCGCCCATGGGATGGACGAAGACGTGGTCTGGCGATTGGTCGAGTGCCTCGAGGCGGCCCGCGACAAGGTGTTAGACCGGCTGGCAGACCATGGACCTTCCGGCGACGACGAGCCGCTTCGTACCAGGTCCGAGGGTGAGCCACACCCGGCCATTGAGTACTTCCTGATGTCGTTGCGGGAGGCGTAGCTGTGCCAGCGCCACCATCGATCAATCTGCGGCGTCACTACTCCCCGATTTCGCAGGAGGATGCGGATGATCTGGTCGTCAGGATCGCTGTGCTGATCGTGGATTACCTGAAGCATCAGGAGGAACCATCATCGTCACGGTTGGATGATGTGCGATTGCGCGAAGATGGGCTACTTGCGGCAGGCCAGCTTGAGGATCACCACTCGGGAAGTGTCACGCCGAATGCATGTTCACAGAGCTTCGGCCCTTCATGGGGAAACGCGCCGAAGAGGAGCGTGAAGCCGTGATCCGCGAGGCCGAATCCCAACGTCGAAGCGACCGCACTAGGGCCCTCAGTAGGCTCGAATCAGCGCTGGAGTATGCACGCCGAGGATGGGCCGTGCTTCCCCTGTACGGTATCACCCAAGGTCGGTGCAAGTGTGGCAATCCGAACTGCTCATCGCCAGGCAAACACCCGCTGCGCCAACTTGTCCCGCACGGTCTTCGCGAAGCATCGGCAAGTGAGCAAGACATCCGCGCATGGTGGACGTGCTGTCCCTGGGCAAATGTGGGGATCCGAACCGGCAAGGAATCGGGCATCGTTGTGATCGACGTCGACGGCGGCGGTGAGGAGACGCTTAAGCGCCTGCAGGATGAGCACGGCCCCTTTCCCGAAACCCTGACCTCACGGACCGGAAGCGGTGGGCGGCACCTCCTGTTCGAGCACCCAGGCGAGAAGGTCGCGAACAAGGTCAAGGAATCAGGTCTGGGCCCCGGGCTCGATGTACGGGGCGATGGTGGGTACATCGTCGCTCCGCCTAGCGCCCACATCGCAGGTGGCTACGGGTGGATGGACGCCGGAACACCGATCGCCCCGATGCCGGAGTGGCTATGCGAACGGCTTTGCGACCCCGATCGCAGCGAGCATGCCCCACACACACCAAGGCGCCCTCCGCCAAGCCACGATGGCAATGGTACCGCCTATGGCAAGAAGGCGCTGGAGGAGGAGTGCACTGTCGTGGGCAGAGCGATTAAGGGATCCCGGAATGACACGCTCAACAAGGCGGCCTATTCCATTGGGCAGCTGGTAGGAGGTGGCGAGATCGATCAGCAATCGGCAGAAGAAGGGCTCTGTGCGGCAGCGCTGGGAACCGGACTCCCCGAACAGGAGGTCCGCGCAACGCTACGCAGCGGTCTAGAGGCAGGGATGAAGCAACCGCGCACCGCTCCGGACGTGGCTGGTCCGCGAATCGGCGAGCAGCGACCTGATGCTCCCCAGGATCCCGCTGGTGGGGAGGAGCCGACGGATCCTGCTTGGGAAGCGGAGGATGGCAAACGGGATGATGCTGGGGCGACAGCAGCACCGGACAGCAGCGGAAGCAAGTCCATGGCGCAGCTTCTGATTCCGATCGTTCTGGATCGAGAGGTTGAGTTTTTCCACGATCAACGAGGCGATACCTATGCAGCCGTACCGGAAGAGCGGGGCCGGCGAATCCAGTCCATCAAGTCGAGGGCCTTCGGAGAATGGTTGAGTCATCTCGTCTGGAATGAACTCGGGCGAGCGATGAACTCCGAGCAGCAGTCATCAGTGCGGACCACCCTATCGGGAATGGCGCGGTTTGGTGGCGATCAGCATGATCTTCATGTACGTGTCGCGGCCCATGAAGGGGCGTTCTGGCTCGACTTGGACGGCCTCCGCGCGGTGCGCGTGGTTCCTGGCCGCTGGGATATAGTAGACGACCCGCCCATCCTTTTCAGACCGCCGACGCATCAGAAGCCGCTCCCTGAACCAGTTCGCGGTGGCGACCCGAAGCTACTATGGCCCTTCGTGAACCTCCTGGACCATGAGTGCCAAGTCCTGCTGCTGTGCTATCTGGTTGCCGCCATGGTTCCGGAGATACCCGTCGCAGCGCTGGTCGTACATGGCGTGCAGGGGTCAGCCAAGACGACATTCCTGAGGATGGTGAAGAGCTTGCTGGATCCATCGATCATGCAAGTGCACGGACCCGTTCGTGGTCAGGACGACTATGCCCTGGCCGCGTTCAAGAACCGGGTGCTCTTCTTCGACAACCTGAGCAGCATCCCCGATTGGCTATCGGATGCGATGTGTCGCACCGTGACCGGCGAGGGGTGGGAGAAGCGATCGCTGTACACAGATGACGATACCACCGTCTTCCAATACAAGCGCGTGGTTGGGTTCTCGGGCATCAACCTGGTTGCGGATCGAGCAGATTTGCTGGACCGCTCGCTGATCATGGAATTGGAGCCGCTCTCACCAGCGCAACGGATGGAGGAGCACGAACTGTGGAGCGAGTTCAATGCTGCCCGTCCGCAAGTCTTGGGTGGATTGCTCGATGCCCTCGCCAAGGCCATGCAAGTCGAACCCGGACTATCCCTGCCTTCTCATCCGCGGATGGCCGACTTCGCCAGGTGGGGCGCAGCGGCGGCGGTGGGTCTGGGATTCAATCCGCGGGCGTTCTTGGATGCCTACGATCAGAACGTCGAGCGGCAGAACGAGGCAGCGCTTGCGGGCAGTCCCGTCGCCCAGGCCTTGATGCTGTTCATGAAGGACCGGCCCGATTGGCGGGGAAGTCCGGCGGAGCTGCACGCTGAGCTGTTGGCAGTGGCTGGGGAGCACAAGGTGGATACGCGATCCAAGAGCTGGCCGAAGAGCTCAAGCTGGTTATCGAGACGGTTGAAGGAAGTGCAGCCCAATCTCCTCGCGATGGGGATCGATGTGAAGGTTGGGGAGGCGAGGGCGGCGGGTCTGAGGGAGATCACCGTGACAGCAATGCCGTCACGAGCGGGAAATGCTGTCATGGGGCAAACAGAAACGGCGCAAGGAGATAGCGGACCATGACGGCAATGACAGCATTTCTGCACACCTTAAGGGTTCGACATCAATCAAGGAGCATCCTTGAGATCGACGGGGAAGAGGAGCCGACCCAACAAGGTCGCGGAAATGCCGTCATTGCTGTCATTGCTGTCATAGCCCCTTTGTTTCCAGCACTTACGAATGACGGCATCTTGACGGCATGACGGCATATGCTGCGGAGGCATTGAAATGGAGACAAGGCTTGCAAAGCAGACAACCCGCGGCGGTGAGTGGCCGGGGCTGTCCTTCGGATGGCTACGACTGGGGCTGTGCGAGATCCTCCGCGGCTTCCGTGTCGCCCCCGGCGGCGGCGACCAGAAGGGAGCGGGCGAACTTCGATGCCTTGGCCGGCCCGGCCGCCTTGTGGATCAGGTCTCGCTCCGCCCTGGTGAGCCGGAACGCGAAGACGACCAGCTCCTGCGAGTCGTCGGCTTGCATGGGGGCTTCGTCCCGCGGCGCGGCCTTCTTGGGCTTGCTCGCCTTGGGAGCCTTCTTCGAGGTCTGCTTCTTCTTCGCCATGATGTCACCTCCA
>CAYQJL010000241.1:0-12746 GCA_964417675.1 uncultured bacterium | reverse complement strand
TGCTCGATAGTAGTCTTGCTCGATGGCAGTAGGGTAATCCCTCCTCGTTGGCGTTCTTGTGCCACCCCCATGAGTTCGACATAATGAGCCTGCGTTGCGAGTGTTCACCCCTTGCCTGGAGGACTCCGATGAAGTGCTCTCCCGCGATGGATCGCCCCGTCTCGTTCCACTCACGCCCGTTCCGTCTCGCCTGCGGCACCCTGCTCATCTTCGCGGCCGCGCAGCTGGCCTGTCCCGGCTCCTTCGCGCGCACCGACCGCGAGATGATCACGGACGCCGATCAGCGCGATCGGTTCATGGACCCGTTCTGCGGGCCGGCCGGAAGCCGCGCGCCCAATCCCGACCAGAGCCGTGCCCTGGGGGACACCCTCTGGTTCGGAGGGCACGACGGGAGCGGATACGCCCTCGAAGGATCGATCTGGGACTTCGAGGGGGATGGCGGCCAGGGAGACCTCCAGGGCTGGATCAGCATCGATCGCACCGAGAATCTCGACACCTACTTCGGCCGGGTGACCGCCGCGGACTTCGCGAACGATCCGGTCGTACCCATGATCAACGAGGCGGAGTCGGTCGGGCAGATCTGGTGCGGCATCCATGAAGACGACGCGAACCTGCTCGACTTCGTCACCGGCCTGGGCTATGGGAACTCGTACTGTCAAAGCGCGTTTTCTCCGATCTTCCCCGTGGGACAGATCTCGATCGCATTCGACTGTTTCCAGGACAGTGAATTCGAGTGGGACTACACGTATCTGTTCGTCCGCTGCCTGGACAGCGGGGGGGCATTGCTTCCGGACGGGGAGATCGAGCTCGACCGCTTCACGGGAATCCACGGGTCTCCGCAAGAGCCCGCGTCCTGGATCGGCGGGCTGGGCGTGCTCAGCATGCCGCCGCAGACGGCGCAGGTGCAGCTCGAGTTCCGCTTCCGTTCCGACTCGGCCTGGTCGGATCAGGATGGACTCTACGACTGTGTGTGGGGTGCCTTTGCGGCCGACAACGTAATGATCGAGGTGGCGGGCAGCCCCCTGCACCTGGCCGACTTCGAGACCGGCGAGGATGGCTACACTTTCGGCCGCTGCCCGGGGGTCGGATCTTTCATGGGACTGGTGGATGAGACGACCTACTCGCTGTGGCTCGATACCGTGGGGCTGGGTTGCTCCTGCACCTTGTCGGGCTGGGCGCTGGAGTTCAATGATGAGGAAGGCAGCCCCTATCCGTTTCCAGGGCATCGGAGCGGACAGCTCGAGATGGGCATCTCACCGATCGTGGACCGCTCGGCCGTGGATCCCGAGGAGTACAACACAACCTGGGTCCGGTATGACCGATACCTCAACGTCCCCTATGCCCACGGGACCTTCTGGCGCCCTGGGTACATGGTCTATCCCCACACCACCGAGGTGAACCCGCAACCGCACTGGTCACAGCGATTGGGACAGAATGACTACTACTACAACGCGGCTATCTCCTGCGGCTCGGACTTCACCAATCTGAGCACCCTGGATGGAAAGGCCGGGACGCGGATTCCCACTGACTACGAACAGATGCGATTCGTCTATGAGGTCTACTGCTCGTGCAGCCAGTTCGGTATCCCCTCGACGATTTGTGTGGAAGAGGGCAACAATCAGGGCAGTCCACTCGTGGACAACGTGCGGGTCGGGCTCCTCACGACACCGGATGCGCCGCGGATCTCAGCCGATTTCATGCTCTGGTTCCACGACGGGTACGGTCAGCTCTATCCGACCTACCTGGATCCGGCCGATGTCGGCAACAGCAACACGGCCTATGATTGGAGCGGAGCGAACTACAGCCCGGACGAGCGCAACGATTGGCAGTCCGACAGCGTGGTCGTGATTGGCCCCACTGTAAGCGAAGAAGAGGATCGCTGGCTGGCCGAGATGTGTTTCCGAATCACCCACAAAGGCCCGATGCAGGATATCATTCCCGAGTACGCGGCATGGAAGGCCCGCCTCGGCGGAGATCCGGAAGCGGACTACGTGTGTGTCCTGATGGACTCGCTCGAGACGGCCCAGGGTGTCTGGAAGAACAGGTTCCTGACCTACTTCCACGAAGACGATCCGGGATTCGACCCCGCCTATCCCGACTGCCGGTCGCAGCAGGCGATCCTTCCCGACAGCATCTGGACGCCCGGCACACGCATCGAGTACTACTATCGTGGTTTCTGGTACAACGCCGGCGCGCCGGCCGAGGAGTATGGCACATGGCCGATCCAGGGAACCGAGTCGTTCGAGATTCTGCCCGGCATGCGCGTGGTCTCGGAGGATCCCTATACGATCCAGTGGCCCTCGGTGCTCTATGTGGATGCGTACAACCGAGGCGCGGAGTACTACATCCGTCCGATCCTCGAGCAGGCCGGACTCGAGTTCGACCAGTACGACTATCTGTTTGCGTCGGCTTGCTGCCATGCACCCATCGTGCGCAGCTTCGGAGGCACGACCTACAATCCGGGCGGCTATGGAAACAACGGCCTGACCCTCGAGCAGGCGCTGGGCTACCGGTTGATCATTCTCGATACCGGCAACTACGGCCAAGGCGCCATGGAGAACAAGGACTGGCCCTTCTTCCACGATTGGATCGCCAGCACCGAATGCGGGGCGCTGAATGTGCGGCGGGGCTTGATCTTCTGTGGGAATGGCATCGCTGATATCCTGGATAGCTACGTGCCCCATGGCTCATCCCTCCTGGAGGAGGTGTTCGGTGCCACCCTGACGGATCGGTCGTACCGCGAGTACTCGGGCGATGACGAGTGGTGTGTCCGAATGTCCCCCTCGGACGGGGCCGCCTATTCGATCCCCGCGGAATTGACTCTCTATGGCAATGGGTGCCCCACCACGACCAACTATGGCGTGCTCGGGCTATCCGGCATCGAAGGCGCCGTGGGCAACCTCGATTTCCACGACGGCAGCAGCCCGTGGGAGTTCGCGCAGGTGGTGCGCGACCGGGTCGTGGCGGACCAGTCGAACTGGCGCAGTTCCATCGCCGGCTTCAGCCTCATGAAGCTCTCCGCAGAGGGGTGCCAGGGAACGCTCTGCAGCGGTGACAGCGCCTGCGTGGTGGGCGCGGGACGGGACTTCATGGTCGCCACCCTCGACTGGATGACCGAGGGCGCGGCGCCGTTCAGGTTGTGGAACCACACCTGCGATCCGGCCGCGGCAGAGAATGATGCCGCCGAGACCCATCTGGCCGGTCCGGTGACCCATCTCTTCGCTGCGCGACCGAATCCCTTCCATCAGGCGGCCACCATCCGGTTCCACCTTGCGCGGACAGAACATGCTCAGCTTTCCATCTACGACGTGACCGGCCGGTGGGTATGTGACCTGCTCGATGCTGATCTGGCCGGTGAGCAAGAACACAGCGTCACCTGGGACGGCAGGACCGCCGCGGGCGACCCGGTCGGCAATGGCGTCTTCTGGATGCAGCTGTCCACCGAAAGCGGCTACCGGTCGAGCAAGCGGATGATCGTCATGAGGTGACGCAAGCCGCGGCATCTACCGGCGCAGGAACAGATCGGTCGACACGCCCTGCAGGCCACGCCAGTCGCGCTCTTCCATGGCCAGGATCGTGTGGCAGGCCTCGCAGTCCATCGTGATCAGCTCGCCGGCCTCGGACTCGTGCCGGCCGTCATGGCAGCGGAAGCAGCCGCTGGTGCCGAAGTCACCGCTATCGTCGAAGTGCGAGAGCTGGCTCGGGTAGGTGTTCCAGGTGATGTTCATCTGCGGCCAGACGTTGCGCTCCAGGATGTCGCTGAGCGCTGCGGCGGCCTCCGGCAGCGAGGCCTCGAGCAGCGGCAGATCCTCGGGATGGTCCTCGGCGTAGAGCGCGCGCAGGCGGCCGGCGATCTGGGCCGCGGTCTCGTGGCCAGGCTCCAGCTCGCGCAGGATTCGCTCGGCCCCCTCGCGCAACCACGGCACCGACCGGTCGAGCTGGCCGATCGCCAGGGCCAGATCCACCGCGCGGTGCGGCAGGTCGAAGATGTGCGAAGGCCGGTTGTGGCAATCCAGACAGTCCATCACGCGCCACTCACCGGTGTCGGGATGGTCCTGGTGGTCTTCGCGCAGGAAGCGCACGTCACCACCGGGCGTACTCTGGATCACCTCGACGATCTCGTCGCGCTTGTGGTCGACATGGCGGTAGCGCACCTCGTTGCCCGGATCGACGTGCCAGTGGATGCCGCTGGCACGTCCCGACTCCATCGCACCGCTCGGCCCGCCCACGTGCATGACCAGCGCGGTAGTCATGGGTGTGTTGTCGCGATCTCTGTCGAAGCGCTGGTAGGTGACCAGGCGCGAGCCGTGAAACTTCTCCGGCCAGTGGCAGACCTCGCAGGTCTCGCGTGCGGGCCGCAGTTCCTCGACCGGCGCGGGGATCGGTCGGTTGAAGTCGTCGCTCAGCACGGCGAAGACCTGGCGGACGCCCGAAAGTTTCGAACGCACAAACCAGTCGGCGCCCGGGCCGATGTGGCAGTCGACGCATTTGACGTTGGCATGCGGCGAGCTGGCGTGCGCCACCGCCTCCGGGGCCATCACCTGGTGGCAGACGTAGGAGCAGAACTGGTTCGAATCGGTGTAGTGGTAGGCCTCGTAGCTGAACAGGCCGATGCCGACCAGCAGCGCAAAGGTGCCGCCCGCCACGAGCACGGCGCGCCGTAGGATATCGCCGCTGGCGAAGACGGTCTCGACGTGGCGCCGGCCCTCGCGCTTCTCGCGCGAGCGCCGCAGCTGGTTGCCCAGAACCAGCAGCACGATGCCGCCGATCAGCACGATCGGCAGTACCATGAACCCGATCAAATCGACATACGGGTTCGATTCGCGTCCGACGACGAGGTTGTACAGGTAGAGCAGGAACAGCATGCCAAGCAGGAAGACCGCGACCAGCGCGATCATGCTGCCGGCGGCCGTCACCCAGTTGTCCCAGAAGATCGGCAGCCGGTCCTGGAACCAACGGGCGAACCTTGGCCAGCCTCGGGCCTGGCGCCTATCGTTTGCAGCCATGCGTCCTGACCTCCCTGGGTGGTGAAGACCCACTCGATTCGTACGGTCCACGATATCAGCTCGCGCGGGATCAGACCAGGAAAAGCCCGGCGGCACGCTCAGGCCACGGAGGCTGTCGCCGGCTCAATCGGCTGCACAAGGCCTCGCAGGGAGCATTCGGGATGGACAGCGTTCTTGAATGGCGCAGGGTGGACCCTTATAATCGTAGAATGCGCAGGGGATACCGGACACCTCACCGCCGTCCGGCCACGAGGGCTGGACAATCTGAGGATGTGACGAACAATGCAGACACACAGGAGAGGACGTAGAACGCGGATGCGGGCCGCCACGGGCTTCTTCCTGGCGGGGTGTTTCGCGGTCCTATGGTTGGCGGCGGCCGAGGCCGAGATCCTCGAGGCGAGCATCCTGAGCTACAACATCTACTGGGGTGGGCAGGATCACGATCCGGTGTTCGGGCGGCAGGATGAGTGGCTCGAGGTCATTATCGCCGCCGCGCCCGATGTGATCATGTTGCAAGAATGCAACGGATGGTTGGCATCCGAGCAGGATCTGCTCAATCAATACCTGATCACACTGAACGCGGCGCTTCCGGGCGGTCCGGTGTATCACGGCGTGGCCGCCGATGCGAATTCCGACTTCAACGTGGCGCTGATCACCTACCAGCCGATCCTCTCCTGGGAGGCGGTGACCTCCGTGTTCGTCGACGGCGAGACGGTGAATCTCGCCCATGCCTGCCTGCACGCGGTGCTGGACTTCGAGGGTGAGCCGCAGCATGTCCTCAACATGCACTTCAGCCCGGCTGGGAGAATCGCCACCTCCGCGAACGGGAGGCCCGCGCCCTGGTGCAGTACATCTCCGAACTGCCGGCCGGGGACATGGTCTGGGTAGGAGGCGACTTCAACAGCTACTCGCCGGTCGATTCGGAGCCCGACAGCCCGACGCAGCCCAACTACGCGGGTGGAGCGGCGCAGCCGGAGATCGTGGGCTGGGAGCCGGTGGCCTATCTGCTGGACGTGGGACTCGAGGATGGCTACCGGGATCTCTATCCCCTCGAACTGGGCTACACGAAGACAACCACGGACTTCTTCCCCTGGGCGGCCGGGCCGATCGAGCGTGTGGACTTCCTTCTGCATGATTCCCGCACGGGCTGGACTGCGGAGGAGATCACCGTGCAGACGGGCGGGCCGGCCGAGTCCGGCTCGGATCACTACGCGCTGCTAGGCCGCTATACCCGCGAGCCCTCCGCCGACGCCGGCGCCGCGGCGACCTCCGCAAGGACTTCGATGCGGATCACGCCGAACCCGGCCACCGGCCGCGTGGCGGTCCACTTCGAGCTCTTGCAGCCGCAGCACCTGATCCTGGATCTCATCGCCCCCGATGGCCGGTGCCTACGTTCCCTCGATGCCGGCTACCGCAACCCCGGCTCGCACACCATCATCCTCGATCGCGGCGCCCCCAACCTCCCCGCCGGCAGCTACTACCTCCGCCCCCGCGGCACGAGCACTTTGCGCGCCACGCCCATGAGAATCCTTTAGAAGCCACGAGCGGCCCATCCTGACCGTGGGGGCTGGAGGGGAATTGACGACCTCGGCGTACATGGCACAGATCGTGGCCAGTCATGACTTCACCGAGCACATCGCCTTCCCGGAGCCCCCCCCCGGAGAACGCGGCCGTGGGCTTCGGTCACATTGGTTCTCGTCAGCCAGCCAGAGCGTCCGGCGTCATCGGCTCTTGACCAGCGGCCGGGCCAGTGTCTGCCCGTCGATCTGGACGCGCATGAAGTAGATCCCCGATGGCACCCGGGCGCCTTCCTGATCCCTCCCATCCCACTGAATCCAGTGCAGTCCGGGCTTGTGGGGGCCGCGCTGGAGCAATCGCACCCGGCGGCCGGCGACATCGAAGACCGCCACCTCGGCCTCGCTCGCTGATGCGAGGATGAACCTGAGGGTCGTCTCCTCCGAGAACGGGTTCGGCATGTTCCCCAGCAGCCGGGTCGCGTCCCCCGTCGGTCCGGACAGATCGATCGAACTGACCTCCAGGAATCGCTGGCGGGCGGCGACCGTGTTGGCGAACAGCTCCGACTCGCTCATCCCGCCGACGACAGCGAAGGTGGCCTGTGCCGATGCGCCCGGTCCGAGTTCGATCGGGCCGCAGGAGGCGATAGCACTCCAATCATCCGGCTGCCAGGAGACGGCCACGCGGTACTCCGCCGCGCTTCCCGAGAGGAAGCCCCACCGGTCGGCATCCAGCACGTGCTGCTCCGGCCACACGTAGGTGGGGTTGTGAACCAGGCTCAGATTGGCTCGCGGTGCCGAGCCGGGAATCGTGTCGAGCACCGCCACGCCGACATACGGATACCCTTGGCCCTGCCACATGTAGACCAGGGCCAGGTCGGCAGCGACCCTCCCCTGATTGGCCACCGGGTTCGAGCCGATGTCCCAATCGGCGAAGACCCCGGCATGCAATCCCGCGATCTGCTCCGATCCGCTGTTCTCCAGCCTGTAGCGCAGGATCACATATCCATCATCGGGCGGACTGCTCCAGGCGAAGCTCTCCTGGGTCACGGTCAGCCCGGCCGGCAGCGCGTGTCCGGCATCATCGAAGACGGCGCAGAAGTCCTGATCCGAGATCCCCGCAACCGGGCCCTCCAGGTCATGCAGCATGACCCAATCGGCGAAGGGATCATCGTTGTAGTCGCGATTGAGGGCATACTCGGGAGATGTGCCGGCCCACAGGCTTCCGATGAAGAGCACGTTGTCCGATCCGGCCGGGAAGCGGAATCCATATCCCTCGGCCTGCGTTGCATCGAGGAACCCCACGGTCCCCCGATCGGTGACGCTGAGCACGGCCTCGCCAACGTCGTGGTGGGCGATATGGACGCGCGGCGGAATGGTCAGGTAGCCCCCTGCCGCGGCGCCGCGGCGCTCGCCGGTCCGCGGCGTTACCGTGTACAGGTGCAGGTCCTCATCCGGCTCCCGGTAATCATAGGTCATCGCCTCACCCGGCTGCGCATTCAGCTCGGCGATCGGCGTGCCGTCCCGCTCCACGATCACGCTGGTGAGGTAGAGCAGGGGAAAGGACTCCACATCATGGGTTGGATTGGTCCAGGCCAGTTGCACATACGGCTCATCGTACACCAGGCTCTCCATCTGCACCGGCTCCGGATCATGCTCGTCTCCATGCCCCAGCGGCTCGAAGACGATCGTCGAGAAGGGCAGCACCGCATGCCCCAGGCCGTCGCAGAAGCGTTCGACCCCGGTTCCCTGCGAGTGGCTCTCGATCCCCACCGTGTGCTGGGCGGCGGCTGCATCGTGTTGCTGATACTGGAACTGGAGGATCGCCTCCCCCGTCCTGGTCGGATAGTGCGCCGGATCGAGCAGGACGATCTCAAAGGTCTCCAGACTCCCGGTGCTTTTGTCCAGCATGTTGCGGTACTCGATCACGAACCGGTGATCGAATGTGTGAGCTGTCAGGATCTCCGCGCCGGGAATGCTCGCATCCAGGTCGGTCCAGTAGGGTGCCAGCATGGCGGAAGGACCATCCGGGTGTGGGATCGGGTAATGATCCGGCCACGACTCGTCCCGCTCCGGGCCGAACCCTGCCCACCCATTGGTCGACACGCGCAGCATCGATTCCTCGAGCCCGAAGAAGCTCGCGGTGAAGGGAAGCGGCACGGATATCACCATATCATCAACGCCCGCCATCAGCCCGGTCGAGCCGCCACGCCAGTCATACTCTCCCAGCACGCCCCTGTACTCCAGGGATCCACCGCCCCCGATGCCGGTGTAGAGCGCGTAGTTCACGCAGTACTTGCCGAACTGGACGAGGTTGTAGACCTGGGAGTATGCCAGCCGGAAGTACCCGTTCTCTCCCCAGGTAGCCCCCCAGCTGTTCTTGCAGATGAAGCAGTTGTTGCTGTCGTCATACCCCACGAGCACGATGGCGTGTCCGCCGAGCGGCGGACCGACCACATGGCGGTAGACGCCTGACTTGTACGCGTAGAAGTCGGCGCAGACGAACATCGTCACCCACTGGGGTGCGTTGTACACGGCCTGCTTCAACGAGTCCACCGCCCCGGGATCGGTCGGCAGCCCTCCCGATCGCACATAGTTCCAGTTCGCGATCCTATAGAGGCGGTCGGACCAATCGTCACACCGGTTCGAACAGGGCACGCCGCCGGTCGAATCTGCCGCCTGATAGGTGAAGCAGGCTTCATCGGTCGTACCGGTGTCCTTGAGGAAATCAGCCGTCGTGTCCGTGTATCCGCCGTCGCAGCCGAGGTTGTCGTCACAGCACGAGACCATGAACTGCTCCGAGAGGTCATCGAACCCCGAGGCCGTCTTCCCCTTGATCTTGCGAAGCGCTTCGACGACAGAACATGCCGCAAACGCCCAGCAGCTTCCGCAGGATCCCTGATTCTTCACCGAACTCATGTAGCCGACATCCTCCACATCGCGCCAGTCCCAACTGCTGGGAAGATCGCGGAGGGGGGCCGGAAGCGAGGTTGGATCGGGCGCACGGAAACCCGAGGGCGGAATCCAGCCCAGGTGATAGGCCTTCTGTTGCCAGGTGAGGTTCCAAACAGGGTTCGTACCCGCCGTCCAACCGGAATCGGACGCGGCGCTCTGGATCGTCGAGAGGGCTGGGAGGTTGGAAGGAAGCTCGGGCCAGTCGGCCTGAGCCGTGGAAACGGTCATCAGGAGCGCGCAGATCGAGGCGACCAACGCCCCGACCACGGCAGTGCGTGTCATGCCGGCCCGGGTTCGGCGGAGATGGCGATCGGATCGTTGGTCATCTCCGCCAGAGGGACCGCGGCCGGCACACCGGCGAACGTGTGCCATGGCGAGCCTTCCATTCTGGGCGCATGCGTGGCGCCCGTTCGAGGAGTTACGGACGGCTGACCGATTCCGGGTGGTAGGCGCCAGGTGCAGCGAGATTGTGAGGCCAGCCGCTCGGTCACGGATTCCGTCACGGGCGGCGTCCTGCGGATAGGCCGCGGACGATTTCCTTGCAGAGATTCAGTATAGACCTTCGCTCGGCGCGCACGCAATCGGATCCTCCTGAATAGAGGTTCCTGCCTCCCTGCAGCATGTGGGACCGAGGGATGTGTGACCGAGGGATGCGCGACCGAGGGATGTGTGAACCGCTGTATGTTTGACCGATGAATACTTGACCGTTGGATGTGTGACCGATGGGTGCTTGCCGAGACATTCGCGAGACCGCTGTATGTGTTTAGCGTGATACACGTGTGGCCTGATGTACTTGTGATTTGCACATATGACACGTATCTCGCGCACAGTGTACGGATTCGACGATTCGCATTCATGCGCGACGATCCGCCGTTCCCGGCCCGGGGGAGGGAAGGGAACATTGTGTGGATCAAGGGAGATACACGCGCTACTCTCCTCATCGTACAATGCACCGGCGCGTCAAGTGCACAACCGCACGCTGGGATCCTGTCGTGAGAATCACCAGGCGCATGGATGGCTCAACGCATCCCCCCGCGAAGCCGATACGGATCGCTGACCTGCTCGAGACTGCGGGCCGGAACCGGACGCTGCTGTGGGGCCTGATCGCACTGGGCCTTCTGCTGCGGATCCTCCAGTATGCATCCTGCCCCTCAATCTGGCTCGACGAGGCCATGCTGCTCAATAATCTCATGCAGGCCGGCTACGATCGGCTTCTCGGCACACTCGAGAACGATCAAGCCGCGCCGCTGCTCTTCCTGGCGGCGGAGAAGTTCCTGGCCGATCTCACCGGCGGCAACGAATTCGCGGTGCGACTGATCCCGCTGCTGGCATCCTGCGCGCTTCTGCCGGTGGGGCTCGCCGTGGCCCGGCAGCTGCTGCCGGGGGCGGCGCTCGCCCCCGCGATCGCGTTGCTGGCCGTCTCGGACCCCCTGATCACCTACGCGGCCGAGGCGAAGCCCTACGCCCTGGATGCCCTGCTCGCGCTGGCCGTCATCCTGCAAGCTCTGCGCCTGACCCGATCCCCCACCCCCCATCGCGCCGCCGGCCTGGCCGCTCTGGCGGTCCTGGCCCCCTGGCTGTCGTGGGGAAGCTGCTTCGTCCTGGCGCCGACACTCGTGCTTCTGGCCTGGTCGGCACGCGTTCGCCGCTGCCTGCCGGTTGTCTCGATCCTGGCACTGGGCGCCCTTGGATTCATCGCCGGGGCCGTGAACATCGTCGGGATGTCCCAGGAGTGGGGCACGATCGAGAGCATCAAGCAGACCTGGGTGCGCAAGGATGCGTTCGCGCCCTTGCCGCCCACGAACCTGAGTGAACTGAGATGGTATCCGCGTCAGGCCCTGCGCGCCATGGCCATGCCGGGCGGCTTCTACCTGCGCGAAGTCGGTGTTCTGCTGGCTTCGCTGGGAAGTGTCTGGTTCGTCCGGCGACGTGCCTGGCCGACACTGTATCTATTGCTCGCCCCGCCGGCACTGGCCATGCTCGCCTCGGGGCTGCATCTCTACCCCTTCCGAACCCGCCTGCTGCTCTACGCCGGGCCTGGGCTGACAATGCTCGCCGCTTCCGGACTGACCTATCTGCTGCTCGTCTGTGGCCGGCCTTCCCGCGGCAGAGTCACCGCACTCCTGTGCCCCGCCTTCTGTGCGGCGGCGATCGCGACCTCGGTGGGGTTCGAGAGCGCCCGCGCCTTCCGTCACGTGGCATGTCCGCGCGTCCATGGAGAGCTGCGACAGATGGTAGCCTGCCTGCGCGAGCACGCCGCTCCCGATGATCTCGTCTACATCCACTACGCCGCCGGCCCGGCCTTCTCGTTCTATGTGCACGATCCTCCCTGGCGCATCCATCACGGCATCCAGGCGCGCTACGAACCCCAGAGATACCGGGCCGACATCGAGTCCCTCCAGGGCGAGGACGACCTCTGGGTCCTCTTCACGCACGGGTTCGTCGGTCCCGCTGGAGATGAGGAAACCTTGATCCTCGGGCATCTCGACCGTCTCGGCCGCCGGCTGCAGCGCATCGATTATCGCGGCGGGAGACTCTACCGCTACGACCTGGGCTCTGAATCGGGCGCGCCCATGAGAATGCACAAGCCCTAGGAATGCGCCGCGGGCGGCCGACGCGTCACAAAGAACTCATAGGCGTAGTAGTCCGAGTACCTTTGGTGCATGTCCGGCTCTTGAGCAAGTTGATCAAGCACGGCGAGAGCTTCGTGGTCGCCCGCGTAGCTGCCGCGGAGTTCTTCGATGCGGCGCCGCATCGGCGTATAGAAATCATCCCACCACGCCTCGTCCGGCAGCGTGAAGTGACCGATGAGCGCGAAACCGCATCTTTCGATAGCCGCCAGAACGTCAGGAACGCGGCCCATGGTGGGATAGTCGTCCTCAAAGCTCGCCTTCACTTCGGGTGGCGGACTCTCCTTGCGCCAGACAGCATCGCTGAATGCAAGGTACCCACCCGGACGCAGCAGTCCGTGGCAGACGCCCAGCGCCCTCTCTATGCCGATACTGTAGAGCGCCCCCTCGGACCAGACGAGATCGAAGCTCGCCGGCGGTTGCTCAGGGTTGGACAGGTCACCGACCACCGGCGCGACTCGTTCGGAAAGCCCCTGTTGCATGACCGTCGCGCGTAGCCGCTCGATGCTCGGAGCATGGCTATCCAATGCGATAATGCTGCCTGATGTGAGTGCAGCGAGATGCAGTGTCTGTCCGCCAACCCCGCAGCCAAGGTCGATCACCGCGGGCGCTGGCGGTAGGCCGCGGCAGAGAGCGAATGC
>CAYQJL010000240.1:0-2298 GCA_964417675.1 uncultured bacterium | reverse complement strand
AGGCGGCCATCCGAAGGCGCAATGGCCGCCAGCTCGCCGATCGCCCGCTCCGCAGTGTTCAGCGATGCATCCGTACGCTGCCCAAGGTCCTCCTCGATCGACGCAGCCAGCGCCGCCACCCGCACCACACGACGAGCATCCTGTACACGCCCGGTCAGCGCTGCGGCTGTCTGACGCGACTTCGGCTGCACAACCTCGATCCGCGCAATCTCCTGCTCCGCATGATCGAACTCACCTGCCTCGATATGCAGCCCCACCTCCGCCTCGATCATCGCCACCGCGCCCGATGCCCGCTCCTCCAGCTCAGCCAGCAACTCGGCCGCCCGCGCGCTCGCCGCAGGCGCCTCCTTCATCGACGCGACACGCTCACAGCGCCGGCGTTCCCACTCCCAGCGCTGATCGCCGGCTGGCGCACCCCGCTCGTCCGCCAGCAGCGCCGCGGCGATATCCTCGCCCAGACCCTGGCGCTCGGCAGAGCCCACGCCGATCCCCCGGCTCTTCTCCCAGCGGTCGAGAGCCGCCTCATGCCGCCCCTGCGCCAGCTCCGCGCGGCTCGAGCTCAGATGCCCGCGGTTGATCAACGCTGTCACACCAAGCACAACCGCCACAATCACAACGGCCGATACGATCGCGGTCACCGCCATGCGACGCCGGCGCGCAGCCTGCAGCCGCCGGAGATGATCCTCGAGCTTCCGCACAAGCTCCGCAGCCTCAGGAATGCCCGACACCACCGGATCCTGAAGGCCGCGCAGAGCTCTCGATACGCCTGCCAGGCTGCCGGCATCGAGTGCACGCCGACCCTCAGCCAGATGCTGTGCAACCTGATCCCGCTGCGCCTCGATCCGGCCTCGCGCATCCGCGATCCGCGGATCCTGCGGATGCTCCGACTCCGCCTGATCCAGTCGCGCCAGGGCAGCTTCGTACTGATGGCCCGCCGCATCCGACTCGGCCAGGCGCAACGCGTCCTCGAGCTGATCGAGCTTCTCCCGGGCCTCGGCATGAAGCTGTGAGGAAACATCGGCCTGTGCCTGCAAGTCGTCATCCGGTGCCAGGCCCTTGAGAGATGCCAGGGCTGCGGCGATCTGCTCGTGAAGCTCGATCACCTGTGCCCATGCCTGATCAGTGCGGGCGTCCTGCTGCTGTGCCCGGAACTGCGCGACCCTGCTCGACACACGCCCAAGGCGGATCGCCCGCTGCAACTCCTCCAGCTCCGCGCTCTGCGGAGCAAGGCTGCGGATCTCATCCGCCAGCGTCCGCGCGCGATCGAACTCCTCCCTCGCCAGCGCCTCACGCGCCCCGGAAAGGGCCTTCTCCAGACGACGCGCCTTCCCCTCGGCCTCCGCCAGCAGCTTCTGCGTGCGGTCGAAGACCGGCCGGTCCTCTCCGGAGAGGTACGCGGCATCGACCTGTGAAAGCGCCTGACCGGCCTGCTCCAGCCGCCCATCGCCCAGGAGAGACTGCGCGGTCTGCACGCGGCGGCCCTGTTCCTCGCGCCGGCTGCCGATCTCGCGCACCAGCGCAGCCGCCTCTTCCAGCGCCGCCGCCTCCGGGCTGTCCTGCGGCCACTCGTGCGTGGCGCCTGCTGTCGCGATGCGGCCCGCCACAGCAATGGCGTCATCCAGACGCGCCTCGTCTCTGGCCCGCGACAACTCCTTCGCCAGCTCCGCAATCTCCCAGGCCGCGCGCCGGCGGGGCAACTCCTGCAGCCAGCCCACGAACTGCTCGTCGCCCGGAACAAGCGCGAGGCCAACCTGGATCAGGCTCTCAGCATCGGCGAACTCGCCACGGGACAGCGCCGCCGGACAGCTCTCCCGAATCTCCTCGATCTCCCTGCGCTTCGCGTTCGCCTCATCCACGACAGCCTGGGCTGCCGGGTCCCCGGGTCGCGCCTCCAGAGCCAGCTCCGCTTCCTTGCGGGCGCGGGAGAACTTCAGCTCCTTCAACAACGACTGCGCACGGGAGAGATGATCCTGGTAGCTCCGCTCCTCGGCGATCTTCACCCCGCAGCCACCGCAGAACTCGGTGCCGGTGCGAACTTCGCGCTCGCACTTCGGACACTTCTGAAACAGGCCGGCCCCGCAGCCCTCGCAGAAGCGCACATCCTCGGCATTGACCAGACCGCAGTCCCCACATCGGCCGGGAAGCTGCTCCGCCCTTGACGGAGTAGCTTCCGCCGGCCGCGCCTCCGCCTGCACCCCTTTCTCCATCGCCCCCCAGAACTCATCCACGGAGAACCAGCGGTCAGCAGGTTCAGTCTTGAGTGCGCGCATCACAGCGGCGTTGATCCCAGGGGGCATC
>CAYQJL010000239.1:0-6903 GCA_964417675.1 uncultured bacterium | reverse complement strand
CAAGGAAGATGCGCTGGGTCATGGGGCTGATCGCGCTGGCAGCCGTGACCGCGACGGCACAAGAAGAAGCGCCTGCGTGGAAGATCACGGCGGATCTGGCGTTCAATCTGAATCAGGCCAGTTACAGCAACTCATGGCAAGGCAGTGAGGACGGGTCGATCATCTGGACGGCCCAGGGAAATCTCAGCGCCGAGAAGGCGCTGAGCGAACGATTCGACTGGCGCAATACGCTCAAGCTGGCCTTCGGACATACGCACGCCGAGCGCATCGGCGATGACGGGCGGCGCATGTGGGAATCGCCCGAGAAATCCACCGACCGCATCTTTTTCGAATCGTTGATGCGCCTGACGATGGGCTACTACGTGGATCCGTTTGCGGCGGTTACCTTCGAAAGCCAGTTCAACAACCCGGCCGACTCGTTGCGTGCCGATGGACGGCGAGCGGCACGCGTGCTGCGTCCGCTCGATCCGATCACCCTGACCGAGTCGATCGGCGTGGGGCGCACGTTCGTGAAGTCGGAGGTGACCGAGTTGCTCTCCCGCCTCGGCTTCGCGGTGCGGCAGCACCTGACGGCGACGGTGGTGACGTTCGATCCGGAAGAGACCGACCGCGAGAGCACGCTCGACGGCGGGCTCGAGTGGACCACCGATCTGGCCCACACCTTCGGCGGCGGCAACATGAGGTATGTGTCGAAGCTGCGCGTGTTCCAGGCCTTCTTCAACTCCGAAGAAGACGAGTTGGAAGGCGAAGAGGCCGACTACTGGAAGAGCGCCGATGTGGCCTGGGAGAACACGCTCTCGGCCAACGTGTCGAAGTACATCCAGGTGAGTCTGTTTGCCGAGCTTCTCTATGACAAGGAGGTCGATCTCCGGGGGCGCTTTCGTGAGACCTTGGGTTTGGGCATAGCCTACAAGCTGTTCTAACGGCCGTTCCACTGGGAGGAGGAGAGTCGCAATGGAAAACTTCACGGACACGGTGGTCAAGTTCGCTACGACCTATGGGATCAGGGTGGTGGGCGCGATTCTGGTTCTGCTGGCCGGCCGTATCGTGGCCGGTTGGGCCCGCAAGCTGCTGCACAAGACATTGACCCGTTCCAAGACCGATCTGGCCATCGTGGGCTTCATGAGCGGCATGGTCTACTACCTGATCCTGATCTTCACGGTACTGGCCGCGTTGGGCAACTTCGGGGTGCAGACCGCCTCCCTCGTGGCGGTCCTGGGCGCGGCGGCCTTCGCGGTCGGATTTGCCCTGCAAGGCTCGCTTTCGAACTTCGCGGCGGGGGTCATGCTGTTGGTCTTTCGTCCTTACAAGATAGGTGATTATGTCGATGCGGCCGGTGTCGCCGGAACGATCAAGGAGATGGGCATCTTCACCACCGAGATGGCCACGCCCGACAACATCAAGATCATCATTCCCAACGGCAAGGTCTTCGGCGATACGATCAAAAACATCACGGCGCACGATACCCGCCGGGTCGACATGGTCTTCGGGATCGGCTACAGCTCCTCGATCGAGAAGGCCCAGGAGATCATCAAGAAGGCATTCGACTCCGATGCGCGCGTCCTGAAAGAGCCGGCCTATCAGATCGCCGTGGCGGAACTGGCCGATTCGAGCGTCAATCTGGTCGCCCGTCCGTGGTGCAACAAGGCTGACTACTGGGGTGTGAAATTCGATCTCACCCGCACGATCAAGGAAGAGTTCGACCGCAGCGGGATCGAGATCCCCTTCCCGCAGGTCATGATGCACCAAGCGGGCAAGTAGGCTGGTTGTGGTTGCAGGCGGACTTGTGGGCGCGCCCGGTTGCAGGTCCCATGACCCATCACGGCGCGGAAGTGGCAGACCGGGCAGCTGGATGACATAGAGTCACAGACGGCGCTCCATGCAACAAAGTGGCAGCCCTGGCGCAAACCGCCGGGGCTGCTGTTCGTTCTGTTCAACTGATATGACGTGCCTGTTTGGGCTGGGATGCCTGTACAGGCTGTGGTGTGCTGCGATTCGACGCTGGGATGCAAAAGGAGTGCATTTGCACGATATTCCGGGGCCGTGGCCGGACAAATGGTGCTCTCCTACTTGAATTCGTCGAATTTCACGCGCTACGATGAGCGCATGGATGCAACGGATCTGATCGTCTGCGGCTTGCTTCAGGCCCAGGGGCGGATGACCAATGTCGAGCTTGCGCGGCAGGCCGGCTTGGCGCCGTCGACCACTCTCGAACGGGTTCGCAGACTCGAAGAGCGTGGCGTGATCCGCGGCTACCACGCGCGGCTTGATCCGCAGGTCCTGGGACTGCAGGTGCAAGCCATGGTGCAGATCACTCTCAACCGCCACGAGCCGGGCGTCATCGATACCTTCGAGGCCCAGGTCAAGGCGGTGCCCGAGGTGAAGGCCTGTTACCACGTCACCGGGCAGTACGACTACATCCTCCATGTGGTCGTCCGTGACATCGATCATCTGCGCGAACTGGCGACTCACACCCTGGCGGCGCTTCGGGGGCTCGAGAAGCAGGAGACCTTCCTCATCCTCTCGACGATCAAGGAGGATGAGGGCTATGCGTTGGAGTCCGTGCGGGCCGACGGCACGGGTAAGGAGGAGGCCTAGGCTATGGCGGATGATTCCATGCAGGGACAGAACCACGACGGTGTACAACGCTACATCACGGCCGCCCAGACGGCCGCCCAACAACGCGCCGGCGCGCTGGCCGCGATGCGGGCCTGCCGCTTCGATACGATCGCGGTTCACGGCCTGTACACGATGAGCGAGGCACTCGATCACAACCAGGGATCGATCATCGAGCCGATCTACATGGCGTCCTCTCAGGCGTACCGCGACTCGGATGAGATGGAGGCCGCGTTGGCCTACCGGATTCCGACCTGGTGCTACTCGCGCATTGCCAACCCGAGTCTGTACTACTTCGAAAACGCGCTGGCCATGCTCGAGGGGTACGGCTTCGCGGGCGAGACATCCTGCGTGGCCACCTCATCCGGAATGGCCGCCATTCTCAGTGCCACGGATGCCTTTCTCTGTGTCGATCCGGACCATCCCAGGCGCCCGATGAACTTCGTTGCCACCTGCCAGGTGTACGGCGGGACCTTCCAGCAGTTCTCCATCCGCAAGATGCACGAGCGGGGGATCGAATGTCGCTGGGTCGTCAACTCCGCCGATCCCGACGAATGGGCTGCGAAGATCGATGAGAATACCCGCTTCCTGTACGGCGAGTTGCCCTCGAACCCCGGACAGGCGTTTTTCGATCTCGAGAAGGTGGCCGGGATCGCCCATCAACACGGACTCCCGCTGATCATCGACAACACCGTGGCCTCGCCGGCCCTGATGCGCCCGCTCTGCCATGGAGCCGATGTGGTGATCCAATCGGTGACCAAGACGATTACCTCGTCGGGGTTCGGGATCGCGGGCGCGGTCATTGCGCGCAAGAACCTGACCTGCCGCTATGGCCCCGAGGAGATGAAGGCCGATTTTGCCATGTACCTGAAGACCCTGCCCAATCGCGACAATGGGCAGAATCTCTCGCCGATGAATGCGATTCTCTCCCTGAACGACATGCGCACGCTGCGATCCAAGGTGGATCTCTTCAGCCGCAATACCATGGCGGTGGCCACGTTCCTGAGCGGGCACCCCCGCATCGAGCAGGTGGATTATCTCGGTCTGCCCGGGCATCCGCTGCATGAGCTGGCCAGCCGGTATCTCTATCTGGTCGACAGTGAGCACGATGCCCAGTACGGCGAGAAGGTGAACCGCTACGGCCACCTGATGTCCTTCCGGGTCAAGGGCGGTGCCGCGGCCACGCGCAAGGCGTTCGATGGGCTGCAGCGCATCTGGCGCGCGACGGATCTGGGCCGCATCAAGTCGGTGGCGACCATCCCGGCCATCTCGACCCATTCCCAGCAGGGCGAGGAAGGCCGCCAGATGGCCGACATCCCGCCGAATCTGGTGCGTCTCTGCGTGGGGGGTGAGCATCCCGATGATGTCATCGCCGATCTGGATCAGGCCCTGGCGGCCATCGACGGCAAAGTCACGGTGAGTGTTCCGGCGGCCTTCAGCGTGGGGGGCGCCTCCTACGCCAAGCCCACGAACTGAAGCTGCGGGAGGTAGGATGACGAGCTACTACAGCACGAATCACCGGGTGCCCGAGGTGGATCTTGCCCATGCCCTGCTCCAGGGGCAGGCCGGTGATCGGGGCCTCTTCATGCCGAAGCCGATTCCGCGCTTCGCGCCCGGGTTTCTCAAAGCCGCCCGGAAGAAGACCTATTCCGAACTGGCGGCCGAGATCATGATGCCCTATGCGGAGGGCTCCTTCTCATCCGATGCGCTGCGCGAGATCTGCCAGGATGCCTATGACTTCTCCATACCGCTCGAACGGGTCGCGGCGCAGCGCTATGTGATGAGACTCGATCAGGGTCCCACGGCGTCGTTCAAGGACTTCGCCGCGCGTTTCATGGGCCGGGCGTTGGGGCGTCTGGCGCGCGAGCGCGGACGGGAGATCCTGATCTTGACGGCGACCTCCGGTGATACCGGATCGGCCATCGCCCACGCGTTCCAGGGTGTGGAGGGCATTCGCGTTGTCGTGCTCTTCCCGATTCACGAGGTATCCGACCGCCAGAGGCGACAGATGACCACACTGGGCGGCAATGTCGCCACCCTGGCGCTCGACAGCAAGTTCGACAACTGCCAGGCCTTGGTCAAGCAGGCGTTCGCGGATCCGGATCTTGCGGGGTTGCATCTGTCCTCGGCCAACTCGATCAACATCGGCCGCCTGTTGCCGCAATCGGTCTACTACGTGTATGCGGCCGTTCAATTGGCCGACGCCGGGGGCGGGGAGCCGGTCGTCTTCGCGGTGCCCTCGGGCAACTTCGGCGACATGATGGGCGGGCTCCTGGCCCGCCACATGGGTCTTGCGGTGCACCGTTTCGTGATCGCCACCAACGCCAACGATGAGGTGCCCGCCTTCCTGGCATCCGGAACCTATCAGAAGATCGAACCGTCCCGCCGTTGCATCAGCAATGCGATGAACGTGGGTCATCCTTCGAATCTCGCCCGGGTTGTCGATCTGTACGGCGGACAGATGGACGAGGCCGGCGTCCTGCGTCGCGCGGCGGACATGGAGCGCATGCGCGCGGACCTCTTCGGGGTCAGTATCGACGATGAGGAGACGCGCCGGACGATCGTCGCGGCCTACAGACAGCACGGATTGATGCTCGAGCCTCATGGAGCCGTGGGGTGGGCGGGCCTGCAGCGCTTTCTGGCGGCCGAGCCCGAGGCGGCCGGCCACACCGCAATCTCTCTCGAGACTGCTCACCCGGCCAAGTTCCCGGAGGAGATTCGCGATCTGCTCCAGGTGGATCCAGAGCTCCCGCCCAGCTTGCGAGGTCTCGACGAGACGCCGGAGAAGTACCTTGAGTTGGAGACGGAGTACGCCGCCTTCAAGGAGTATCTGATCCGCACCTACCACGGATGAAGGCGGCCGAGGCGGCTTCTGCAGCTACCGGCGGATGAGCGCGTCAGGGTTGGCCATCGGCCCTGGGACGGGGCCACGTTCAGCGAAGCCGTGCAAACCGGGCCTGCCGCAAGGAGACGTCATGAAATCGGTGATCGTGATCGGCGATGGGATGTCCGATCGGCCCATTGAGCGCCTGGGTGGCAAGACGCCGCTGATGGTGGCGCGCAAACCGGCCATCGACCGCGTGGCCCGCGAGGGGCGAATGGGACGCCTGCGCACGGTGGGCGAGACCGGGCCGGCCGATTCGGCGGTGGCCAATCTGGCGGTGCTCGGGTATGACGCCGTCCGGGTTTCCCAGGGGCGCGCGGTTCTCGAGGCGGCCAGTATGAACGTCGAGATCCGGCCCGATGATGTCGCCTTGCGGTGCAATCTGATCTGCCTGCACGAGGGGGCGCGTGCGGATGACCGGCGCATCAAGAACCATTCGGCCGGCCACATCTCCACCGACGAGGCGGCGCCCCTGATCCAGGCTCTTGATCGCGAGCTGGGAGGAAACCAGGGCAGCCGTCCGGTGGCCTTCTTCCCGGGTATCAGCTACCGTCACCTGCTGCTGCTGCGCGGAGGCTGGGCGAGCGCGGAGGTGGAGTGCGCGCCGCCCCACGACCATCTTGACGATCCGGCCGAGGCGCTTCTACCCCGGCCGAGGATCGAGGCGTCCGATCCTCAGGCGGCGGCGGCCACAGCGGACCGTCTCACCGAGCTGTATCGCCGTTCCATCGAACTGCTCAGGGACCATCCGGTCAACGTGGCGCGCCGCCGGCAGGGCCTCGATGAGGCAACCTGTCTCTGGACCTGGTCACCCGGGCGCCGGCCGAAGATGAAGACCCTGCGGGAGCTCTATGGCGTCCGCAGCGCCGTGATCTCCGCGGTCGATCTGATCATGGGCCTTGGTGTCTATGCCGGGATGGATGTCATCCGGGTGCCTGGCGCCACCGGGCTGCATGACACGAACTACGAGGGCAAGGCCGAGGCCTGTCTCGAGGCCTTGCGCGATCATGATCTGGTCTACGTCCATGTCGAGGCCTCGGATGAGGCCGCCCACGCGCGCGATCTGGAGCTGAAGATCCGTTGTATCGAGTATCTGGATGATCGGCTGGTGCGTCCCATCCTCGCGGGCCTGGACGGGCGCAGCCCGCAGTGGACGCTGGCGATCCTCCCGGACCATCCGACACCGGTCGAGACCGGCCAGCATGGCCGCGACCCAGTACCGGTGGCCATCTGGACGCGCGGCGCCGAGCCCGACAGCACCACTGCCTATGATGAGATCCAGGCCGAACAGGGATCACTGGGACTCATGGTGGGGGATCAGTTCATGCGTCGGGTTCTCCAGCCCACGCCATGAAACCGCCCGGGTGGTCCGTCCGCGGCGCCCCCCGCGGCGCCCCCCGCGG
>CAYQJL010000238.1:0-7567 GCA_964417675.1 uncultured bacterium | reverse complement strand
TCGCCTGGAAGGCTACGAGACGGTGCGGCAACAGGTCCCGTTGCCCGAGCCGGCCGGCCGCGTCCATCTCGAGGCGCCCCTGGCGCGTATGGCCGGAGCCGGCGTGGGAAGCGGCCCGGCCGGTGCCCCGTCCCCCACGGCCGCGTCTCCCACCGCGACGCCCCCCTCGGGCGAGGCCACCCCCCCCGGCTATGCCCGGATCCGGATCGCGAACCAGGGATTCCCGCAGACCTGTGGCGACAAGGGCGACAGCTGGCCGACTCTGCATGTGGATCGCTTGAGCGTCTCGGTCGCATCTTCTTCGGACAACACCGCTTGGAAGGCATACTACGATCTGCTCCTACGAACCGGGAGAAGCTACAAGCTCGCGATGGAATGTCCCGAGGAGGGGCAAACCGCCCGCAGCTGGAACCCCTGGGACGATGCCGCCGGCCAACCGAAGTGGTACCGCATCGACATTCCCGCGGATGCCACCGAGCTCTACTTCGCACTGCCCGCCTTCTCGCCGGGCGGCGCCCTCCAGATTCAACCCTCCCGGGGAAGCTGGCAGGGATTCCGCGAGGCCCAGGCCACCCGCATCGAATAGAGCGGCGGTCGCCGGCGGCGATTCCCTCTCTTGACAGCACTCCCGCGCTCCAGGATCTTTCCTTAAGAAAGTTGTCGTGTTGGTTGGAATCTGAATTCTGCAGGCCTGTCATCCGCGGAGGGTCCCATGATCTCCCTTCCCCAGTCCACGAGGTGGTCCCGTCTCCTATGCATGACCTGGATTTTGGCCGTGGCCGTGGCCGTGATCGTGGCCGTGGCCGCCGGCGGCCTGGCCGGCTGCTTGACCCCCGCGGCCCGCGCTCAGGATCCGGACGAGGCATCCGAGGGGTGCGACATCATCGTCGAACAGGCCTTCGAGTACCTGGTCAGCGATCAGTACCGCGAAGCACTGCAGATGGTGCAGGAGGCTTTCTCGAGTCCGGTCGCCACGCCGGAGTGCCAGGCCAAGGCCCTGCAGACACGCAGTTGCACGTATCTGCGGATGGGAGAGCGCAGCCGGGCGATCACCGCGCTCACCGAGCTGCTGAGCCGCAACCCCCACGCGCCCTATGACGGGCGCATGTTCCCACCGAACATGAACCGCCTGTACAGGGCCGTGCGGGATTCGTTCCTTGCTGCGGGCACGATGGACATCGGGACCATCGCCGTTCTGGATTTCAACGTGTTCAGCCTGCAGTCGCAATCGCAGTACGACTATGACATCTCCGCCCTGGGAAGCGCCCTGCACATGATCATCGGCACCGACCTGGTCGAAAGCACCAATCTGACGGTGGTCGATCGAACCAACATGCAGGATGTCTTGGCAGAACTCGAACTGAGCTCGAATCGGGAGCTGGTCAACAAGGAGAACTCCATTCGCCTTGGCGAACTGCTCAACGCGCACGCCTTCATCACCGGCCAGATGCTGATCATGGACAAGAAGACCTGTCGCATCGATCTTCAAATCATCCATGCCGCCACGTCCCGGGTGTTTGCGCGCCAGTACACAGGACCGTTCTCCGGCGAGCCGGTTGATCTGCTCGATCTGCAAAGCGGGGTGCTGTCACTCATCGTGGACGGACTCAATGAGTTCCGGGCCGAGGTCCAGAATGTCGGACCCATCCGCCCGGACCCCGTGTACTTCGACAAGCTGAAGAAGACGGCGCGCGACAACAAGCGCTACCTCGATACCTGGTTTCTGCAAGGGGAAGCCTTGCAGCACGAGGACGCGGGCAGGCTCGACAAGGCCCACCGGACCTACGAAGAGATCCTGAAGATCGATCCGCAGCACAAGCTGGCGCGGGCCAAGGTCTGGGCACTGAAATCCCATTAGCGCCGCCAGGGAAGAAGAGGGATGACAATGGGTAGGCCCTTTGTCCGAATGATCCTGGGCTCGATGCTCCTCATGGGCGCAATCGGCGTGGTGGACGTGGTGGGGCCGCCGCGGAGCACTCTATCCGGCCAGCCGTTGATTTCCCTTGCCCGCGCCGGAGAAACCGCCGCCGAGGACACCGGCCCCGGCGCGAAGGATCCGTTCGTTGCGCTGTATGCCCGTGACTTCGCCCGCGTGCACGCCCTGGCGGCGGCGGAATTGGATTCGGCGGAGATCTCGGCCGGTCGCAAGCTGACCCTGCTGCAGGCCGAGGCCACCGCCTATTTGATCGAGTACCTGGAGAAGGGGGACAACACCGCGCGCGGGAAGGCCGCCGCGGCCATGAAGGCCATGCTGGCACTCGATGCCCGGGCGGATTTCGTGCCCGGATTTCGCTTTCCCGAACCGGTGCATGAACTCTTTCGGGACGTGCGGCAGGAGTGGTTCCACACACACGAAGCGGTGGCCGATCCGACCCGGGTGGCCGTCGCTCCCTTCTATCTGATCGATTTGGGGGGTAGCCAGGAGTTCAACTGGCAGGGGTTCGCCCAGGCGCTGCCCTTTCTCATCACCGATGCGCTGCAGGCCGTTTCCGGTCTCACGCTTCTCTCGCGGGAGCATATGCAGGCGATCAAGGCCGAGCTGAATCTGGCCTCCCAGCAGGATTTGGTTTCGAAGGAGAATCGACTGCGACTCGGCCAGCTGCTCTCGGCCTCTTCCTTCGTCTATGGAGAGCTGCAGGTGCTTCCCGGCGATGAGGTCCATTTCGAGATCCGTTGGGTCCAGACCGAAACCGGCGCGACGCTTCTGGCCGGCGCCGGTCACCGGCGGGTGCGCAGCGGCCGACAGCTGCTCGAGCTTCAACAACAGGTTCTGTTCGAGGAGTTCGTGCCGCAGATGGTCGCGGCTCTGTCGGACGATCTCGATGCATCCGGCGCCGGGCGGGCACGCGACCTGTTCAAGCAGAAGATGTCCATCGCCGGCAAGGGAGACAGCTACCTGCACTACGTCGCCGCGGTCGCCTCGGCCACCGTGGCCGAGCAGGCGGGCCGGCACGAATCCGCCCTCGAACACTGGCGGTCGGCGGCCCGGGTCATGCCGACCTACTCGGCCCCCAAGGAGCGAGTCGCCGCGTTGGAGCTTCTGAGCTCCCGCGTCCGCGACACGCAGGAATAGCGCGGCGAGCCGGGGAAGCCGGCCTGCGACCCAGGCGTCACCGCGCTCAGGCAACACCGCGAGCACGAGCTCATGGCAAAGGAGACAGTCCCCATGGTGCGGCTACGGCAACTGCTCCTGATTCTGCTGGTCGCCGTGTGGGGCGGCTGCAGCGCTCACGGACCGCGGTGGGGCGATGCACAGCTGTGGAGGCAAGCGCTGCCCGAACTGCGGGCCCGCGCGGCGGCCGATCCGGGGGATCGCGAGATTCGAGCGCGTCTGGCGCTGTCGCTGCTCTACGCAGGGGAACCGGCCGCCGCTGATTCGGTGGCCGCCGGCGTGCTGGAATCCTCGCCACGGGATGCCCTCGCCTGGTATGTGAAGGCGGTTATCGCCGAACGCCGGGGGGAGTGGGCTCGGGCCGATTCGATCTACGGGCTGCGGGAGCAACTCGCCGACGCCCCGTCCGGTTTGCCCGAGATCATGGCAGCCCGGCAGGGTCTGGCCCTGCAGCAGATTCTGCGCGAGCGGCTGCGCGGCGACCTGGCCCGCGCGCGCGCCGAACAGGGGCTCGCGCTCGAACCGCTGGCCCTGATCGTGCATCCGTTCACGGCCCTCGGCGACAGCCGGCAGGATTCGCTCCTGGCGCTCGGCGTGACCCATTACCTGACCAACAGCTTCGCCTTGATCGACACCCTGGTGGTCGTGGACAACACCCGCCGCCGCCTGTTGGAGCAGGAGATCCGCCAGAGCCAGAGCGAGGCGTTTCAGAGCGCGACCCGTCTGGTGGCCCGCACGATCGGCGCCAGCCTTGCCGTGGGGGGGCGGGCCGGAGAGGCCAGCGACCCGGAGAACGCGGCCCGCGTGCAGTATGGGATCGAAGACCTGCTGATCGCCACCGCGGAGGAAACCTATCGCGGCACGCGCGCGCCGGTGGAGTTCACGTCTCCCACGCGCTATCTGCTCGCCGACCTCGGTGAACAGGTCGTGCGAATCGCCGAAGAGAACCTTCGGCTGCCCCTCGACGAGGAGCTACGCGCCCGCCTGGTCCGCCCGCGCACCGGTGATTTCGATGCGTTCCTGGCCTATGCCGAGGGGCTCTACTGGGAAGAACGCTACCAGTACGGCCGCGCCCACCAACACTTTCAGGAAGCCGAGCGAATCGATTCCGGCTTCGAGGATGCCCGCGAGGGAGCAGCCCGCACCGGGGGCGGCGGACCCGAAGCGGCGCCCCCGCCCGGCGAATCGCCGCTCCCGGCCGACGCCGGCGACCTGGCCGAGGAGGCCGCCGCGCAGGCCGGCCAGGCGGTCGATGAAATGCCGGGACAACGCGCCGAGGAACCGGCTCCCACACCGGGTGCCCAACCGGGGCGGGTGCGGATCATCGTCAGACCGCAATCATCCCCGGCTCCGACACCCTAGCGGTCACGCAGGGAGGCAAAGAAACGATGACGGCCTTTCAAGAAGCATGCACCTCACCCCGCACGCGCGGGAGAACGCCCCGGCCCGACCGCGTGTTGGTGTGTCCGAGGGGGCCCCGCAGCGGGCGGGCGTCCCTGCATCGGGAGCAGCCCCAGCCCGTGCTGCAGGCCGAGCCCCGGTCCATGTCGCAGGCCGTGCCGCGGGCGGTGCCCCGGGCCGTGCGATGCGGTTGCACCTTCTTGCGGGCGGCAGCGGGACTCTGCGCCGCCGTCTTCATCCTGACCGGATTTCACAGCGACGAGATCCTGGCCGAGGAGTCCCCCACATTCGGGCTTTCACTGGCTCACTACAGCTGGAGCCTGGATACCGAAGGCGGCGGGACCCACTTTGGACAGACAGCCGCCGAGGCCCTCCTCGACTGGCCCGCGCTGATCGAAGGGGTGAGCGCCCGGGTCTACCTTCCGATGCATTGGACCCGGGACGGCGAATCCGACACCGCGCTCGACGGCTTGGGGGATGCGCAGATACGCCTGCAGTACAAGCCGTCCCGCAGCGCCTGGCGCTTCACCGGTGGATGCGACCTCCCCACCGGCCAGACCGGCCTGAGCGAGGCGGAATCGCGCGTGGCCGCCCGCGTGATGGCCAGCCGCGTTCTGGATCTGCGCCTGAAGCGCCCCGGCGAGGGCTTGGATCTGTTCGCGGGATTCTCCTATGGGTACCCCGTCGGCCGCAACACGGCCCTGGGCCTGGCGGCGGCCGGATACTGGAAGGGCGCCTACGACCTGTACACCACCACCGGAGGCGCGACCGTCAGCGCCGATCCCGGTGAGCGCCTGCATCTCTCGCTCCAGCTCCTGGCCCGTGAACATGACCAGGATCCCGAGTGGACCTTTCGCTCGAATCTGACCACCCAGTTCGCCAGCCGGACGTCCATCGAGCAGCAGGCATCCCGCGCCGACATCTCCGAGGGGGCTCAGCTGACCTTGGATCTATCCTACGATCGCCGGCTGGGTGACAACACCCGGGGAGGTCTGCTCCTCTACCTGTTGGCGCGCGACGACAGCAGATCGGACGAAGCCCGGATTGTGGCCGAGGAGGTCTTGGGGATCGCCACGCGGTGGGTTTCGGAGGTGGGCCTGTTCTACGCACGTCCACTCCTGGGCACGCGGGCTCGTTTCACGTTGGTCCAGACGGCCTACCGCATGGATTCATCCGAGGGCGTCAACAGCCGGATGACGACCCTCGGCATCGAGTCCGAGCGCGATGTCCATGAGCGCCTCGTTCTGGAAGGCGCGCTGCAGTTCAGTTTCGGCAAGACCCCCTGGGACCGGGCGGATGAGACCGGCGGGTGGGAGAAGCGCAGCTTGACGGGCCTGCAGGCCAGGCTACAGGGAACCTACCGCTTGCAGGCCGGCCGATGACAGCACGCGTCGTTGCACGGCAGAGTGAGGTTCGCATGAACCGCCGCAATCAGAGGGACCCACGAAGTCTCATGCGTCACGACCATCAATGGGACCCACGAAGTCTCATGCGTCACGACCATCAGAGGGACCAACGGAAGCCCTTGCGTCACGGCCATCAGGGGGATCCACGAAGTCTCATGCGTCACGACCATCGAAGGGCCCCACGACGTCCCATGCGTCACGACCATCCCGGCGGACCGATCCGGGCCGGGAGAGTCCTGGTTCCACTCCTTCTGCTCCTGTTCGCCGGCGGACTCCTGCTGGGCTTGGGGGGCTGCTCGCACGAGGAGGGCGCATCCTTCCCGTCCGGCGGCGGAGGGTTCGGCCTCACCCTGGTCATGCCCCCCGAGGGAAGCTGGGACGACCAGCAGGCGGCCGCGCGCCAGGACAGCCTGTGGGCCTGGCTCTATCGGCTCGGCCCCGGCGCGGGCACACCCTACTCGGTGCGCCCTGATCCGGACAGCACCGCCTGGACGCCGGCGGCCCGCGGCCGCGCCGCCCCCGGCGAGGCGCTGATCCTCGAGGTCGACATTCCCGAGGCCTCGGCCTGGTGGCGGCTCTTCGTGAATCAGGGCAGTCTGCGCGGCGAGAGCACCTTCGAGCTCTCCCCGCGGGACAGGGAGCGCAACGTCTATGCGATCCTCGGCCCCCGCACGGCCAGCGAAGAACGCCTGGTCGTATACCCGGGGTTGGAGGCCGGTCTGATCGCACCCCATCGCTACGGCACGGGCGGCAGCTTCATGCTGTTTCCAGTGGCGGTCGAGACGATCCACGATCTGACCGGCCTGAGCCTGAGATTCTCTCTGGCCGGCGCGACCTCTCCCGGCATCTACGCCGATCCGGGCAGCCGGCTGTTCGCGTCGGGAGACACGCTGGGTTTCACGTGGGAGATCACTGCCCTGTCCCTCCCGGGCAACGGCTGTGACGTGTATGAAGCGCGCTTTCGCTCCCAGGCCCCGAGCGCGACGGTGGCTGCCGGAAGCGGCCTGCTCTTCTACCTGGCCGCCGATGGAGCCGGCCCGGCCAGCGGCCTGTGTGTCGATCGGGCGCACGTCTCCTTCGTCACCGCGACGGGCGAACACACGCTCGATGAGAGTGCGGTCACCACTCCAGAGGGATGCGAGTTCCTGGGCTGCGACCTGGCCGTGACCTATCCGTCCGGCGCAGAACAGCTCTGCGAAGGGGAACCGGTCACCCTGGCCTGGACGAGCACGGGTTGCTGCTCCGATTCGGTCCGGATCGATCTGCTGCTCGACGGAAGCCTGTGCAACACGATCACGGCGGCCGCGCCGAATTCGGGCACCTACTCCTGGACTGCGGCCGCCTGCGGGGACGCCACCGGCGACTATGCCATCCGGGTGACCGACCGGGTGACCGGGGACGAGGGCGTCAGCAGCGAACCCTTCTCGATCAACCCAGGCTGCTCGCTCCTTCTCGAATGGCCCAACGGCGGCGAATTGCTCTGCGAAGAGGAGACCCACGCCATCCTGTGGCACACGGCGAGCTGTTGCTCGGACAGTGTGCGGATCGAGCTGTACAACCTTGGAGAACCATGCCGAACGATCGCCTCGGCGGCGCCCAACACGGGCATCTTCGACTGGGAGATCGCCGCCTGCAACGGCGCCACGGA
>CAYQJL010000237.1:0-14394 GCA_964417675.1 uncultured bacterium | reverse complement strand
AGGGCCCTGGCCAAGGAGGACACGCTCGCGGCCATGGAGGCCGACAAGGCCCTGCACGCGGTCTACATCGACCGGTGCGCCAATCGGGAGCTCATCCAGATCCTGCAGAAGTTGGAGCCGAGGATCCGGCGCCTCTATTCGTACTACTTCGGCAATGCCAAGGGGAACCGCCGCCTTTCGGTCCTGGAGCATGACGACCTCATCGCGGCCCTCGCCGAGCGACGCGGCGACGACGCCACCGGCCATTTGCGCCGCCATCTGACGAATCTGACCGAGCGGTTGCTGGGGGTGGCGGGCCACTCGGTGTAAACCGGCCGGACTCGCTCCCCCGGCGGGGAGCAACGGTAGTGTAATCACCACCAAGAATGGAATTTGTTCATCGGATCCGGCCTGGCTCCCGTGTCATGGACGTGCTATTATGGCAAAAAAGTTGCACCCGTTCGCTGGTCAACGCTGGGCGGATACGTTTCTCGAGGAGGAGGGCAAGGGCATGCGCCACAAGCACGATCCGGAGCGGTCACTGGCAGCGGTTCGGCGGGAGTTCGGCGAGCATGGAGGAGTGGCCCCCTCGATCTGCCGCTCCTCGACCTTCACCGTGCTTCACTCCAAGACAATGCCGGAGATCTTCCAGGGCCGCCAAGGACCGGAGGCGGGGGGCTGCTATCTCTACAGCCGGCATTTCAATCCGACGGTCGATGTGCTGGCCCGCTATCTCGCGGCCATGGAGGGCACCGAATACGCCGCCTGCACCGCCAGCGGCATGGCGGCCATCGCGGCGACCCTTCTGCAACTCTGCAAGGCGGGAGACCACATCGTCGCCAGCCATACCATCTATGGCGGCAGCCACGCCTTGATGGCGGATCTGATCCCCGACATGGGAATCGAAACGACGTTCGTGGATCCGGCCGACACGGCCGCCTTCGCTGCGGCCGTGCGCCCGAACACCAAGGTGCTCTACACCGAACTCATGGGCAATCCCACGCTCGAGGTCGCCGACATTCCGGCACTGGCCGCCCTGGCCCATGATCATGGCGCGACGCTGGTCGTCGACAACACCTTCACGCCATTGCTCTTCTCGCCCGCCGCGCTCGGCGCCGACGTGGTCGTATACTCCATGACGAAGTTCATCAATGGAGCCAGCGATGTGATCGCCGGCGCGATTTGCGCCAGCAAGGATTTCGTCCATCGCCTGATGGACCTGCACACCGGGCGGGTGATGCTTCTGGGACCCACCCTGGATCCGCGGGTGGCCTTTGATCTGATCCAACGGCTTCCGCATCTGGCGATTCGCATGCGCGAGCATTCCCGCCGCGCCGGCGCCATGGCCGCCCACCTCGACGCCCTGGGGCTGCCCGTACGTTATCCCGGGTTGTCTTCCCATCCCGAGCACCAGCGTTTCTCCGAGATGCTCAACGAGGGCTTCGGCCACGGGGGGATGCTCACCCTGGACTGCGGGACACGCGAGGCGGCTGATGCACTCATGGACGAACTGCAGAATGTGGAGCAGTTCGGCCTGATTGCCGTCTCCCTGGGGTACTTCGACACATTGATGTCCTGTTCGGGGTCTTCGACCTCGTCGGAGATCCCCTTGGATGAGCAGCGTGCCATGGGCTTGTCTCCCGGCCTGCTTCGCATCGCGGTCGGGTACACGGGCGCATTGGAGGATCACATCCAAAAGCTCAGCCGCGCGATCGACAAGGTCGGGTTGACCTCCCGCGCACGGACCTAGTCGGAGGAGATCACACATGAAACATATAGAAACGGAATGCCCGGAGTATGCCGAGGGCGAACCGATCGACACCTGGGAGACCCCGGATGCCCACGGACCGTTGGGGATGCATCAGTACGGCCACTCGCACTGCCTGATGTGCGGCCGGCGAAACCCGGATTCCCTGAGATTGGATTTCCATCTGTGCGAGGATGGCCGGGTGTGCGCCCGATTCCGGGGCAACGCGCGCCTGCAGGGCTACGACGGGATCCTGCATGGCGGCATCGTGGGCGCACTGCTCGATGCCGCCATGACACATTGTCTCTTCAGCCGGGGAATTCAGGCGGTTACCGGCGACCTGCGCGTGCGCTTCCGCAAGCCGGTTCCCTGCAACGCGACGCTCGATATCCGCGCGTGGCTGGCGTCGGAGTCGCCGCCGCTCTATCGCCTGAAGTCCGAACTCCTGCGCGGGCCCGAGGTCATGGCCTGGGCCAAGGCCTCCTTCATGAGGAGCTCCCTGCCGGATGGATCACAGCGGTAGAGCCCGCCATGGCCCGGTCTCTCCGGTTCAGTCGAAGAGCAACTCCTCGCGCAACAGGGCCTGTCCGCCGCCGGTCATCAGGTTGTAGGTCTCCTGGGCCTTGCCGCGGATGAAATCATAGACGACCCAGTCGGTGGCCGCGGCGATGCCGCCACCCATGAGAGACTCGACGAGTCCCTTGCCTTTCGGGTAGTGCTCGATGGTGACCTCTTCATCGGCCTCGATGCCGGCCAGCTCCTTGGCCAGAGCGACGGCGTCATAGTAGGATCCGAGCTCATCGATGAGACCGTTCTCCTTGGCCTGGGATCCGGTCCAGACGCGCCCGTGGGCCAACCGCTCGGCATCCTCGAACTCCATGCCACGCTTGTCCGCCACGTCCCGCAGCCACATATTGAAGCCATCCCAGTGGTTCTCCGAGAAGCGCTTCCACTCCTCTTCCGTGAAGTCCCGGGTGTCATCCCAGAATCGCGCCATCGGGCCGCGGGTGACCTGATCGTACGATAGGCCGAGCTTTTCATAGAGCCCGGCCATGTTGAACTTCATGCTGATCGATCCGATCGAGCCGGTCGCGGTCAGGGGATTGGCCATGATCTTCGTGGCCGTGTAGGCGATGTAATATCCGCCCGAGCCCGCGATGTCCACCATCGAGGAGACGATCGGCTTCTCGTCGCGCGTAATCCATACCTCGCGGCTCATCAGGTCGCTGGCCAGGGATTCGCCGCCGCCGCTGTCCACGCGAAAGACGATCGCGGCCACGTCCTTGTCTTCACGCGCTTCGCGGATCGCCGCGTTGATCGTCTCGTGCCCCATGGTGATTCCAAACATGGGATGGGTCCCGTTGTGCCGCCCACCGATCATTCCCTGGGCATGCACCACCGCGATCTTCTTCTTTCCCTTGAGGCCGACATCGTTGCGGCCGAGCTTGCTGTAGTCGCATTCGCAAACGGTGCGCAGTTTCTCCTCGTCTCCGCGCAGGCGCGCCTCGAACTCGTCCCAGTAGAGCAAGGCGTCCACGAGACCGTGCTCCAGAGCCTGCTCGGCGGTGATCGTGGCCATCTCCATGATGGCGATCACCTGCTCCTCGCTGAGCCCGCGATCTTCGCGGATGGTGGTCATGGCCTGGGCCCAGATCTCGTCGGCCAGCCACTCGCGGTTCTCACGGGCCGCCGCGCTCATATCCGTGCGCGTCACCATCTCGGCCGCGGCCTTGTAATCCTTGATCTGGTGGACATTCGGGTGAATGCCCAACTTGGCGAGCGTGTTCTTCACGAACATGCTCCGAAACTGCATTCCCGCGAAGTTGATGTAGGCCGAGGGCGGCATGAACAGGGAATCGCACGCCACCGCAAGCTGGTATGTCCGGGGACTCATGGTATCGGCAAACCCATAGACCTTCTTCCCCGCGGCCTGGACCTTGGCCACACCGGCCCGCAGCTCCTGGATCTTGCCCATACCGGCGCTGTTCGAACTGGACAGCTTGAGAATGACCCCCGTGACGCGGTCATCGACCGCCGCCTTCTCGAAGTTCTCAAGCAGTTGGGTCAGGGTGGCCGCCTTCCCGGAAACCATGCCCAGCATGCCGGACGGTGGATCGTACTCGAGCAGGTCGCCATACAGATCGACCACCAGATAGGAGCCGTCCTCGACCTTGGGCTTCTCCTTGACCTTCGACGCCACGACACCGGCCACCACCAAGACCACGACCAGAATGGCAAGCAACGACCCCAAGAATGACTTCAGAAACGCCTTCATCTCTCCACCCTCCCCTCCGGGGTTGCGAATGAACATACGCTCAGATCTACGCGCACGGCGGCAGCCAAGTTACGCGGCTTCAAGAGAATAGATTCCCGGGCGCCAGGATGCCGGCCGGATCCAGGCAGCGCTTGACGGCCTGCATTCCGGTCCGAATCCAGTGCGGATACAGCTCATGGAAATACGGTACCTTGACCTTCCCGATCCCGTGCTCGGCCGAGAGCACGCCCCCCAGGGCCAGCGCAGCGCGAACCATCTCCCGCACGGTGTCATGGGCCCGTGCGAGGCTTTCAGGATCCTCGGCCAGAAGGTTGAAATGGGGATGACCGTTGCCGACGTGGCCATAGGCCACCGTGAATCCGCCGAATCTCTCATCCATCAGTCCGAAACAGGTTTCCATCAACTGCGGCAGCTTAGCGAGCGGCACGGCGAAATCGGTCGACACCCTCCGTCCGCCGCGCTCGATGAGCGTCTGGCCGCGTTCGTTCATTGTCGCGGGAATCGTATGCCGCAGCCTGCGCAGCTCCCTCTGCTGGGCGGCCGTCTCGGCGAAAATGGTGCTCTCGACCCGGCCCCCGTGGCCCTCGATGAGCGCCGCCCAGCGGTCGAGATGATCGCCGGGCAGCTCCTCCTCGAAGTAGATCGCCGCCCCGGCGTCATCAGGAACCCCCAACGGCGTCTCCTGACCCTGCAGAATCCCCAGCGCACGGCTTCCAAAGAACTCGAAGCATCGCGCGCGGAGCCGCCCCGCCCGGCTGGCCTGGTCCGCGGACTGCACGAAGGAGATCGCCTCCCGCCAGGTGGGGAAGAAGGCCAGGGCCCCGAAAAACCCGGCCGGCCGCGGCAGCAGGTCCAGTTCAATGCGGGTGACGACGCCGAGGGTGCCCTCGCTGCCGATCCACAGATCGATCGGATTCTGAAACCCGGCATAGCCCGCGGCGTTCTTGTCGGCATCGATGCGATCGGCCGCGATGATCTCTCCCGTGGACAGGACGATCTCGAGTGACCGCACGTACCGGCGGGTCACACCATACCGGTAGCTGCGCGATCCGCTCGCGTTGCAGGCGACATTGCCGCCCAGGGTGGACTCTTCCTCACTGGTGGGATCCGGCGGATAGAACAGCCCGGCGGCCTCGACGGCGGACTTCAGATCCGCCGTCACCACGCCCGGTTGGACCATCGCACGCCGGCAGACCGGATCGATCTCCAGGATCCGATTCATCCGCTCCAGCGACAGCACCACCCCCTCGCGGGGGATGGCGCCATGCGCGGCACATCCATACGGAACCGAGGCCCCGGTCGTGCTGGAGCGCAGTCCCTGTGCGGTCACGCCAAGGTGGTGCTCGGCGCATTGGCGCAGAATGTCGGCAACCTCCGCCGTGGTCTCCGGACGCACAACAGCCGCCGGAAGGGCGACCAGACCCGATGTGTCTGCGCTGTGAGCGCGGCACACATCTGCGTCGCTGCTCAGGCGGGGATGATCAAGGCGCTTCTGGTGCGGCATGCTATCGCGGCTCCCGCGCGGGAGCCTCTCACCGGTGATTGCGTGGATTAGCCATCGCGCTGGGTCACCTCGAGCAGATGGTACCCGAATTGCGTCTGGACGGGACCCTGCACCTTGCCCACCTCGGCGCTGAAGACGACCTTGTCGAACTCCGGCACCATGTCGCCCTGTCCGAATTCGCCCAGATCTCCCCCCGACTGACCGGAAGGACACTTCGAGTGCGCCCGGGCCAGACCGGCGAAGTCTCCGCCGTCCTCGATCTGCCGTTTCAGGTCGTTGCATTCCTCCTCGCTGGCTACCAGAATGTGCCGCGCGCGGGCTTTCATGGGGCTCCCCTTTCGGTCAAGTGCATGGCCTCCGCCGGAATCAGGATCCGGCCGTCGGGTTCGGATCGTAGGAGCGAATTCCTTCCACCGCAAGCAATTCCCCGCTGAATAACCAGACCTGGACCGCGCCGGCCGTCAACGAAAGGGCATCTTCTCCGTCACTCCCACGGGAAAGGAGTTGAGTGAGGCGGCGGTCTATGCCAAGACCTTGAGTGCCGGAGATGAGCGCCGCAGATCAGTCAATCGCGGCCCGCGCGGGCCAGAAGGGAGAGGCATTTCATGGGCATGATTCGCGAGAGCGACGCAGAGACGATTCGTGATCTATTCGGCCTCTTGAGCCGGGATGTGCATCTGCGCGTGTTCGTCCGCCTGGATGCGACCGACTTCGAGAAGGCCACCGCCGGACTCATGGAGGAAGTGGGAGCGCTCTCCGAGCGGGTGCGCTTCGACCTGATCGATCTGAATGAGAACGAGGCCGCCGCGGCGGAGGCCGGCATCGAACGGACCCCCGCGATTCTGATCGAGAGTGGAGACAAGAAGGGCATTCGCTTCTTCGGCGTTCCGGCCGGCGGGGAGTTTGGCGTCCTGATCGAGACGATCCTGGATGCCGGCACCGATCGGCCCAGCTCCCTGTCGACCGATACGCTCAAGGCCCTGGAGCAGATCGCCCAGCCGGTCCACCTGCAGGTCTTCTTCACCCCCAGCTGTCCCCATTGCCCCCAGGCCGTTCGCCTGGCACAGATGTTCGCCATGGCCTCCGATCAGATCACGGCCGACCTGATCGAGGCCGGCGAGTTCCAGGACCTCATTCAGAAGTACAACATCCAGGGTGTGCCCAAGACCGTGATCAATGAAACGATCGACATGGTCGGCGCCCAGCCGGAGAATGTCACGCTCCAGCACATTCTTCAGGCCGCCCAAGGGGAGTCCTAGCGGGCTCCCCGGGCCGCGGCCCCGATGTTTCGCTGGCGGAATTCCCCTGCCTGTGCTAGTCCTTCCCCGAACGCAGGCGGTCGATGGGGACGGTGGCACTCTTCGACCGGCTTGTGGGGGACGACTGTCCATGGTCACCCCCGTAGGCGTGGCCGAATGCAATACTGGCAAGGACCCAAGGAGGGCCAAGGCAATGCAAGGAAGACGAATGACCCATACCGTCATATTCGCGGCTCTGGTTGCGATGGTCGGTGGAACGTGGTGCGCACAGGCGCAGGCGGCAGACGTCACCAGCAAGGTGGACCTCAGTCTGTGGGGCCGGGCGAAGTTCGATTTCCAGTACGACACCGCCAACCTTCGCCCAAATACGGACTTCTCCTCCTTCATCAGCAGCGACCCGGATGACTTCGACGGCAAGCTGAACTTCAACCCGCAGGACACGCGGTTCGGATTCAAGGGACATGTCGCCGACGGCGACCGCACCTGTGGAGCCGTCATGGAGATCGACTTCTACGGGGCCAACAATGCCAACAATCTCCTGCCGCGCATGCGGTTGGGGTACGTCTTCATGGAGAAGAAAAGCTTCAGCCTGCGGGCCGGCCAGGACTGGATCCCCGTCGCCCAGCAGAATCCCGCCACGCTCGACTTCGGCATCCTCTCCTGGGCCGGCAATCTGTGGTGGCGGGTGCCCCAGATTACCGCGCGCTACAAGCTGGACAACGGCGTGGAACTGCTCGGATCAGTCATGAAACACCGTGTGCGTAACGAGATCGACACGCAGGAGAGACTACCCTGGCTGCTGGGACGCGTGGCCTACGGTGGCTTCTTGAACGGCAAGGGCCTGGTGGCCGTCGGCGGAGGCTTCCGGTCGGTCGAGGTCGATAGCATCGACTACGCTCCCTTCCTGGCAGCGCTGGAGTTCGTGCTGCCGTTCAGCGACAAGGTCCAGCTCGTCGGCGAGGTCTACACGGGCGCCGCCATCGGTGAGGAGTTCGTCCACTACGGCTTCGAATACAACCCCGCACACCCCGACGACGCCGCTGACGAAGGGCGCGAGATCGCGACCATGGGTGGCTTCGCCAGCCTGAGCTTCCAGGCCACGCCCAAGGTGAGTATCAGCGTCGGCGGCGGCATGGACGATCCCGATGAGGACGACGCCACCGGAATGGCCATCCCCTACACGAAGAACACGGTCATCTTTGGAAACGTCAAGTTCCAGCCAAACAAGAACATGGGCATGGGATTCGAGGTTCTGCAGTTCATGACCGAGCAGGGTGAAGACGCCAACGGCGACACGGTGGAGTGGACCGGCCAGCGAATCACCGGCTCGACCTGGTTCACCTTCTAGCCGCGATTCCCGGCATCGCCCGCGGCGTTCGCGTAGCCCGCGCCGTTCACGCAGCCCGCGGCGTTGGTACAGCCCGCGGGACGGCCTCCCTTCCAGCGGGGGACACCCACGACGATGGGTGTCCCCCGTTTCTCCGCCGACATCGCTTCCCAGGAGCTCTGCTGGTATCTTGTTTCCAAGGCAACATCTAGGTAGACTGCCCCGCATCCATTGCTGTGACCTCACAACACGGACGGAGGCATTGATGCCCTGCGAGCCCTATGATCACCTGCGAATCGAGCCCAAGTGGCAAGCCCGCTGGAGTCAGCAGAAGACCCACGAACCGGATCTCCAGAAGGCGAAGAATCCGTACTACGCCCTCATGATGTTCCCTTATCCCTCGGCCGAGGGCCTGCATGTGGGCAATGTCTACGCGTTCACGGGGGCCGACATCCAGGGCCGCTTCGCCCGGCTGCGGGGCCATGACGTGTTCGAACCGATCGGGTTCGACGCCTTCGGGATCCATTCCGAGAACTACGCGCTCAAGGTCAACACGCACCCGCACCAGCTGATTCCCAAGAATGTCGACAACTTCCGCCGCCAGCTCCGCATGATGGGACTGATGCTCGACTGGTCCCATGAGTGCCTCACCACGGCGCCGGACTACTATCGTTGGACGCAATGGATCTTTCTCCAGTTGTACAAGCGCGGATTGGCCTACCGGGCCAAGGCACCGGTGAATTGGTGCCCGAAATGCCACACGGTCATCTCCAATGAGCAGGTGATCGACGGCCGCTGTGAACGACACCCCGATACGGACGTCGAGTCGAGACATCTGGAACAGTGGTTTTTCAAGACCACCGCCTACGCCCAGCGGCTCCTCGACAATCTGGAATGGATCGATTGGTCCGAGATCACCAAGACGGCGCAGAAGAACTGGATCGGTCGCAGCGAAGGGGCACAGGTCGAATTCGCGCTCCCCGGCCGCCAGGACGCTCTGAGGGTGTTCACGACTCGTCCCGATACCTTGTACGGCGCCACCTACATGGTGATGGCGCCGGAACACCCACTGGTCGAGGAACTGGTCTCCGACGAGCAGCGCGCGGAGGTCGAGGCCTATCGTGAGCGAACCGCCAAGATCCAGGCCGTCGAACGCGCCAACGCCGAGCGCGAGAAGAGCGGCGTGGCTCTAGGCACCCAGGCGATCAATCCGGTCAACGGCGCGGCTATACCGATCTGGATTTCCGACTATGTCCTGATCGGCTATGGCACCGGCGCGATCATGGCCGTGCCGGCCCATGATCAGCGCGACTACGAATTCGCCACCAAGTTCGGCCTGCCGATCATCCCGGTCCTGAAGCCGGAGACCGGCGAGATGCCCACGGGTGAAGCGTTCATCGCCGAGGGCACGATGATCAACTCGGGACCCTACAACGGGATGCGCTCGGAAGAGTGCATCCGCAGGATCACGGCCGACCTGGAGGCCCGCGGCCTGGGCCAGGGCACCGTCCAGTACCGGTTGCGGGACTGGTGCATCTCCCGGCAGCGCTATTGGGGCCCGCCGATTCCCATGATCTACTGCGACCGCTGCGGCGTCGTGCCGGTCCCCGAAGAGGATCTCCCGGTCGTCCTGCCGGAAATCGATGACTTCCGGCCGGACACCCCCGGGGGAAAGCCGCTCGAGCGCTACAAGCCGTTCCATGAAACGACCTGTCCGGCCTGCCGGGGAGCGGCCCACCGTGATTCGGATGTCAGTGACAACTTCCTGGATTCGGCCTGGTACTTCCTGCGCTATCCCTCCGCCGGGGACGACACCCAGGCCTGGGATCCGGAGATCACGCGGCGCTGGCTGCCGGTCGATATGTATGTGGGCGGGAATGAGCATGCCGTCCTGCATCTGATGTACACGCGCTTCCTCTGCATGGCGTTCAAGGATATGGGCCTGATCGAATTCGAGGAGCCCTTCAAGAAGTTCCGGGCGCACGGCCTCCTGATCAAGGAGGGCGCCAAGATGTCGAAGTCGCATGGCAATGTAATCACCCCTGATGGGTATGTGGAACGCTACGGCGCCGACACCCTGCGCATGTATCTGATGTTCCTGGGACCGTACACCGATGGCGGTGATTTCCGCGATTCGGGGATCGTGGGCATCCGCCGCTTCCTGGAGAAGGCGCATCGCTTCTACGCCGACCTGTTGGACGGGACGGGAGCGGGGGCGGGACCGGTCCGCGGAGATGCTCTCGACAAGAAGACCGCGATCAAGTTGCACCAGACGATCAAGAAGGTCGGATCGGACCTGGAAGCCTTCGGCTACAACACCGCCATCGCGGCCTTGATGGAGCTGCTCACCGAATTGCGCGGCACCGCGATGGTCACCGACTTCGCTCTCGAGGCCTTTGCCATCATGCTTTCGCCGCTGGCGCCCCATGAGGCCGAGGAGATGTGGGAGATGCTGGGACACGCCGACACCATCGCCTCGGCCGCCTGGCCTGCCTATGATCCGGCCCTCACGATCGAGGACCGCATCGAGATCGCGATTCAGGTGCTCGGCAAGCTGCGCGGGACGGTAGCGATCGGCCGAGACGCCACCAAGGAGCAGGTGCAAGCCGCCGCCGAGGCCGACGAACGCATTGCGAAGCACCTCGAGGGCAAACAGGTCGTCAAGATCATCCACGTCCCGAACCGGCTCATGAATTTCGTGGTGCGGTAAGCGCGCCGGGGCATCGGGCGCGGTACGTGCGCCGGGGCATCGGGCTCGGCTCCTCGGCTATCGGCGGATCGACTCGAGATAGCGGCGCATCGAATCCGCCTCGGCCGCCTGCCCGTGATGCAGCGCGTAGCGCATCCGGCCATCGATCATGGAAAGGTAGGCCGAGAGAATCTCGCGGTCCCGATCGGTCAGGTCTCGATCCACCAGGAGGGACGGGAGCCGAAGGCGCACGGAAGCAGGCGGCCGGTAGGCCGGATCCTCGGTCAGTCTCACCAGCAGGCCCTCGGGATGGCGCTCCAGCCCCTGGAACATGCCGTGTTGAAAGGCCGCACCCAGAGCGTACACCGGTCGCAGGCGCAGCGACTCGCGCGCCAGGGCGCGCAGAAGGTTGCGATACAGGCCGCGGCCGTATTCGACGTTGTAGGCCGCCCCACGCTCCGCCTTCCGCCCGAGCTCGGCCACGGCGGAGAGCTCTTCCCGGCAGGCAGCCGCCAGTTCCGGCAGGACGCCCTCCAGCCTGCGGCCCAGCATGGGATTCGACAACGAGGCCATGTCCAGAATGACCAGATCGCCGCGATAGCCCTCTACGGTCTGAAGATAGAGCATGGGAGCGCTGAACTGGGCCCAGCTGTCACTGAAGATCAGGCCACCCTCTTGCGCTGCCTCCGCCACGTCTTTCACATACGTGGAGGCAACCCGGAAGCGGCTCATGTCATTGTGGGGGAAGTTCCGTACGGCCGCCACGGCCGGCAGGCTTACCGTGATCAGCACCACGGGCCACATCGCCAGGGCATTCCAGCGCTGCACCCGCGCCGTGACCAGCCCGGCCCCCGCCGCGGCCCAGAACGCGAGGATCAGAATGACCGGGACGTAGTAGACCTCGATGTCCGGAATGGGATAACCCAGATTGTACAGGGTGTAGGCCAGCAGCAGGGGAATCGTCAGCCAGAGTGCGCGCGGTTGCCGGCGCCACAACGCGGCGACACCCACCAGGGCCAGGATCCACAGCGCGGGCGTCGCCTCGGCGGGCAGTTGCTCGGCCACGAAGCGCCGCAGCTCCGCGAGACTCAGTCCATCGCGGCCCCAGAGTCCATGGTACTGGCGCGCGCTGACATGAACCCAGAAACGGTGCCATGTGTCCGGATAGTCCCAGGCCACGCGGGGATTCATCTGTGAACGAATGGGAAGATACAGATAGAGCAGAAGCGGCGGCACCGTGCCGGCCCCCGCCAGCCACCATCCCCGAAGGCGTGCTGGCCCATCTGCTGGCCCGTCATGGCGACGGCCACGCGCGTACAGAATCAGCACCGCGACCAGGGCGAAGACGTTCAGCGCGGCGGTCAGATGGTGCGTCAATCCGAGGCCAAACAGGACGCCCAGCATGAGCAGCCTGTGCACGGGCGCCCCTTCCCCCGGGCCGCCCGCCACCCGCCAGCCCATACACAAGAGAGCCGCGAGCAAGGCCCCGTGAAGCGCATAGACCTCGACGATCACTGCCTGAGACCAGGGCGTGCGCGCGAATGCATACAACAGCGCGCCCGAGAGGGTTGCCAGAGCAGCCGGCCAGCGGCGGCCTGAACTCCCCACGGCGCCCGCCGCGACCTTCCAGGCGGTGCTGTAGAGCAGCGCCGTGGCCGCCGCCGTCGAAACCGCACTCAGAAGGGCGATCCGCAGCGACACCGCACCGACCGGCAGCTGTGCAAAGAGGTGAGCGAGAAGAAGGTAGAGGGGATACCCGGGTGGATGGGCGATGCCCAGGTGCGCCCCGGCGGCCGCGAGCTCGCCGCTGTCAACCCAGGTCACGTCCCGGGCCAGGGTGAAGGCATAAACCAGCAGGGGCAGCAGGAAAGCAAGCAGTGGCGCGATGCGCGTGAAACCCTCGGCGGCCTCCGCTCGCCTCCCGGCCATGCACCCCCCTTCCCGGAACCACTGCCCCGCGCCTGGGCAGGCCCAGCCGCATGCGGGCCGCTTTCAGCTCACCGGCCGTCCGGCCAGGTTCCGCCGGCGATCGGTACGTCCGCCGTTCCCTATGGTACGCATGGACTGGATCGGCTGCAAACAGGTTCACCGCAGAAGAACGACCCGCTGGCGCGTCACCGAATCCCCGGCCCGGACCTGGAGGAGATAGGCGCCGCTCGTAAGGGGTTGTCCGCCCCGGCCGCGACCATTCCAGAGCAGCAGGTGCCTCCCGGCAGGCAGCGCGCCCTGGTGGAGTTGGGCCACCAGGCGTCCCGCGCAATCGAACACGCGCGCCTCGACCTGTCGGGTTTCGGGAAGCTCTAAGCGAATGCCGGTCTCGTGGCGGAATGGATTGTTCAGACCGGCGATCACCCGCAACTCTGTCGGAATCTCCGGCTCACCGGGGTCGGTCTCAACGCTGCTGACCTCACCCCCCCAGTACCAGAAGCCACCATGGAGGGCATAGCTGGCCCCCGTCAGACTGCCGGCATCCGGCTGTCCAAGAGTGCCCCCCAGGCACAGGGATCCGGAGCAGCCATAGCTCAAGCCCCCGCTGTCTATGGTGAACCAGTCGATCGTGAGCTGGGCTTCTGCGCTGGGAACGGCCGCCAATCCAATCAGCAGCCCGGCCACCAGGAGAAGCGGGCGTGTCGTATCCGGTGTAAGCATCGAATGTTTCATGGTCTTCTTCTCTCCCCCCGGCATGACCATCAGGCCGCCCTAGCGAGGCCGCAACCAATCGTCAGGGATACAGGTTACGGTCTGGTTCCCGGCGCTGCCGCCGGCGCACGACCGGATCTCGACGTACTGCCGGCGATGCGTGATCGCCGCTGCGTCCCGCATCCGCCCGGTGTCCGTCCCGCATCCGTCCGGTGTCCGTCCGGTGTCCGTCCGGTGTCCGTCCCGTAGTAGAAGACGAAATCGTCAAGCAGACCGAACAGGAAAGGTTACAACCGGGCACTGGCGTCGGCCGTGGGGGACGCGGCCCATGCCGGTTGCCGGGGGGCGCGGCCGATGCCGTTGGCCGCGTCGCCGGGAGGTCCCGGTCCGGCCACCGGATCCCTGTTCGCTTCTCGCGCTCCAGCCGTCTCCTCATGTGACCGCTCGCTCCCGGGGCCGGTGCGGCCCGCTCCGACGGTCCGCCGCCGTGGGGGCAAACCTGTGCGGCCGGTGAACCGGATGTGGGTCTCCCCGCGCCTCGTACGCTACGCGCGGGCAAGGTCGAAGGCTGTCCTTCAATTGGAGAAGGCCTGGGGCTATGATGGTTGCGTCCCTACATGTTCCGCCACTGGGAGCCCGAACAGGGAGGGAAGCGCCTTGCCCGAGGACCGTACCGCGATGGGTGGGAGACCGTTCATCGACGCGGAGGCCACGATCACACTCGTGCGCCGCGCTCGGGATGGTGATGCCGTCGCCCTGGATGCGCTCTGCCGCCGGTACCTGCCCCGCCTTCAGCGGTGGGCCAGCGGGCGGCTTCCCGGGTATGCCCGAGACCTCCTGGCCACCGATGATCTGGTCCAGGATGCGTTCTTCCAGACCGTCCGGCGTCTGGGCGATTTCCGGGCCGAGCGCGAGGGCGCCTTCCAGGTCTACGTCCGTCAGATCCTGCTCAACCGGATCCGTGACCAGATTCG
>CAYQJL010000236.1:0-4285 GCA_964417675.1 uncultured bacterium | reverse complement strand
GGCATCAGCGCGGCCCGCACAAGTGCGAGGAGAGCAGACAAAGTTGTCGTGATCATGGATGAGATTGTACCATTGGGCGAGAGATGACCGATTGTGAGGGAGTTACGACGTTCTCGCGGACCATGACAGCAGGGGGCGATGTGGCTATCGTCAGATTCAAAATCTGATTTTGGATTTGACGCCTCCGGGCAGGCCGGCTACGCTCAAGGCATGCTCCCACGGATCCTCGCAAAGACGCTGCAGGCCGAAGCGGCTCGGATGCCGGGGGTCACGCTGATCGGCCCCCGCCAATCGGGGAAGACGACGCTGGTTCGCGACACGTTCCCGAAGCATACCTACATCTCCCTCGAGCAGCCGGATCTGCGAGTCGAGGCGCTCGAGGATCCCCGCGCGTTCCTGGCGCGTTTCGATCGTGCCGTCACGCTCGATGAGGTCCAGCGAGCGCCGGACTTGCTCTCCTATGTCCAAGTCGCGGTCGACGAGGACGACCGTCCTGGGAGGTTCATCCTTACCGGTTCCCAGAACTTCCTGCTGATGGAGACGGTTTCGCAGACACTCGCCGGGCGGACCGCAGTCCTCCACCTGCTGCCTTTCTCCCTCGCCGAGTTGCACGGGCGGCGGCCGGTCGTGCCGGAGAAACTCGCCCGGGGTCGTCCGCGCGCCGACGCCCCGCCCCCGCGCGGGTTGTGGGAGACGCTCTGGACGGGGTTCTTTCCTCGCATTCACGACCGCCACCTCCCGCCCAACCGTTGGCTGGCCGCCTATCACCGCACCTACGTCGATCGTGATCTGCGCGAGGTGCTGCGAGTGATGGATCTCGATGCCTTCGAGCGCTTCGTTCGTCTGGCCGCCGCTCGCACCGGACAGGTTCTCAATCTTACCTCCCTTGCCGAGGACGCCGGCATCAGCCAGCCGACGGCCAAACATTGGCTCACTGCTCTGCGCGTCGCCTCACTGGTCGCGCTTCTTCCGCCGCACCATGCGAACTTCTCGAAACGCCTGCGGCGCCGTCCCAAGCTCCACTTCCTCGATACCGGGCTCGTCTGCTACCTGCTGGGCATCCGCAACCCCGAGACGCTCGAGCACCATCCCCTGCGCGGCGCGATTTTCGAGTCCTATGTCGTGGGGGAGTTGATCAAGGCCTTCGAGCACACCGGCCGCGAGGCGCCGCTCTATCACTGGCGTGATGCGACCGGCCACGAGATCGACATTCTCGTCGATCTGGGGGACCGGCTCCTGCCGATCGAGGTCAAGTCGGGGATCACGATACCCTCAGATGCCCTCGACGGGCTGCGCTGGTGGACCGCTCTGCCGGGCAACGCCACTCAGACCGGCGTGATCGTCCACGGAGGCGAAGAGGCTCGCGAGCGGGGCGGCTTTGCGATCCTGCCCTGGTTCCTGACCTGATGCTCGCAGGAGGCGACCGCTCGCGCGCCCCGCGAGCGCAAACCAGCCGAGCGATCACGGGCGGCTGGCCTGAACCCGCAGTGACGAGATGCCATCTACAAAGTGTGAACCCCACCGGCCCGCGCCCCACCCGCTCCGAGACGACCTTGCGGTGAACGCCCTGCCTGAGCATGTAGCTCGCGTGGCCGTGGCGAAGCCCATGGAAGCGGATTCGCGGCAGGTTGCGGATCACCAGTTGCCGGCGAAACTCGGGGCTGAAGGAGTCCGGCGGCCAGGGCCGGCCGCCGGGCCGGACGATGACCAGGTGGTGGTCATCGTAGCTCGAGGCCGTAGTGCGCTGCCCGGCTTGACGGCGGCGATGGCCGGCGAGTTCGCGGGTCAGTAAGAAGGAAACGCGGCGAACGACGGTATCAGTTTTGCCCGCGGCTTCAAGGAGACCCGCACGAGAGCAAGCATGGCAGATGGTGTTGGTCTGACCATAGGTGAGATTGTGCCATTGAATGAGAGATGGCCGATTGTGAGGGAGTTACGGCGTTTTCGCGGACCACGGGGCACCGTGACGGAGATCCTGGAGGATGCGCGGGGGATGATCGCTGCGGCGGAGCAGGCGTAGCCGTTTACTGGGAAAGCAGCTCACCGGACCAGAGGTCGCGAGAGAACACCTCCCAGGGCAGCACCTCGATCCCATCCTCGGTCTGGCGGCGAGCGGGCTCGCGCGAGACCACCAGGCAGCGCCGGGGTGTGAGTTCATCCATGAGCGCGCGAAGCCCTTTCAGGTCCGCGGCCCGAACTTCACGGGAAGACTTGCACTCGATGGCGAGTTCCATGTCGCCGACGATGAGATCGACCTCGAAGCCGGACCTGGTTCGCCAGAAACCCAGAGGTTGGTCGATTCGGTTGTAGTGCAGGCAGGCCCGCACTTCATTGAGGATCACATGCTCGAATGCACGCCCGAAGGCGTCGGTCCCTTCTTCGATCGAGCGCACTTCTGGGTGAAGTGCGTTGGCGACCCCCACGTCGAAGAAGTAGAACTTCTCGGTTTCGACAAGCTGGCGCTTGGCCCGTCGGCGCCAGGGTTCTAGTCGGAAGCCTAGCAGCGTGTCGTCGAGGATCTGGTAGTAGCTGCGAATCGTGCTGGCCGAGACGCCGCTCTCTCGCGCGGCATTCGCGTAGTTGACCTGCTGCGCATGCATCAGCCCTGCCACCCGCATGAAGCGGGTGAACGCAGGTATGTTCCGGGTGGCGGCTTCGTCCACGACCTCCTCTTTGATGTAGTTGTTGATGTAGGCCTTGAGTAGCGGCGTAGGTTCGTCCACCAGATAATGGACCGGGAGGGCACCGTGCTGTAGAAGCCGGAGAAGATCCACGTTTCCGATCTCACGTGTGGTGAGGGGCAGCAGGGAATTGTCCGTTGCGCGACCGCCCAGGAGATTGTGAGAGCGCCGGCGGAGCTTGCGGGCGCTCGACCCGCACAGGATGAACGAGGTGGCGGTGTTCTCCAGTAGCCAGTGGACCTCTTCCAGAAGGGGGGGCACCTTCTGGATCTCATCGAGAACGACAAGCGGGGGCTTCTGGGCCAGGATGTGTTCCCGAAGGAGATGAGGACGGACGGTCAGTTCGGCGCTGAGTTCAGTGTCGAGAAGATCATAGAAGCGCGCATCCGGAAAGGCACTGTGGAGATAGGTCGTTTTGCCCACCTGACGCGGGCCCCAGAGGAATGCCGCGCTGGATCCGGTGAGCGGATTGGGGATGCGTGTGACCTCCAAGAGGCGTTCGAATCTGGAAATCCGAGGACTCATGTACGGAATTTCGCGAAAATCCGCACATGAGTCAACGATTTTCCTGGTTTTCAGAGGTGCTGGATTGAGATTCTGCGTCTTCTCGCCGTAGTCCGCGAAAACTCCGTAACTCCCTCACAATCGGTCATCTCTCTCCCAATGGTACAATTTCACCCATGATCAAGACAACCCTATCTGCTCTGCTTGCCCTCATGCGGGCCGCGGTGATGCCGCGGACAAGCCTGGCGCTGGAGAATGCCGCTCTGCGCCAACAACTTACTGTTTACACCCGGACTCAGAAGCGGCCCAAACTTCGTGACGCGGATCGCGCATTCTGGATCGCCCTTCACCGTCTATGGTCTGACTCCACGCGCTCGCTTGTCATCGTGAAGCCCGCCACCGTGGTCGGCTGGCACCGCAGAGGGTTCAAGGCGATCTGGCGTCGCAAGTCTGGTCCTGGGAAGATCGGCCGCCCCCGCATTCCCCGGGAGCACATCGCCTTCATCAAACGCATCTCCACCGACCAGCCCGGCTGGGGCGAGGACAAGATCGCCGAGGAACTGGCCGCCAAGTTCGGCATCCACCACGCCCCCAGCACCATCCGACTTCTTTGCCATCGCCTACGTCTTCGTCATGATGGAAGTGGGAACGCGTCGCATCGTTCATGTCAACGTCACGAGCCATCCCACGCTGCCCTGGGTGAGGCAGCAGATCCGGGAGGCGACAGGCTGGGATGAATCGCCACGCTTCCTTGTCCAAGACAATGATGGGATCTTCGGCCAGTACGGAAAGCGAGTGACGGTAGCGCGTGGCGATCGCACTCGCAGCTATCGTTGCCACCTCGACCAGTGGCTGGGCGAGGTCATGGGTATCGAAGGACTCCCCATCCCCTACGGCGCACCCAATGCTTCGCCTTATGTCGAACGATTCAACCGTGCCTTGCGCAAGGACGCCTTGGATCACTTCATCTTCCTCAGCGTCGATCACATCCGCCGCGTCGTTGCCGAGTACATTCGATACTACAATGGCGCGCGGCCGTCGCAGGCCATTCACGAAATCCCAGATCCCTACCCGGAGCTCCGGCAACCTCCGCCGCCCGC
>CAYQJL010000235.1:0-7599 GCA_964417675.1 uncultured bacterium | reverse complement strand
CGCAGAGCGGCCCCCGGGAGCTGAGACCGACACGTAGCCGAATGCAGGGCTCCCGCGGCGCCCGCCCCGCCTCGCCGTGCCCGCGTCCCGCCGTGCCCGCCGCTGTGCCAGGCGGCCCCGCCGTGCCCGCCGCTGTGCTCGGCAGCCCCGCCGTGCCCGCGTCCCGCCGTGCCCGCCGCCGTGCCCCGGCCACGAGCTGCTCGCGCAGACGGTGGCCGCACTTCAGGAGGCTCTGGCCGCAGCCGTCAAGCCGGGCCTGCGCGGCCAGATCCCGAATGTGGTAGCTGCGGTAGAGGAGTGGATCGGGTCAGGATCGCGGGGAATCTGCGCCGAGGCACTGCCGGTGATCACGAACCGGCCAGTAGCCACAGTGCGACTCCGAGGGTCAGGCGGGCCGCAAACCCCGGGATCGTACTGCTCTGGTAACCTTCATAGCGGCAACGCGTTGCAATGATTATGCCTTTGCCCCCCGGTTCCACCTTGGATGACGATCCTCGCGGACTGCGCACCCCCAGTCTTTTCGGTCATTCTGGCACGTTCGGGCTGCAACGGGGGAGCCTCCACACGGCATGCAACGGCAACGGGGGAGCCTCCACACGGCATGCAACCCGCTCGGCGGCAATTTCGTCTTGATGGACAACGAGGGGGCATTCACCGCAGAGCGGAAGGAGCACGGCCATGAAGAAGACCATCTGGACACTCGGCCTCATTCTTGGTGTCGCCTGTTGCGCGGGGGTAGCCGCGGGTGCGGATGACGAAGCTTGGTTGCACATCAAGGTCGACGAAGGCGGCTCCGGCGGGGAGAGCGTGCGTGTCAACCTTCCGCTGTCTCTCGTCGAGGAGCTGCTTCCGCTGGTCGGCGCCAATCTGCAACAGGGCGATCTGTCCTTCGACGGAGGCAAGATGCGCATTCATCCCAACCACGTGGATCTTGATTTGCCCAAGATTCTCAAGGCGCTGCGTGATGCCCAGGAGGGCGAGTACATCCGCGTCGCAGGCCGGGATGAGAACGTCCGGGTCGCGAAAGTCGCTGACCGACTTATGATTCACGTCGATGAGGAACGGGAGCAGGTGCGCGTCAATCTGCGCCTCGACCTGATCGAGGCGATGCTGACCAATGAAGAAGATGAGATCGACCTGGCGGCCCTCATTCGCGCGCTGCGCGACCATGGCGAAGGCGACCTGGTCACGGTCGAGAGCGAGGATGAGCAGATTCGGATCTGGGTCGACAAGCAGGCCACGATCGACTGAGCAAGGGGGCGATCATGTCAAGGAGAACTCGACGAGCCGCCGGCACCGTGGCCATCGTCACTCTTCTGCTGTTGACCATGGGCGCGGGGCTGAGCTGGGCGGTCAACCGCGCCGGGGTCATCGAGATCGACCTGCGGTCGAAGGGATCCGGGGGCACCGACATTCACGGCCTGAGGATCCCCGGCCCCCTGGTGGAGGCGGCGCTGGTGTGCGTCCCCCACTCCGTGTTCGCGGAGGCGCGGGAGGAAATGGGGGATTGGGGAGCGTTCCTACGCAAGACCTGCCAGGTGCTCGCCAAGCAGGACGACTTCACGTTGGTCGAGGTGCGCTCGAACGATGAGGCTGTCACGATTCGCAAGGAAGGCAATCAACTCGTCATCGACGTGGACACCGCCGATGAGCGCGTTCACGTGAAGGTTCCGATCGGCTTGGCGGAAGCGGTGGCCAAGAAGATCGAGAAACGCACGCTCTGGCTCTAGCCGGCCTCACCCCATGTCGCCGAGCAGATCTTCGACATCGCGGATCTCTTCCCGCTCCTGCACGAGGCGCTTGACCTCCGCGTAGTCGGCCCACAGCTTCGCGCTGAACTCCTCGCCGGCTTTGTGCGCCAGGGCGCCCGATTCGTGGCCCCGCGTGCGCATCAGGCGCAGGTAGGAGCGGTAGGGATCATCGCAGGTGTAGGCCCGCAGGGTGTAGCGTGCCACGAAGGTGCCGCAATCGGCGCACTCCACGAAGACCGAGACATCCTCGCCGGGGTTCACGTGAACGTAGTTGTGCATGGCCACGCTGTCACAGGCGGGGCAATGCTCTCGTTTGCTGCGACGGATCTGTGTCATCGGCTTCCCCCTCGCACTCATTCCTCGCACTCATTCCGAGCACTCACTCCTCGCACTCATTCCGATTCGCCATCCGCTGCCTGCCGTCCCGGATGTCAGTTCACGGAAGCGCTCCTTGGTATGCTCCTACAGAAACGATGGTAGCAGGAGCGGCAGTATCTGCACATAGACCAGGGTTACCAATATCCCCAGGATCGTGACCAGCACCCCGGTCTTGAACATGTCGCGTCCCGCGATCATCTCCGAGCCGAAGGCGATCGCGTTCGGTGGGGTGCTGATCGGCAGCGCCATCCCATAGGAGGCGCACAGGGCCACCGGGATCAAAGTGGTGACGGGAGCCGCGACCGCCGCCGAGAGGGCGATCGGCAAGATGATGTTGCCGGCGGCGGTGTTGCTCATGAACGTCGCCAAGAGGGCTGCCGCCGATCCCATGACCAGGACATTGCCCACCGGGGAGAGCCCCGCGGGGATCAACGAGGTCGCGAGCGTATCGGCCAATCCGGTCTCCTTGATGCCCACCCCGAGCGAGATGCCGCCGCCGATCAGCAGGAGGATGTCCCAGGAGATCTCCCGCAGCCGCCGTTTGGGAAGCATTCCGGCGATGGCGAAGACGACGACCGGAAGCAGAGCCACCAGGGCCGAGGGAATTCCGTGGAAGGTGTCGGTCATCCAGAGCAGGACCGTGGCGAAGAAGGTCGTGTACACCAGCGTTCGCTTGGCCGTGGCCGGCCGGTCGCCGATCTCCATCGCGAAATGATCACGCCGGATCGGAAAGAAGATCGTGATCAGGCCGTAGGTCACGGCCAGGAGGGCGAGCATGACCGGGACGCTGGCGAGCATCCAGGACAGGAAGGTCACCTGGTAGCCCGAGTCGGCCAGCAGGCCGATGGCGATCGCGTTGGGGGGTGTGCCGATCGGGGTGGCGATTCCGCCGATGTTGGCGGCGAACGGAATCGCCAGCATCAGGGCGCGCCGCATGTTGGCCGCGGGCGGCAGGTGTCGCAGGAAGGGCAGCACCGTCGCCACCATGATGGCGGTTGTGGCCGTGTTGGACATCCACATCGACATGGTGGCGGTCAGCAGCATCATTCCGATCAGGATGACCGGAGGCCGGGTTCCCAGCCGCCTGAGGATCATCTGGCAGAACTCGATATCGAGGTTGTTCTTGCTGAAGACGGTCGCCATGACGAATCCGCCGAACATGAGCACGACCACCGGGCTGGCGAACGCGGCCAGGTAGGGCCGGTAATCCAGCGGGGACATTCCGAACCACTGGCTGGCCGGCCCCAGCAGCAAGCTGGTCAGAAAGGCCGCCAGGATGGCGGTGACATACAGGGGCAGGGGCTCGCTGATCCAGTAGAACACGGTCAGCACGAAGACGGCCGCCATGACCCGTTGCTGCGGCGGCAAGACCCCCGAGACGAGAAAGGCGGCCAATGCAAGGAGCAGGCCACCGGCCAGACGCACCCACCCGGCCCGCAAGAAAGTGGACATGTTGCTGCGACCCTCATTCATTGGCATGCAACCGCGTGACGCCTGGGGTTTCCGCTCGGGCCGGATGGCCGCCGGTCGCCACACCCGCCACTTCCAGACCCCCCTCGGAAATGGCAAGGAAAGAGTCTACACCCATGCGACCCATGGCGGGCTTTAGGCATTCTAATCCTCTGGAGTCGCATCGGTGGAAGCCGGCGACCCGGCCAAGGCGCGCCGAAGGGGCGCCCGGGGATGCGACTCCCGGCTGTCGCGATCGGACGGGGATGCTCTATGATGGCTCTATGATGGCCGGGGATTCCAACCACAAGGAGGTACCCATGCAAGCGGAGGAGTTTCGCAAGCAGGGCCACGAGGTCATTGACTGGATCGCGGACTACATGGTCGGCGTTGACGCCCTGCCCGTCTGTCCGGACATCACGCCCGGTTCCATTCTCGCCCAGCTGCCGGCCTCCGCGCCGGAGGAAGGGGAGAGCATGGAGGCGATCCTGGCGGACTTCCGGGAGAAGATCGTGCCGGGTGTGACGCACTGGAACCATCCGCGCTTCTTCGCCTACTTCCCGGCCAACAACAGCGGCCCGTCGATTCTCGGGGAGCTGCTCTCCGCGGCGCTGGGCGTCAATGCGATGGTCTGGCAGAGTTGCCCCGCGGCCACGGAGCTCGAAGAGCGCACCCTCGATTGGGTGCGCCAGCTGATCGGGCTGCCGCCGGCCTTCAAGGGGGTCATTCAAGACAGCGCCTCGACGGCGACGCTGGTGGCGCTGCTCTGTGCCCGGGAGCGGGCCACGGAGCAGCGCATCAACCGACAGGGTCTGACCGGCTGGCCGGCCGACCGGCCGCTGCGTGTCTATGCGTCGGCCGAGGCGCATTCCTCTGTCGTCAAGGGGGCCAAGATCGCCGGGTTTGGGGCCGAGCAGGTCGTATCCGTGGCGGTGGATGACACCTTCGCGATGGATCCGGCCGACCTGGCGCGCCAGATCGAGACAGACTGTGCCGCCGGCCGGGTGCCGTGCTGCGTCATCGCCACCGTCGGCACCACATCGTCGACCGCGATCGATCCGGTTGCGTCGATCTGCGAGTTCGTCCGGGCCCGGGATGCCAGAACCGGGGGCCGGATGTGGATCCATGTGGACGCGGCGCTGGCCGGAAGCGCCGCCATCCTGCCCGAGAAGCGCGGCCTGCTGAACGGGGTCGCCGGCGCCGACTCGTTCGTGTTCAATCCTCACAAGTGGCTGTTCACGAATTTCGATTGCTCGGCCTTCTACTGCCGCCATCCCGAGGAGCTGACCGGCACCTTCGCGATCAACCCGGAGTACCTCAAGACGGCGGTGGACGAGCAGGTGACGAACTACCGCGATTGGGGGATCCAGCTCGGGCGCCGCTTCCGGGCGCTGAAGCTGTGGTTCGTTCTGCGTCACTACGGCGCCGAGGGGCTGCGGGCCCGGTTGCGGGAGCATCTGGATCTGGCCCGGGCATTCGCGGGCTGGGTCGATGAATCCGCCGACTTCGTCCGTTTGGCGCCGGTGCCGCTCAACACCGTCTGCTTCCGATGCGAGCCGGCCGGTTGGGCCGCGGCCGAAAGAACCGCTGAGCGGCTGACGCGCCTGAATCAGGACCTGCTGGCCCGGGTCAATCGAGGCGGGGAGATCTTCTGCACCCACACGAGCCTGGGCGGCAACTACTGTCTGAGGATGAGTATAGGACAAACATACACCCGGCGTTGCGATGTGGAGCGCGCCTGGGAGGTCCTCCAGGCGGCCGGGCGCGCGTGCGCCGGTTGACACAAGTCGCCGAAGCCGTTAGTCTATAGCTCTTCTGGACAATCGTACCGATTCGGGGGCACCGATGATGAAGGGGTGTGACATGCGGATCACCACCAAGGGGCGCTATGGGCTTCGCGCGATGGTGGATCTGGCCCAGCAGAACGGCAAGGGCCCGATCCTGATGAGCGATATCGCCAAGCGCCTGGGAGTGTCGCGCAAGTACCTGCATGCGCTGCTCACATCGCTCCGCGGGGTGGGCCTCGTCCGCAGCGTCCGGGGCAGCGGCGGGGGCTACTGCCTGTCGCGATCGCCCGAAGAGATCAATCTCGCCGAGATCCTTGGTGCGCTCGAGGGACATCAGAGCCTGGTGGACTGCGTCGGGGATCCCACGCTCTGCCCGCGGGCCGAGCGGTGCGTGGCTCGGGAGTTGTGGCAGGATCTGGGAAGCGTCATTGAATCCCATCTGTCCGGGATTTCCCTACGGGATTTGGCAAACCGTCGCAGCGGGCTGGGTGACGAGTCGCGAGCGTTGTCTGAGCCGTCCGAGTAGAACGATCCCTCGCGACCGGCGGGACGGCGGGCGGGGCGGCACACCGAACGGCCAGCGGGCTGCGAGCGGGACGGCGGGCATGGTGGCACAGTCATTCAGAGAGAAGCAGCACTCCCTGCGTGCGCTTCTGGGGTCGTATGGCAGCGCCGTCGTGGCGTTCTCCGGCGGGGTGGACAGTACCTATCTCTTGTCGGCGGCCCGCGATGTCTTGGGGGAGCGGGCCCTGGCCGTGACGGTGCACTCCGCTCTGCACATGCGCAGCGAAGCGGGCGAGGCGGCCGCGATCGCCCGGCATCTGGGTGCCGAGCTTCTCGAGCTGACCGCCGATCCCCTGGCCGACGAAACCTTACGCTCGAACTCGCCCGAGCGCTGCTATGTGTGCAAGCGGCTCATCATGGCCGAGCTGCTGGCGGTGGCGCGCCGGCGTGGGCTGGCGGTCGTCGTCGAGGGAAGCAACGCGGACGATCTCAGTGACTATCGGCCCGGCCTGCGCGCCATCCGGGAACTGGGCATCCGATCCCCACTGCTCGAGGTCGGGCTGACCAAGGCCGAGATCCGCATCCTGGCGCGGGAGCGCGGCTTGCCGAACTGGCAGCGCCCCGCGTACGCCTGCCTGGCGTCCCGGGTTCCCTACGGCGAGCCCCTGACCGCCGAGAAGCTTGCGCGGATCGATCGGGCCGAGGAGGCGCTGCGCGCGCTGGGGGTCGATCAGGTGCGGGTGCGCGACCATGGTCCTGTGGCCCGGATCGAACTGCCTCCGGATGCCATCGCATCCTGGCTGCAGCCGGAGATGCGGGCGCGCATCCTGTCGGCCCTCAAGGCGGAGGGCTTCACCTACGTGGCGATCGATCTCCAGGGCTATCGAACCGGATCGCTCAACGCGGCGATTCCCGGCCGGGGATGAGATGGAACGGATGCCGGAAGGGAGAGCAACGCGCGTGCCCGCAGAAACGGTCGCCGGCACGGTCATCCAAGTGAGAGGCGACCGCGGCGAAACGGTGCAGGATGCCATCGCTCACGAGGAGCCGCTCGAGATCCGCATCAACGATGAGCCGTGGATGGTGGTCATGCGCACGCCGGGGCAGGAGGTTGCCCACGCCGCGGGACTACTGCTGGCCGAGGGTGTGATTGCTTCCCGTGAGGACATTGGCACCATCAGCCGGTGTGACGCCGAGGCGGGCAACCGGGTGATCGTCTACCTGACCGGCCAGGCTGCGGGCGGGGAGCACGGGCCGGGTCCAAGGTACGGGGCCAGCCGGGTGCAGGTTCCGCTGAGCAAGTCGAGTTCTGGGCTGTGCGGCAAGGCGATGATCTCCGAGCTATCCCAGGCCATCCGGCCCATCGATCGCGATCTGTGCCTCACACCTGGGATGCTGGCCGGCTTCATGGAACAGATGGTTCGGGATCAGGCGCTCTTCGCGGCCACCGGGGGGGCCCATGCCGTGGCCCTGTATGCCGAGGATGGCGGCCGGATCGCCTTTGCCGAGGATGTGGGGCGTCACAACGCGATGGACAAGGTCATCGGGCAGGCGCTCCTCGATCAGGCGCTGGATCGGGTTGCCGTCGCGGTCGCATCGAGCCGGGCCAGCTTCGAGATGGTCCAGAAGGCGGCGACCGCCGGCATTCCCATCATGGCCACGGTGTCGGCGCCCACCGATCTGGCGGTCGATCTGGCGCAGCGGGCCCGCATGACCCTGATCGGATTCCT
>CAYQJL010000234.1:0-1995 GCA_964417675.1 uncultured bacterium | reverse complement strand
GTCTACTGCCCTGGAGAAGGGACACGGGAGCACTCCCGACTGGCGAAGGCTGAGTACCTCGGCACGCCATACCAGAAGGGAGACGTCGTGTTCTTTCTGATCGAACCCGCATTATTCACCGACCTGAGCGGTTTTCGTGAGGCGCAGCCCCGTTCCGCCGCGTAAATAGAGGGTGTTAACGATCCTCAACGCACGGAACGGAGATGAACCCAATGGGTGAACGCCACGGATGGCTGTTCGAGCCTGCTTTTAACCGCTCGATCAAGATTCGTCAAGCCGATCCTCGCATCACTTCCGACGCTGGGGCCTTGCTCCTCCGCGAGGTCGATCACCGCCTGGGGCTGACGGCGGACCTCGCGGGCCAACTCACCGACCCGCGCGATCCCGAACGCATCCGCTACGAGCAGGTCGAATTGCTCCGCCAGCACCTCTACGGCTTGGCCCTGGGCTACACCCACCAGGACGACCAGGACGCGCTGGCCCACGACGCGGCCATGAAGCTGGCCGTGTGGGACCGCGGCGGCAAGCAGGTGCTCCAGGAGCGGCTGGCCAGTCAGCCATCGGACTGGCGGCTGGTGAATCGCCTGTCGAGTCAACCCCAGCGTCGCGCGATCAACGAGGCCCTGCCCGTGTGGGTGTCTCGCCACCAGCGGGCCGCGGGCGGCGGGCGCAAGGTCACGCACGGCACGCTGGACATCGACCCGCTGCCGATCGAAGTGCATGGCGATCAGCCCGGCGGGGCCTGGCATGGGCACTACCATCGCAAGATGTACTATCCCATCGTGGCCAGCTTCTCGGCCGAGGGCAGCTACCAATCCGCCCGTCTGGGCGAAGGCTTCGTGCACGCGATCCTGCGGCGGGGCAACTGCGGCGGCGCCGAAGGCGCGGTGCGGTTCGTGCGGGAGGCGATCCGCAAGGCCCGCCCGCTGGCGACACACCTGGACGCACGAATTGACGCCGGGCTGGTCGAGGGCAAGGTGCTCGATGCCATCGACGACGAGGGCGTGAGCTTCGTCGGCCGCATCAAGAACAACGCTCGTCTGGACAAGCTGGCCGAGCCCTACCTGTGCCGTCCGCCGGGCCGGCCGACGAAAGACGGCGACGAATTCGCCATCGAACTGGGCGAGTATCGCGCGGCGAGTTGGACGCGCCCGTACCGGCTGGTGCTGGTGGTGATTGACCTGCCGGATCCCAAGACGGGGATGCGGAAGCTCTTCCCGCACCACTTCTTCCTGGTCACCAACGGGTCGGCCCAGCGGAAGGACGCGTGGGCACTGCTGGATCACTACCGCAAGCGGGGCACGTTCGAGGACCGGCTGGGAGAGGTCAACGCCGTGATCGGCCCGGGCCTGCCGGCGGAATCGTTCGAGGCCAACGAGACGAGCCTGCTGCTGAAGCTGCTGGCGTTCAACCTCGCCGGGGTGATTCGGGGCGAGCTGGAAGACTCCAGCGGCAGCGGCTGGGACCTGCGACGCGTGCAGCAGACGGTCTTGAAGGCCGGGGCGCGAGTGGCCCAGCACAGCCAGCGCCTCTTCGTGGACGTGGCCAAGGCCGCCGGGGTTCTCTGGAGCAGGCTGCTGGACCGCATCGGGCGCTGGTGGCGAGACGAGGCATGGGGCCGCGACGCCTCCGGCCGGCGAAGAGGGCCTCGCCCGCGCCGGTGGGTGCCGCCGCCGGCCCACGCCCACTTGTGTCTGGTTCTGCGGGAATGACCGCCGAACAACCTGGCGCGGGCATGCTTCCCAACCCAATCGGGCCGTGGGGGTAAGGGGGTGGTTTGCGCGGCCGGCCATAAATCAGCCCCCAAACCCGCCGTCTTCATGCTTGACGCATCGACTCGGACCGATGATAATCAATCGCAGTGGCTGGTGAATAAAATGAGATAAATGAGAGTGACGAAGACACTGGTGCTTCCCGGCGCCAAGGGCGTCGAGATGTGGCCGGGGAATGATTCATATACCAGCACGACGGGCCTGGAGCGGATTGGGGTGACGG
>CAYQJL010000233.1:0-6499 GCA_964417675.1 uncultured bacterium | reverse complement strand
GCCAAGCAGGCTCCCACCCTGGACGGGCAGGCGGCGGCCGCCGCGGGGTTGGCCCTCGTTCGCGGGGAACCACGCCCGCGCGGGACGGTTTCGTAGGGGACAACCGGGTGGAGTGTGGGTGCTCATGCGAGCATGCTAGGCGGCGGCCTGGGCCACCGTCAATCGTTGAAGTGGGCGCACATGATGTCGTAGCATGGGTTTCTCGCATTTCACATTGTCCATGACCCACGAACGACGTTCAGGAGTACACATGGCCAAACCGCTTCTGGTGACCGACACGATCCTGCGCGATGCGCACCAGTCCCTCTTGGCGACCCGCATGGGCACCGAGGACATGCTGCCGGTCTGCGAGCAGCTCGACGCCATCGGTTTCCATTCCCTCGAGATGTGGGGCGGGGCCACCTTCGATTCCGCGATGCGCTTCCTGGGCGAGGATCCCTGGGACCGCTTGCGGCAATTGCGGCGCGCACTGCCGAACACACAACTGCAGATGCTTCTGCGCGGGCAGAACCTGGTCGGCTACCGGCATTATCCGGATGACGTGGTCGAGGCCTTCGTCCGGCTCGCGGCCAAGAACGGCATCGACATCTTCCGCATCTTCGATGCACTCAATGACGTCCGCAACATGCAGAAGGCGCTGGAGGTCGTCAAGGCCTGCGGCAAGCACGCGCAGGCCACGATCTCCTACACCCTCTCTCCCGTGCACAGCAATGAGAGCTTCGTGGCCCTGGCCAAGCAACTGGCCGAGATGGGTGCCGACTCGATCTGCATCAAGGACATGGCCGGTCTCCTGAAGCCCTATGAGACGTTCGCACTGGTCAGCGCGCTGAAGAAGAACCTCTCGATCCCCGTCCAGCTCCACACGCACTACACGAGCGGCATGGCCAGCATGGTGCTCCTGAAGGGCGCCGAGGCGGATGTGGATGTGGTCGACACGGCCATCTCCTCGATGGCGCTCATCACATCCCAGGCGCCCACCGAGTCGATCGTCAGCACCTTCCAGGGCCATGCGCGGGATACCGGCCTGGACTTGAGGCGCTTGGCGGAGATCGCCCGCTACTTCCAGGAGGTCCGTAAGCGCTACGAACGGTTCGAGAGCGGGATCGCCGGCGTCGACGTCAATGTGCTCGAGTTCCAGATCCCCGGCGGGATGCTGTCGAACCTGATCTCTCAGCTCCGGGAGCAGGGCGCCGAGGATCGCTACATGGAGGTTCTCGAAGAGGTCCCGCGCGTCAGGAAGGAGATGGGCTACCCCCCGTTGGTAACCCCCTCGAGCCAGATCGTGGGCACGCAGGCGACCCTCAACGTGGTTCTGGGCGAACGGTACAAGGTGGTTCCCGAGGAGGTCCGCAATTACTTCCGCGGCTTCTATGGGCGGCCTCCGGCCGAGATGGACCCGGTCATCCTGAAGAAGGTCATCGGCGACGAACAGCCGATCACCAGCCGTCCGGCCGACCAGCTCCCGGCCGGCATGGAAAAGGGGCGCCGGGAGCTCGGATCCCTGGGCTCCTCGGAGGAGGATGTGGTCTCCTACATCCTGTTCCCCCAGGTCGCGCGGCCTTTCTTCGAGCGTCGCCAGCAGGGGCTCGAGCGCCGCGACCTGCTCGTTGCGGCCGTCGCGGCCAAACTGGCCAGGGAATACGAACGCCGCAACGGCGCGGCACCCGGCAATGGAGCCGCGGCCGTGGGCGCCCCCTGGCGCTATGCGGGCCGGCGCATCCCGGCCGGCATTCCGTGGGGAATCGACTAGACCGCCCACCCGGGCATGGAAGGAGCATGAGCGATCATGTCGAAGAGCTTCACGTTGCACCTTGGCGGCCGGGAGTATGACATTCAGCGTCAAGGCACCGCTCTGATCATCAACGGCAAGCGCTACCAGCCCGAGTTCGACGGCGATGCGGTCACGATCGGGCCGACCACGCACAAGGTCGAGATCGCCGGCTCACGGGCCTTCGTCGATGGCATCGCCTACGGGTTCTCGACCGAGGGACTGGAACCGCGCACCTCGATGATCGACGCGATTCAATCCACACAGCATGGCGGGGACGGCGCGGTCAACGCCATCATGCCGGGCCTGATCATCAAGGTGCTCGTCTCGCCCGGGGATGAGGTCAAGGCCGGGGATGTTCTGATCATTCTGGAAGCCATGAAGATGGAGAGCGAGATCTGCTCTCCCATCGACGGGGTCGTCAAGGAAGTCCTGGTGGAGAAGGGCGCCAACGTGTCCCAAAACCAACCGCTCGTCACCGTGGAGTAGGCCGCGCGATGCGCACGTGATGATTGATGATCCCATGGAATGCAACGCTCCCTCGGATGGCGCCATCCGAGGGAGATGGTTGTCTAGAGGCCCGGCCCGGCATGCCCATCACATGCGACGGTAGACCGTCGGCTTGACATACTTGAACGGGTGCTTCGTGCCGGTCAGGCTCTCGGAATGTCCCAGGAACAGATACCCGCCGGGCCCCAGAAGATTGTAGTACCGGTTGACCAGTACCTCCTGCACCGGCTTCTCGAAGTAGATCATCACATTGCGGCAGAAAATGATGTCGAAGGGCCCCTTCATCGGCCAGGACTCCATCAGATTCAACCGGGCGAAGGTGATCATCCGGCGAATGCTCTCCTTGACCTGATAGGTGGCCCGGGTCGCATCCTTCATCTTGACCTGGTCGAAGTAGGTCCGCACGAGCGCCGGGGATACCGTCTTGATGCGTTCCGCGTCATAGAGGCCCTGCGCGGCCCGTTGCAGAACGACCGTGGACAGATCCGTGGCCAGGATTCTCACATCCCAGCTCGAACTCGCCGGCAGGGCCTCGCGCAGCGTGATCGCCAGCGTGTAGGGCTCCTCGCCGGAGGAGCACCCCGCGCTCCACAGGCGCAGCCTGCGCTGGCCTGTCTTGCTGAGAACCTCCGGCAAGGCTTCCTGTTTGAGAAACTCGAAGTGGGCGCCCTCGCGGAAGAAGCTGGTCAAGTTGGTCGAGATCGAATCGAGCATCGTCACCAGCTCGTTTCCGCTGCGATCATGCTCCAGCAGGTCCAGATACTCCCCGAAACTGCGCAGATTGAGCGACCGCAATCTCTTGTTGAGGCGGGCCTTGACCAGCTGCTTCTTGCCCTGATGAAGATTGATCCCGCACTTGCGTTTCACCAGGGCGCTGATCTTGTCAAAGTGGGCGTCGGTCAGCTCCGCCCCGATGTGCATGTTGCTCATGCGGCCTCACTGTCCACCAGCTTCTGGATCTTCTGCACTTCCGACGTGGAGATGACCTTCTCGATGTTCAGAAGGATGATGACCCGGTCGGTGGACTTGCCCATCCCCAGGATGTAGTCGGTCTCGAGCCCGTCGCCGAACGTGGGCGGGGGCTCGATATCACTGGCGGCGATGTCCTGGACTTCGGAGACCTGATCCACGACCACGCCGACTTCCAGGTCGTCGATGTCGACCACGATGATGCAGGTCTCATCGTTGGCCTCCTTGCGCTCCAGACCGAACTTGGCGCGCAGATCCATCACCGGAATCACCTTGCCGCGCAGATTGATGACCCCATCGACATAGTCGGGTGTCGTGGGCAGGGAGGTGATCGGCATCAGGCCGTTGATCTCGCGCACCTTGAGAATCTCGAGCCCGTATTGCTCGTTCCCGAGGAAGAACGTAAGGTACTTGCCGGCCAGGTTCTGTGACGAAAAGTCTTTCACGGTCTCTCGTCTGCTGTTCTGAACTTGATCGCTCATCGCTTGGCTCCTCTCTGGGATAGACAGGTCTTCATCATCAGGCCGCGGCGGCGCTTCCCTGCTCCTCTTGGAGCCTGCGCTTGGCCGCCGCATGCCGCTGGGAACTGTTCGTCGTACCGGCCTGGGACATCTTGAGAATGCCGGGTATGTCCAGAATCAGACCGACCCGCCCATCTCCCAGGATGGTGCCCCCGGATATGCCCTGGATCTCACCCAGGCCTTCGCCGAGGGATTTCACGACCACCTGATGCTGGCCGAGAAGTTCATCGACCATCAACGTGCACCGGCGCCCCTCGGCTTCGACCGCAATCAAGAGCCCATTCTTCATCTCGGTCAGGGCTCCCCGAACACCAAAGAGATTCCCCAACCGGACGATCGGGATGATCTCGTTGCGCAACATCACCACTTCCCCACGGCCCTCGACGGTGAAGAAGGCCTCCTCGTCGGGTCGGAAGCTCTCCTCGATCGATACCGTCGGAATCAGATAACGCTCCTCTCCCACCCGAACCAGCATGGCATCGGTGATCGCCATGGTGAGCGGCAGATGCAGCGTGAAGACCGAGCCCTCTCCGAGTGTGGATGTGACCTGCACGCGGCCGCGCAGGGAGTCCAGGCTGCGCTTGACGACATCCATGCCGACCCCGCGTCCGGACACATCGGTGACCTTCTCGGCCGTGGAGAACCCGGGCTGGAAGATCATGGCGAAGGCCTCGGCGTCGGGCATGCCTTCGCCGGTCGAGATCAATCCGCGCTCGATCGCCTTGGCAATGATCCTGTCGCGATCGAGCCCCTTGCCGTCGTCGCTCAACTCGATGACGACATTGCCGGCCGTCTGGTACGCGCGCAGCCGCACGTAGCCGGTCTCGGGCTTGCCCGCGCTTCGCCGGACATCGGCGGTCTCGACCCCATGATCACAGGCGTTGCGGATCATGTGGACCAGGGGATCGTTGAGGATCTCGACCATGTTGCGGTCGATTTCGGTGTCCTCGCCCTCGGTCTGGAATTGCACTGACTTGCCGGACTTGCGCGACAGGTCGCGCACCAGACGGGCCATCTTCTGGAACGTACCCTTGAGCGGCACCATCCGCAGGGACATGCTCAGATCCTGCAACTCACGCACGATCTTGCTCGAGTGCGAGACGCTCTTGGCCAGGCGCGGATTGGCGCCCGAGACGACCTCCGGATCCTGGGAGACCATCGAGTGCGCGATGACCAGCTCACCGACCATGTTGATCAGGTTGTCGAGCCGGCCGGTACTGACCCGGATCGTCGACTCGTTGGCCTGACGGTTGCCCGCCCGCGCCGCGCTCTTGGCCGGCCCGTCCGCCGGGCCCGACGCCCCGATGGCGGTCGGAGCCTCGACGGCGCCCGACGCCTCGGCGGCGGTCGACGCCTCGGCGGCGGTCGGAGCTTCCTTCCGGTCCGGACTGGTCATGAATGCGGCTTCAGCGGCCGTCGCGGAATCGGTCTCCGAGGAAACCGATGACGCGTCCAGGACCTCTTGGCCGGCCGGCGAGGCCGGCGCACCTGTCGTGGGCGCGTCAACCGCCTCGGTGGGATCGCTGATGGAATCCTCGCTGCTTGCGCCGGTGGCTTCGGGATTGATCAGCCGGGCGAGCAGGGGCGCATAGCTATCGGGAATCGGCAACGGATCACCGGGATTCAGGCCATCATAGCCCTGTACCATTTCCTTGAGCACATCGCACGAGGCCAGGGCCAGGTCGGCGTATCCGGCTGTCAGGCGAATCTCGCCCTCGCGGGCACGCGAGAGGATCGTCTCGGCCCGGTGCGCCATCGCCTGGGCCATCTCCAGCCCCAGGAAGCCAGAGGTGCCCTTGATCGTGTGAAAGGCGCGAAAGACCGTATTGAGGGATTCGGTGTCCTCGGGATTGGCCTCCAGCTCAAGGAGAGCCGCTTCCGAAGACGCGATATGATCCAACGATTCGGCGATGTACTCGGCCAACAGCTCGCTGTCGGCGTCGTCGGGCAGGATCATGGAGAACTCGGCCATGACCTCCTCCGGCGCCGGGATGCCACCAGCATCGCTCGACGGCAGCGGATCGGCTTCCTTGACCGCGGAGGCGGCGGTCCGCGCCTCGGCCCCCTCCTGCACCTCCGTGGAGAACTCCATCGGTGCGGGCGCGGCGCTGCTAGCAACGGCGGGCGGGGTGGCGGCCTCTTCCTCGGACGCCGCATCGCCTCCCTCGATCTCATGGATGACGCGGACGGCCTGCTCCAGGGCTTCCGCCGCTCCGGTGAGAACCGAGTTCGGTTCGGTGGCCTCGCCGTCGATGACGCGCGAGAGCGCGTCCCGCGCAGGTCCGAGCCGCTCGAGCCCCTCGGGAGGCGCGAGCTCCAGATCGATCATGCCGGTGAGCCAATCGCGCAAGCGGACTAGCAACTCCGTGTCTTCTGGTGTGGCCGCCTGGGCCGCCGCGAGCACGTCATCGAGGGAGTTCAAGGCCATCTGTTTGTCGGGCATGTTCTCTTCGCCTCTTCAAGCATGCGCTTCCCCGGCAGAGGCACTGTCCCCCGCCAGACGCTACATCGCCACACACGGATCCATGCGGTCCTTGCTCATCAGTCCACTCGCTTCAGAAGTCTCCACAAGGGCTGTCGCTTCAGATGAGACCTCCTGCAATGGATCGACCGTAACCGCAAGGACCTTTAGGCGGCGACGCACAAAGCCGTCCGTCCGACAGCCCCCGGGGAACAGCGAAGAGGTCCTCCCACGGATGGAGGGGGGTGAACGGGGTGAACGGGGTGAACG
>CAYQJL010000232.1:0-13494 GCA_964417675.1 uncultured bacterium | reverse complement strand
ATCCCGGCTGCTACTTCTTCTTCTTGATCGTTCCGGATGAACGCCGCGGACCCTTGCGCGTGCGCGCATTCGTGTGCGTCCGCTGGCCGTGGACGGGCAAGCCGCGGCGATGCCGAATCCCGCGGTAGCAGCCGATGTCCATCAGGCGCTTGATGTTCATCCCGATCTCGGTGTGAAGAGAGCCTTCCACCCGGTAGTTGTTCTCGATCTCGTTACGGAGCCGCGCGGCATCCTCCTCGGGCAAGTTCTTCACCCGGGTGCTCGGATCCACCCCCGTGGCCGCCAGGATCCGTTTGGACGTCGTCGGTCCGACCCCGAAGATGTAGGTCAGCGCGGTGTCGATCCGCTTATCGTTTGGAAGGTCAACTCCAGCGATACGGGCCAAGGCAATACCTCCTCTTTATCCCTGACGCTGCTTGTGCCGGGGATTGCGCTTGCAGATCACGCGAATGACGCCATTGCGACGGATCAGCTTGCAATGCTCGCAAATCTTCCTTACCGAAGATCTTACTTTCATCGTCTCCACCTTCCCTCTTGCCGCCGCCTCAGGCCGGCGGCGCCACGTTGGGGCTTGCCGGCCCCGGTGTGGTTAGAATCCTCGGACCCCGCTCGGTGACGGCCACCGTGTGCTCGAAGTGCGCCGACAGCGAGCGGTCGCGAGTCAGAACCGTCCACCCATCCTTCTGGGTGATCACATCGAACCCTCCGGCATTGACCATCGGCTCGAGCGCCAGCACCATGCCGGCCTTGATCAGCGGCCCATCGGTCGGTCCGCCGAAATTGGGAACCTGCGGTTCCTCATGGAGTTTCCGGCCGATCCCATGCCCCACCAGCATGCGGACCACCGAGTATCCGCGCTGCTCCACATACCGCTGCACGGCGTGGGAGTATTCTCCCAGACGCGCTCCCGGCCGGACCTTCTCGATCCCTTGCATCAGAGCTTCGCGCGTCACCTGCATCAGGGCCGCCGCCTCCTTGGAAACCTCTCCCACCGGAAAGGTCCAGGCCCCATCCCCATGCATGTTGTCCTTGTAGGCCCCCACGTCGACACTCACGATGTCGCCGTTCGCCAGAACTCGGTCCGAGGGAATCCCATGAACCACCTCGGCATTGATCGAGATACACGCGCTGGCCGGGAAACCGCGGTATCCCTTGAACGAGGGAACAGCGCCCTGGCTGCGGATGTAGGACTCGATCTCCTCGTCCAGGTCGATCGTCCGCAGGCCCGCGGCAATCCTGCTCTCGGCCAGCCGCAAGGCGCCGCCGACGATCCGGGCGCTTTCCGCAATGCGCTCCAGTTCCGCTGGGCTCTTCGTTGGAATCATGGATTCCCCTAAAGCCCCAGCGCCGCACGGATCCCGGCCTTCGTCTCCCCGAAGCCCCGGTTGCCGTCGACCGTCGCCAGCAGGCCCTGCTGGCTGTAGAAGTCGATCAGCGGGGCCGTCTGCTCTTCGTAGACCGTCAGGCGCTGGCGTACCGTTTCCTCGGTGTCATCCGGCCGCTGGACAATCTGGCCGCCGCAGGCATCACAGACACCTTCCTGCCGGGGCGGCTTGAACGAGACATTGTAGACCGCCTTGCAGGCGGGACATACCCGCCGGCTGGTCAGCCGCTGGAGCAGCTCGTCGTTCTCGACCTCGATCTGGATCACCTTGTCCAACAGCACGTCCCGGTCCGCCAAGAGCTTCCCCAGCCCATCGGCCTGCGCGACCGTGCGCGGGAAGCCGTCCAGTATGAATCCTCGCTGAGCATCAGGAGCCCCCAACCGCACACCCATCATGTCCAGGATCAGCTCATCCGGCACCAACGCGCCGCTCTCCATGAACTTCCCGGCTTGCCGGCCCAGGTTCGTTCCGTTCTTGACCGCATCCCGCAGAATGTCGCCGGTCGATATCTGGGGGATCGATAGCTCTTCGACCAGCCATGCGCTGTGGGTGCCTTTTCCGCATCCCGGCGCTCCCAGCAGTACCAATCTCATGCGCTAGAATCTCCCTTCCGGCGCCCGCTTACATCCGGCGCCCGCCCTTGAGGCGGGTACGCTTCATGAATCCATCATAGTGGCGGACCAACAGGTGCCCCTCGATCTGCTGCAACGTATCGAGCGCCACACCCACGACGATCAGCAGACTCGTACCGCCGAAGTAGAACGGCATCCCGGCGCGATAGATCAGGATGTCGGGCAGCACCGCGATGGCCGCCAGGTAGACCGAGCCGGGAAAGGTGATCCGCGTCAGGATTCGGTCAATGTAGTTGGCGGTCGGCTTGCCCTGGCGAATGCCGGGCACGAAGCCGCCATGCTTCTTCATGTTTTCCGCCAAGTCGACGGGATTCAGTACGATCGCCGTGTAGAAGTAGGCGAAGAACATGATCATCAAGGAATACAGAATGATGTAGAGCGGCTGCCCCGGAAGCAGCCAGTTGGTCACATCCTGTACCACAAGGCTCTCCGGGAAGAAGCTCCCCAGCGTACTGGGGAAGACGATAATGGACTGGGCAAAGATAATCGGGATCACCCCGGCCGTGTTCGGCCGGAGCGGAATGTGAGTATTGACCCCGCCGACCATCCGGCGCCCCACGACCCGCTTCGGGTACTGCACCGGAATCTTGCGCTGGGCCTGGGTCATCATGACCACGAACATGGTCACCGCGACCATTCCGACAATCAGGATGATCAGGAAGAGCATGTTGATGTCGCCGGTGCGCACCAGCCGGAAGGTGGCCATCCACTCCTGCGGGAAGCCAGCCACGATGCCGATGAAGATGATCAGTGAAATGCCGTTCCCGATACCGCGCTCCGTGATCTGCTCCCCGAGCCACATCACCAGCACAGTGCCGCAGGTCAGTGTGAGCATGGTCATCATCTGAAAACCGAAGTGCCCCATCGAGATCAGGTTCGGAATCTGATTGCCCATGCTGATCAGGTAGATGCTGATGCCGTAGGACTGAATCAGGGCCAGTAACACCGTGCCGTAGCGCGTGTACTGTGTGATCTTCTTGCGGCCTTGCTCACCTTCCTTGCGAAGGCGCTCGAAATAGGGGATCACCGCCCCAAAGAGCTGCAAGATGATCGAGGCGCTGATGTAGGGCATGATCCCCAGCGCGAACACCGTCGCCCGGCTGAAGTTGCCGCCGGCGAACAGATCGTAGAGCCCGAAAAGCCCTCCGGCTTGACTCTGCGCGAACCAGGTCGAGAGAGCATTCCCGTCGATGCCCGGAACCGTGATGTGGCCGCCCAGGCGGTAGACCACCAGGATCCAGATGGTGAAGAGGATTCGGCGCTTCAGCTCCGGGATCCGGAACATCGACTCCATCTTGCTAAACATGGTCACTCCTTAGTGGCTTCAGCCCCGGCAAGGATCTCCACCTTACCGCCACCCTGACCAACCTTCTCGATCGCCGACTTGCTGGCCGCGTGAACCTTGACAGTCACGGCATGCTCAATCGTACCCTTGCCGAGCAGCTTGACCGGCTGCTGCGCCTTCTTGACCAGGCCTGATGTGATCAGATCGGCCAACTCCACCGTGGCCCCGGCTTCGAAACGGGACAGATCGGAGATGTTGATGACCTGGTAGACCTTACGGTTGATGTTCTTGAATCCGCGCTTGGGAATCCGGCGTTGGAGCGGCATCTGGCCGCCCTCGAACCACGGCGGGGTTCCGCCGCCGGAGCGAGCCTTCTGGCCCTTGTGCCCCTTGCCGCTCGTGCCACCTTGGCCGGTGGAGGTGCCCTTGCCCAGCCGCTTGCGCGTTTTGGTGGCGCCCTTGGCCGGCTTCAATTCATTCAGTCTCATCGCTCTACCTCATCTTGCCGACCGGACCCGCGGCCCGATCGCTTCTTTCGTGAGCCGCGGCGCCGGACCCTAGGCGTCCCGCTCCGGCTCGACGCGGACCAGATGCTCGACCACCCGGATCATGCCGCGGATCTGCGGCGTATCCTCATGTATCACGGAGTGATTCAGCCTCCGGATGCCCAACGCCCGCATCGTCAGCTTCTGCTTCTCGATGCGTTGAATCGTACTGCGCACTTGCGTGATCTTAAGCCTCGCCATCGGTCGTCCTCCCCGTCGCGAATCCGAGGACGTCATTGACCCGCAGGCCTCGGCGACGAGCCACTTCACCGGCGCTCTTCAGGTTGCGCAGGCCGATCTCGGTTGCCTTAACCATATTGTACGGGTTGTTCGACCCCAGGCTCTTCGTCAGGATGTTCTGCACACCGGCCAGTTCAAGGATCGTGCGCACCGCACTGCCGGCAATCACACCGGTACCGGGCGACGCCGGCTTCAGCAGTACGGAAGCTGCCCCAAATTCGGCCGTGATCTTGTACGGCAAGGTGCCCTTGTGCAGCGGGACCTCGAAAACCCCCTTTCGGGCCGCCTCGGTCGCCTTGCGGATCGCATCCGAGATCTCATTGGCCTTACCCAGGCCGACCCCCACGCTACCCGCCTTGTTGCCCACGGCAACCAGCGCATTGAAGCTGAAGCGACGGCCGCCCTTGACCACCTTGGCGACACGATTGACGTATATGAGCTGATCGACCAGTTCAGGCTCCGTGCCTCGATCCATCCTGTCAGCCCGATCATGCCTGTCGCGATTCAACGTAGGCCTCCTTCGTTCGCGCACCCTCGCATGTGCGCGCGTGCGCTGCTAGAACTCCAGTCCAGCCTCGCGGGCACTCTCGGCCAGAGCCTTGATCCGGCCGTGATAGACATAGCCGCCGCGGTCGAAACTGACCGTCTTGATACCCTTCTCCGCCGCCCGCTTGGCGATGAGCTTGCCCACCTCCTTGCCGGCCTCGGTCTTGGTCTTGCCCTTGAGCGCTTCCCGCAGCTCCGGACTGGTCGTGGCCGCACCCGTCAGGCAAATCCCGGCGGAGTCATCCACCAGCTGCGCGTAGATGTGCTCATGGCTGCGATACACCGCCAGCCGCGGACGATCCGCCGTGCCGAACAGCTTCTTGCGAATCCGGCGATGCCTCTTCAGTCGGGAATCACGCCGCTGCCGCGCAATCGACTTCATCGTTCACTCCTCCACTAGGCGCCGGACTTGCCGGCCTTGCGCCTGACGTCTTCGTTCTCATAGCGGATGCCCTTCCCATGGTAGGGCTCGGGCCGCTTGAGGGCGCGTATCTCCGCGGCCACCTGGCCGAGTTGCTGCTTGTGGATCCCCTTGAGCATGATCTTGAGGGGACGCTGGGAGACCTCGACATCAACGCCGTCGGGCACCACGTACTGGACGTCATGGTCAAAGCCCACGTTGAGCACGAGGGTCTTCTCCTTCAATTCCACGCGGTATCCAGTCCCGACGATCTCGAGGTTCTTGGCAAATCCTTCGCTCACCCCCACAACCAGGTTGTGCAACACCGTGCGGGTGGTTCCCCACAGGCTGTTGGTGCGCTTGCTCACACGCGGATTCTGCACGGTCAGCACGTTCTCCTGCAGGTCGAGCTGCATCTCCGGCACCACGCGCCAGTCAAGCTGGCCCTTGGGACCCTTGGCAACCACATGCTGGCCGTCGATCTTCAGATCGACACCTGCTGGAATCGGAATGGGCTTCTTGCCGATACGGGACATAGCTGAAATTCCTTATCTCTCGCGCCTGAGCAGCGCAGGTCATGCACGCCGCCGGCCGGCTACCACACCGTGCCCATGAGCTCGCCGCCGATGCCGGCCTGGCGAGCTTCCTTGTCGGTCACCACACCCTGGGCGGTCGTAATGATCGCCGTTCCCAGTCCACCGCGGACCCTGGGAATCCCGCTCTTGGCCACATACCGGCGGCGGCCCGGGGTGCTCTCGCGCTTGATGCCTTCGATCACCGAACTGCCGTCGACCGGATCGTACTTGAGGTAGATCCGCAGGATCCCCTGGCGGCCATCCTCGATCCGCTTGTAGTTGGTGATGTAGCCCTCGCGGAGCAACAGCTTGGCGATGTCCTCCTTCACCCGCGAAGCGGGAACATCCACGCGCTGGTGCTTCACCCGTGTGGCGTTGCGGATCCGTGTCATGAAATCGGCAATGGGATCGGTCACGCTCATCCGCGTCTCTCCTCTTGTATCTCGTTGCCGGCCCCCGGCACCCCCGGCCAGGGCCGCTGCGTCTGATCCTTCCGTACTCCGTCCGAACAGAGCGGCAGCCTTGCGCGGCTACCAGCTCGACTTGGTCACGCCCGGCAATTCGCCGTTGAGGGCCAACTCACGCACACAGATCCGGCACATGCCGAAGCGGCGGATGTAGGCCCGCGGCCGGCCACACCGATTGCAGCGATTGTATTTGCGAACCGCAAACTTCGGCTCGCGCTTCCACTTCGCGATCATGGACTTCTTTGCCACGCCTCAAGATCCTCCTGCTACCGGCTAACGCTCCCGGAAAGGCATCCGCATAGCCTTCAAGAGTTCAAAGCCTTCTTCATCGGTGTCGGCCGTCGTGACCATCGTGACATTGATGCCGCGAATCTTCTCGACCTTGTCGTAACTGATCTCCGGAAAGATGATGTGCTCTTTGATTCCGAAGTTGTAGTTGCCCTGCCCGTCGAAACCCTTGGGCGGCAGACCGCGGAAGTCGCGAATGCGCGGGATGGCCACACTGATCATGCGGTCCATGAACTCGTACATCCGGATGCCACGCAACGTCACCATCGTGCCGATGGGATTCCCCTCGCGCAGCTTGAAGCTGGCAATCGACTTCTTGGCCTTCTTGATGGCCGGCTTCTGGGCGGCGATCGTACCAAGATCGGCCGCGGCGGCCTCAAGAAACTTGATGTTGTCGAGCGCGTCACCGACGCCCATGTTCACCACGATCTTGGTGAGCCGCGGAATCTGGTGCGTATTCTGGTATCCGAACCGTTTCTTCAGATGCGGCACGGCGTGTTCAAAATAGTGCTGCCGCATGCGGGGCGGAGGACCCGGTTCCTGAACAGCCTGGGCCTGTTCCTTCTTCCCGGAACCGTCCTGGGCCTTCGCCTGGCCCTTGCCCTTCTGCTTCGGCTCCTGCTTCGCCATGATGATCAGCCTCCGTCGATGGCTAGCCGCGCTTCGGCGCCGGCTTCTCGATGACCTCTCCCGACTTCACCGCGATTCGATCCTTGATCTTCACCCTGCGGCCCGCATCCGTCTCGTAGCGAACGCGCTGCTGCACCCGCGTGGGACCCTTGGCCTTGGGATCGTAGAGCGCCACATTCGAGATGTGCAGCGGGGCTTCCTTCTCGATGATCCCGCCCTGCTGCTGGGTCTGCGAACGTGGGCGGGTGTGCCGCTTGATCATATTGATCTTCTCGACGACCACGCGGTTGCTATCCGTCAGCACGAACAATACGCGCCCGGTCTTGCCCTTCTCGTCACCACTGATGACGATGACCGTGTCGCCTCGCCGAATGTTCACCTTCTACCTCCTGCCGGTTCCGCCGGCCGATCGCCCACGAAGGCGGTCTGCGGATCCCATGCCGCACCCGCGCTCGCGCCGGAATGCTAGATGACCTCCGGTGCCAGGGAGACGATCTTCATGAACTCCTTCTCCCGCAGCTCGCGCGCCACGGGCCCAAAAATGCGGGTGCCGCGGGGCTCCTTGTTGTCGTCCACGATCACCGCCGCATTCTCGTCAAAGCGGATGTAGCTCCCATCGGGACGGCGGACCTCCTTCTTGGTCCGGACGATAACCGCCTTTGCCACCTGGCCCTTCTTCATGGCGCCATTGGGCAAGGCATCCTTGATCGCCACGACCACGATGTCGCCGACACTGGCGTAGCGACGGCGCGTGCCTCCCAGCACCTTGATGCACTGGGCTCGGCGGGCCCCCGAGTTGTCCGAGATCACCAACATCGTTTCTTGCTGAATCATGCCCCATCCTCCGGCGCGCCCCGCGGGCGCCACTTGGCGGATTCATTCCGCGTGCGGAGATCTCTCCTAGTCGTTCAACACGGACCGTTCGAGTACCTCGACCAAACGCCACCGCTTCAGCTTGCTCAGGGGCCGGGTTTCCATGATGCGAACCTTATCGCCCACCCGGCAGGTGTTCTCTTCGTCGTGAACGTAGAACTTCTTCGTCTGCGTCACGTACTTGCCGTACACCGGGTGCGGCAGGCGGCGCTTCATCAGGATCACAGCCGTCTTGTTCATCGACGCGCTGAGAACGACACCCTCACGGATCTTCCGATTGCCTCTGCTAATCATCTCTTCCTGACCCCTTCCGACTCACTCGGACGAAGTGTGCCCCCATGGACACCTTGGATTACTTCTTATCCTGACGCGCCAGCGCACGAATGCCGCGGTCATCTTCGAGAAGCATCGTCTTGACGCGGGCGACCGCCCGGCGCATGTAACGCATGCGCAGGGGATTGCCCTCCTGCTTGAGCGACGCCCTCAGGTGGAGGTTGTGAAGTTCCTCCTCCCAATCCCGCAGCTGGATCTCCAGTTCCTCGCGGGACAGCTCTCTCAGCTTCCTGGTGCTGAATTCAGTCACGGCTATCTTCCTCCGAAACCACCCTTGCGGGGCCTACAGGCGGCCGGTGTACGGCTCGCGCTTGACAATCTTGGTCTTGACGCACAGCTTGGCGGCGCCCAAACGCAGGGCTTCCTTGGCCAATCCCTCCTCGATCCCCTCGAGTTCGAAGAGCACCCGGCCCGGCTTGACAACCGCGACCCACCCCTCGGGAGCGCCCTTACCCTTGCCCATACGCGTTTCGGCCGGCTTCTTCGTGATGGGCTTGTCGGGGAAGATGCGGATCCACATCTTGCCGCCGCGCTTGATGTGCCGGTTGATCGCCACACGAGCGGCCTCGATCTGCGTATTGGAGATCCAGCCCGGCTCGATCGCCTTGATCCCCATATCCCCGAACGCCAGCGTCGCGCCCCGAATGGCCTTGCCGCGCGTGCGGCCGCGCATCTGCTTACGGAACTTCGTCCGCTTCGGCATCAACATGGGAACTCTCCCTCCTCGCTCTCAATCTCTACCGAAAGGCATTGCCTCTACGGGAAGGCGCCGCGCCGGATCGGCTCCATCGGTGCCGGACCGGCCGCCAGCCGCTACCGCCGGCGTCCGCCACCCCGCGGAGGCGGGGGCGGCGTCTCGCGCTCGGCACCCAGTTCCTGGTCCCCGATGATCTCGCCATGGAAGATCCACACCTTCACGCCGACGGTTCCGTAGGTTGTGAAGGCCACGCCCTGCGCGAAATCGATATCGGCCCGCAGCGTGTGCAGCGGAATGCGGCCATCGCGGTATTCCTCGGTCCGCGCCATGTCCGCCCCGCCCAGGCGTCCTGAGCAGCGGATCTTGATTCCCTTCGCGCCGGCCCGGACTGAAGAGGACATCGCCTTCTTCATCGCCCGGCGGAAGGAAACACGCATCTCCAACTGGCGGGCTACGTTGTCGGCCACGAGATGGGCATCAAGATCCGGATTGTCCACCGACTTGATGTCCAGAAAGACCTCCTTGGAGGTCACATGCTGCAGCTCGTCGCGCAGCTGGTTGACCTGGGCTCCGCTCTTGCCGATCACCATGCCCGGCTTCGAGGTGTGGATCGTGACATCCACCCGGTTCGAAGAGCGCTGGATGATGATCTTGGAGATGCCGCTGTTGGGAAGACGCTTGCGGATGTACTTCTTGACCATCAGGTCTTCGGCAATCAGCTTCGCGTAATCCTTCCGGGCGAACCAACGCGAATCCCACGTCTTGACGATCCCCAGTCTGAAGCCGATCGGATGGGTCTTCTGTCCCAATGTAACCTCCTGGAGGCACATGGCCTCCCGCACCGTATCCTGAAACGCCGCGAGCGGCCGCGGCCTACTTCTTCTTCTCTTCCACGATGATCCGAATGTGGCTTGTCCGCTTCAGGATCCGCGAGGCACGACCCTGGGCGCGGGGGCGGATGCGCTTCATGATCGGTCCCGCCATCGCCACGGCCTCCTTGATGTAGAGGCGATCCACCGCCACCTCCTCGTCGAGCACCGCGGCATTGGCCACGGCCGAGGTCAGCACCTTGCTGATCTTCCCGGCGATCGGACGCTGTGTGAACGTCAGGATCTCCTGTGCCCGGTCCACCTGCATCCCGCGGATCAAACTCAACACCTGATCCGCCTTGCGAGGCGACACACGCACGTACCGAGCGATTGACCTAGCTTCCATCTTCTTCTCACCCCTTCGCCAACGCCCCCCCACCGGCGGGACAGCGCGTGGTTACTTCCTCTTGCTCGACCTGTCGGAAGCGTGTCCGCGGTAGGTCCGCGTGAGGGCAAACTCACCCAGCTTGTGTCCGACCATATTCTCGGTGATGTAGATCGGGATGAACTTGTTGCCATTGTGAATCGCGACCGTGTGACCTACGAAATCCGGCACGATCACGGACCGGCGGGTCCAGGTCTTGACGACCTTTTTCTCGCGGGTCTTGTTCATGTCCTCGATCTTCTTGAGCAGCTTCTGGTCCACAAAGGGACCCTTTTTCACGGAGCGTGGCATGCTACTCCATAGCCTCCCTTAGCGACGACGGCGGACGATCAGCTTGCTCGACGGCTTGTTCCGGTTGCGTGTCTTGTAGCCCTTGGTGGGCTTGCCCCACGGCGTACAGGGATGCCGTCCACCCGAGGACCGGCCCTCCCCACCGCCCATGGGATGGTCTACCGGGTTCATGGCAACACCGCGCGTGCTCGGCCGGCGGCCCAGCCAGCGATTGCGACCGGCCTTGCCGATGACGATCTTCTCGTGATCCACATTGCCGACCCGGCCCACGGTGCAGTAGCACTCCAGGTTGAAGATCCGCACTTCGCCCGAGGGAAGTCGCACCTGGGCCTGCTCCCCCTCCTTGGCCATGAGCTGGCACGCGGCGCCGGCCGCACGAGCGACCTGCGAGCCCTTGCCCGGCAGCAACTCGAGATTGTGAATCGAGGTGCCCGGCGGGACGTTGCGCAGTGGAAGCGCGTTGCCTTCCCGAACCTCGGCCGAGGGTCCGGCCATGAGGGCGTCTCCGACCTTGATGCCGTCGGGCGCCAAGATGTAGCGCTTTTCGCCGTCGGCATACACCAACAACGCAATGCGCGAGGAGCGGTTCGGATCGTACTCGATGGCGCTCACCTTGGCCGGAATCCCATGCTTCCGGCGGCGAAAATCAATCATGCGATAGCGCCGCTTGTGGCCGCCACCCCGGCACCAGGCCGTCACCTGGCCGCGATTGTTGCGCCCGCCGGTCTTCTTCAGCGGTCTCAACAGGGACTTCTCGGGCTTCTTCTTCGTGAGATCCGAGAAATCCGCCACGGTCATGTACCGGCGACTCGGGGTTGTTGGCTTGAACTTCTTCAATGCCATCCTCGGTGCTCCTTCTGGAACGAGCCTTCGCGCGTCAATCTATGGGCGGATTCGCTCTGCGCGTCCGCACCCACATGAGCCCTAGACCTCGTCGAAGATGTCGATGGTCTGTCCGGGCTTGAGCGTCACAATTGCCTTCTTCCAACCGGCCCGACGTCCTTCGAACCGGCCCAGCCGCTTGAGTTTGCCTTCGAAGTTCATGGTCCGCACCTCGTCGGCGTCGACCTTGAACATCTCTTTGATCGCCTGCGCGATCTGGATCTTGTTGGCGTGCGGGTGCACCTCGAAGATGTACCGGCTGCCCTTCTTGCCCTGCTCGCGCAACATGGCGCCCTTTTCAGTGAGCCGCACCCGCTGGATCACCGTTCGCGGTTCGAGTTTCATTAGCCCCACGCCTCCTCGATCTTGGGCAAGGCCGTCTCCATCACCAGCAGCCTGTGGGCGTGCAGAACCTCATAGGCGTTCAGCAAGCGATACTCACGCAACTGCAGGTTGGGGATGTTCCGGGCCGCCCGGGCCAGTTCCTCATGGTGCTCGGGGATCACGAGCAGGCAGCGCTGGCTGCCGATCTCGAGACTCTTCATAACCCTGGCCACCTCGCGCGTCTTCGGTTCGGATAGGGCGAACTCGGCCACCACCGCCACCTCACCCGCCGCGGCCTTCTCCGAGAGGGCCGACTTGAGCGCCAGGCGACGCACCTTCTTCGGCAGCGTGTAGTAGTAGTCGCGCGGCTGCGGACCGAAGGCCCGGCCGCCACCCACCCACACCGGGGAACGCGACGTGCCCGACCGCGCCCGACCGGTGCCCTTCTGCCGCCAGGGCTTGCGGCCGCCGCCGCTCACCTCGGCGCGTGAACGGACCGCGGCGGTCCCGTGCCGTTGGTTGGCAAGGTAATTCCGCACCGCTTCCCACATCACGTGGCGATTCGGCTCAATCCCGAAGGCGCCCGCGGGCAAGTCGACATCACCCTTGGCTTCGCCCGTGTGTGCATACAGCTTGGCAACTGCCATGGCTAACCCTTCTTCTCCTGCTTGCCGGCCTTCTCGACCAGCACCAGCGCGTTGCGGTGCCCGGGAACAGCGCCCCTGACCACCAACAGGTTGCGATCGGTGTCAATTTTCACGACCTTCAGGTTCTTGATCGTCTTGCGGGCATTGCCCATCTGACCGGGCAGCTTCTTGCCCTTGATCACACGGGCCGGCGTCGCGCTCATACCGATCGAGCCCGGAACGGCGTGGGTCTTGCAGCCGTGGGTTTCGCGGCCGCCGTGGAACCCATGGCGCCTGACCACGCCCTGGAAGCCGCGGCCCTTGGTGGTCCCGATCACACGGACCTTGTCGCCCACCGCGAACATGGACACATCCAATACGGTGCCGGCCGCAAAGGTCTCCTCGGTGCGGAACTCGCGCAGGGCTCGATGCGGATCCACCCCGGCGGCCTTCAGGTGCCCGATTTCCGGTTTCGGCAGCTTGCGCGCCGCAACCGGATCGAACGCCAATTGCACCGCCCGGTATCCGTCCCGCTCGGTGGTCTTGACCGCCACCACGGGACAGGGCCCCATCTCGAGAACCGTGACCGGTTGCACCCGGCCATCCTCCTCGAACACCTGTGTCATTCCGATCTTTCGTCCAATCAAGCCCGCCATGACTTGCTCCTGAACTAATGGCCATGCTCCATCCCGCGAGCTGCCTATGAGCCTCCCGGGGCGCATCGCCGGAAATACGCTACAGCTTGATCTCGATATCCACGCCCGCCGGCAGTTCCAACTTCATCAGCGCATCGATCGTCTGTGGGGACGACTGGCTGATGTCAATGAGCCGCTTGTGAATGCGGGTCTCGAACTGCTCGCGCGACTTCTTGTCGACATGCGGCGAGCGCAGCACCGTGTAGATCGTCTTCTTGGTCGGGAGCGGGATCGGTCCCGCCGTGATTGCCCCGGTGCGGCGCGCGGTTTTGACGATCTCACCCGCCGACTTGTCGAGCACGCTGTGGTCGAACGACTTCAGCTTGATCCTGATTCTCTGTCCCGCCACCCGACTTCCTCCGATTCTGATCGTCGGTCTCTCTGCAGGGCGGGGCGGCCGGTTGCCGCCGCGCCCGATCGTAACGGCTTACTCAACAATCTCGGTGACGACGCCGGCGCCCACCGTACGGCCGCCCTCGCGAATCGCGAAGCGCAGCTCCTTCTCCATCGCGATCGGCGTCAACAG
>CAYQJL010000231.1:0-25647 GCA_964417675.1 uncultured bacterium | reverse complement strand
AGGTCTGCGGGACCCCCTGGTTCGCGATCCGGATCCGGGCGTAGCCGGGGGGTGTGGCCTCGCCCGAGGGGGGCGGCGCGGTGGGAGACGCGGCCGTGGGGGACGGAGCACCGGCCGGGCCGCTTCCCACGCTGGCTCCGGCCATACGCGCCAGCGGCGCCTCGAGATGGATGCGGCCGGCCGGCTCGGGCAACGGGACCTGTTGCCGCACCGTCTCGTAGCTTTCCAGGCGAAGCTCGAGCTCACAGGTGGCGGCCAGGCAGGCCAGCGAATCCCCCGGGCAGAAGCTGTCGTTGAGCCAGCCGCTTTCCGGAATCCAGGCCACCGTGCGCCCGTTGACCCGGACCTCGGCGCCCGGGGTGCTGGTGATATCGAGAATGCGCGTGAGCGAACGGCGCCGTCCTGAGCCTTCCGCGTCGGTGTCGGTGACCGGCTCGCAGGTCAGCTGTACGCGGCGCCCCGGCCAGCTCTTGCCGCGCAGCGTTTCGCGCAGGTCGTTCTTGCGCAACAGGCCGTCCTTGCGGCTGAAGCGGTAGCGGCCCTGGGCACCGCCGCTGATGATGGCGCAGGTGGCCGGATCGAACCGTTCGCCGGCCACATCGACGGCGCACTCCTTTTCGAACAGGTACCAGGTGCCCTCCGAAAGGTGGTTTCCGGTGATGATCAAGCTGCCGGCGGCGTCGGTCTGGCCGACGATCACCCGTTCCTTCTCGGCGTTGCCACCGGGATAGTAGAAGATGGTGCCCCCCGCGATCGGCGCGCCGGCCTCGTCATTCACGATGAACTCGAACTGCTGCTTGCCGCAGCCTGCTCCGCAGAGCAGGGCGAGTACGAACAGCAGCGCAAGCGCGATCGGGGTTGATGACGCCGAACGCCGCGCCGCACGCCATTTCAACAGACGGGCATCCACTTCGTGGCCTCCTCCGCGTTCGCCTACCTGGATCCGACCGGACAGCCGGCGCGCCGGGGAAGATTCCCGATCAGAACGGCCAGAACATCGGCAACAGTATGGTGGCAGTGATCCACATGATCAAGGTGAGCGGCACGCCGATCCGCAGATAGTCGCCGAAGGTGTATCCGCCGGGTCCCATGACGATGGCGTTGGTCTGATAGCCGATCGGGGTGGAGAAACAGGCGCTGGCCCCGAACGCGATGGCCATCAGCAGGGGCCGTGGATCGATGCCCATCCGGCCGGCCAGATCGACGGCCAGCGGCGTCAGCAGGACTGCCGTGGCATTGTTCGAGATGAAAGACGTGAAGACCGCGGTGAGCAGGTACAGGGAGGACATGATCACTCGCGGACTCGAACCGCCGACCCAGTCCATGAGGCTGTTGACGATCATCCCGGCCATCCCGGTCTTGGTCATGGCAATGCCGAGCGGGATGGTGCCCGCCAGGAGCAACAGCGTCGAGACATCCAGCGCGCGCACGGCCTCATCCATCCGAAGCACACGTGTCAGGAGCATGAGTGCGGCGCCGCCCAGCGCCACGATGGAGAGCGGCAGGTGGAAGGCGGCCGCCAGGACGACCACCAACGCCAGGATTCCCACCGCGATCGGCATCTTGCCCGCGCGATGCACGGTCTGATCCACACCCTCGACGATCAGCACGTCGCCGGATTCGGTCAGGGCCGCCAGACCATGTTCATCGGCCTGCAGCAAGAGCACATCGCCCTCGGTCAAGCGCATGGCCCGGATCTGATAGCGGTGCTGCTTGCCATGCCGCTGTACGGCCATGACTTTTACGCCGTAGAGCCGGTTGAGCTCGAGCCCCTTGACATGCCGGCCGACGAAGGAGGATTCCGGCAGGACGACCGCCTCTACGAGCCGCAGCTGCACGGTGCGCATCGGCACGCGCTGGGCGTCCTCGACCACGGAGGCCAGCTCCACGCCCTCGAGGTTCTGCAGCACCTTGTGGATGTCGCTGGGACTCCCCTCGACGATCAGGGCATCATTGGGCTCCAGGACCATGCTTTTCGCGCGCATGCTGAGGATGATTTCCTCGCCGCGAATCAGTTCGAGCAGCCGGATGTCGGTATTCTCCTCAAAAACCTCCTGCACGGTCCTGCCGACCAATGGGGTATCGGCCTTGAGCACCAACTCGGTCACGAAGCGGGCCGGCCGCTCGGTGTTGAGCAGGCTCGCCAGGGACGCCCGCACGGGAAGCACCTTGATGGCCAGGATGACGATCGCGACGATCCCGACCGCCAGATAGACGGCGCCGAAGGCGGTGAATTCGAAGATGCTGAAGCCGGGGCCCCCGGCCTTGCGATAGAGGTCATCGATGAGGATGTTCGTGCTCGTGCCGATCAGGGTCGAAGTGCCGCCCAGGATCGCGAAGTAGCTCAGGGGGAGAAAGACCTTGCTCGATGGAAACTGGCAGTGGCGGCAGTATCCCAGGATGACCGGAACCATGATCACGACGACCGGTGTGTTGTTCGCGAAGGCCGAGGCCAGGGCGACCATGATGCCGATCTGCAAAAGAAGTATGCTGAGACGTCGGGAGCCATGGTTGGTCAGCAGATCGACCAGATGTTGCACGACCCCGGTTCGCGCCAGGCCGGCACTGAGAATGAACATGGCGGCGACCGTGACGGTGGCCGGGCTCGAGAAGCCAAGCAGGGCCTCGTGGGGGCTGAGGATGCCGGTCAGAGTCAAGGCCACGAGAATGAAGATGCAGGTGACCTCGATCGGGACGAGCCGCGTCACGAACAAGATCAGCGTGGCGATGATTATGGCCGTCAGAATCGCGATGTCCATGGATCCGCTTCCGCAGCGCCTGTGCCTGCCTGGTCGTTGCCCGTGCCGAGATCCTCGCTGCCTGTGCCTGCCTGGTCGTTGCCCGTGTCGAGATCCTCGCTGCCTGTGCCTGTCTCCCAGGCCCCCGGCCTGACATCGTTGCCGGGCCCGGTCGATAGACGGTATGGGCCGGACCGCTGCAACGTCAAGGGTGGCTTTTGTCGCCGCTTACAAACGATCGGGCGGCTGAGTCCGGATCAGGTAGCCTCCGCCGGCCCGCTTCCCGGCCGCCGCATTCTCGCCGGGGGAACGCGGCCGGATGGGGTGCCAGGGGCCGCTTATCTCCGTGCTGCGCGGGGTGGCGCCCAGGCCATCGAGGCGCTGCCGGGTGGTCTGGATCGCATCCGGGTTCGTGTCGCACGCCAGCCAACGCCGCCCCAGCCGGTGGGCCACGGCCGGGGTTGTGCCGCTGCCGCAGAAAGGATCGCACACCAGATCACCGGGGCGGCTGAGGGCGCGGATCAGGCGGTCGAGCAGCGCTTCCGGCTTCTGCGTGGGGTATCCGGTGCGCTCCCGGGAGAGGGGATTGATCATGGGCAGATCCCAGACATCATCCGCGGGAGTGCCGTCAGGATGGGGCTGATAGCGCTTCCCTGCCTGACTGACGATGCCGTCGCGCGCGTACCCGCTCGAGGGCTTGTACGGCTGGCGCACCTCGTCGATATGGAAGGTCCAGCGCCGGCCCCTGGCGTACCACAGCAGGCTGTCGTGCTTTCGTGAGAAGTACCGCCGGGCGCGCCCACCGCCGGTGTAATGCCAGATGATCTCATTGATGAAGCGCTGCCGGCCGAAGATGCGATCCAGCTCGATGCGCGCCAGATGGACCGCCCGATGGTCGAGATGGAGCACCAGGGAACCCTCGGGGGAGAGGATGCGATGGCACTGCTCCAGACGCGGGCGCAAGAAGGCCAGATACGCCTCGAGGTCGTCCCAGCGGTCATCGAACCGCGCATGCGTGATCCGGCCGGCCCGCAAGCCGGGCTCTCGTGCGCCGTGCGGCGAGCGGCGCGCTTTGCCGGTGGCGAAGGGCGGATCGGTGACCACCAAATCGGCGATCTCCGCGGGAAGCCCTCGCAACCAGGGCAGGTTGTCCCCCAGCACGAGACAGCCTTGTATGTCATTCTGTGCGTCCATCACGGGAGGGCCTGGCTCTGCCCATGCGGGGTGTTCTGTCCGGCTGGCGCCTTCTGTCCGGCCGGGGCATTCTGTCCGTTCGGCGCCTCCTGTCCGGCCGGCGCTCTCTGTCCATTGGACTCGCGCGGTCCTTCCTGCGGATCGCATCCTTCAGCGGCGAGTTCGATGATTTCCAGGTGTGGCTTGCCGTAGTCCCCCCCGGCGTTCAGGTACGTAACGCCGTCGATCTCAAGCGGTGCAATCCGTCGATGTGTGTGGCCCGCGGCCGCGATGAGGCCGGTGGTCTCGCCGACACCCTCACGAATCACCTTCTCCAAGCGGCTCGTGCCGCTGAATGCGTTCAGGAAGAGGCTCTTCTCGGCGGTGCTTCCGTGGTGCCCGTTCACCTCCGAGCGGGGCACGGTGTGCGAGAGGAAGAGGATTGGGCGCCCACGCCGTACGGCCGCTTCCATGCGCTGGCTCGCCAGGCGGCAGATCTCGGCGCAGGCCTCATCATCGGAATAGGACCATGCGATCCGCTGACCGTCCATCCAGACCGGCTGTGCATATCCCGGGGGCGTTTGCCGCCGGTAGTGTCGCTCGGTCACGGTTTCCCCACGGATCCTGAGTCCGGGCGTGCGCAGCGAGAAGTCGAAGTGACCATAACACCCCACGACCGTGAGCCCGGGAAGGTTCAGATTGTCGCGATCGAGGTAGGTCGTTTCCGTCCGCCCGGCCGCCTCGGAGAGGCGTTCGCGGTAGATGAGCCAGGAGTTCACACCCGGGTCGGTGGACCAGATGTCGTGGTTTCCGGCGCAGAATGCAACCGGACACCCGGTGGCCGCGCGCAGGTGTGTGAGCAGGCGTTCGTGGCGCGAACCGATCTTGCTCCCGGCGAGGCCCTCGCTTTCGGCGACGTCGCCGGCAATGGCCAGCACATCCAGATCCGCGGGCGCCAGGGTGCTCTCGATGAACCCGTCGATCGTTCGCGTGACCTCGCCAGAGAACCCGTAGTGAAGGTCCGAGATGATTCCGATTCGCATCGTTTGCCTCCGGCTCATACCGACAACGGCAGGTGCAGCGCATCGAATCGCGCCGCCTCCTGTCGCATGGCGGCAGCCAGCGCGATCCGCAGGTCATCGGGGATCAAGGTGCCGGCCGGGTGCGACTCGGGCGGCGCCGCACCGCTGCCATGGATCAGTGCATGGACCTGTCTCAGCATCGCCACGCCGTCCTGGCGCCGGCGGCCGGTGTCACCCACATCGATTTTGCCATCGCCGCCCGCCGCCCTGGCTTCCTTTCGGCGGCATGGGCCGCCCCAGGCCACCAGGCGGGCGCCGGCCAGCGAGGCGCCCAGCGCCAGGGGAACGCGAGCTTCCGGCGTCTCCGCCAGACCCGCGCCGGCCAGTGCCGCGTAGGTCGGCAGGCCGAGCACATGCCCGACATCGAACAGGAGCCGCCAGGCCGCCCAGCGATCCATCCCCCGGCCCGCCGGCGGCAGCGGAAGCCCCCAGAGCAGGGGAGACGAGGCGCGGCATTCCCGGGCGATCAGCACATGGACCAGCATGCCGGCCGCCAGCGCGACCAGCCGGTCGGGTGCCGGCCACCAACTGTGGCCGAAGCCCCCACTCCGGTCCACACTTCGACCCCCACGCGCGGTCTCTGTCTCCGGGGAAGGGGTCGGGTGGGTGGCCGTCCCATCTGGATCGGCCACCTCACCCTGCGGTTCGCCGGAACGCGGCCGTAGCGCGAGCGGAAACCCCCGGCGGATGCCGTCGATGAGGAGCCGTCCCTGGTCTGCGGCCAGCGCATCGGCGCGATCGAGGGGCAGATCGAGGATTGCGAGCGGCTTCTCTTCGACGCTCAGGGTGCAGCCGCGCACTTCCGAGAGAAGGCGCTGGATTCCATCGAGGGACTCCGGATGCCGCGGATGGAACAGCAGCGGGCGATCGGTGGCCAGGAGGTGCAGGTAGAATGAGTAGGTGTCTCCGAGGCCGGGGGGCAGATCGGTGGGAAGTGGGGCGACCCCGATGAGATCGAAGGCCCCGGCCTGGGTGATCCGGCGGACCGCGCGCGGCAGATCGACGGCCCGCAGGCCGTCCTCCTCCGCGGCGCCTGGAATCGTGGCCTGGAGGGCGGGACCGGACGGGCGCGCGCTCCCGGCCGCCACGGTGGCTGATTTGCGCCCTTCCCGGTCGTAGAGATTGAACGCGCTCGGTAGAGAGCACAGCCTTGTGCGCACCGCGCGGGTGCGAAAGCGGATCAGTGTCCCATCCCGTCCGCGCGCCAGGTTGCTGCTCTCCAGGAGATCGACCGCCTCGGGCTCGTTCACCGCAAGCCCATGAATCTCGAGGAAATGAATGGCCCGATCGAGCAAGGTCTCGGCCGACTGCATCCGCTTGCACTCGATGTTCCCGGGCGAAGACCGCCCCCCGCATTCCCTCATCTTGTATTGCCTTTCGCCAGCCCGTCGCGATCCACCCATCTCCGGGAAGCTATCACACCCGGCCCGGTTCCAGAAGTCCATCACCGGTGGATGGTTCCGGCGAGCAAGATCATGGCGTCCCCGGCCGATAGGATAGGGGACGATGGGGCATCCAGCAGGCCCGGCGCCGAGCGGGCCAACCTGTCTGCATGGGGCACGAACGAGCCGCTCTCCGTGGGCGGCCCGAGGGAATGAGACATGGCGGATGAAGATCTCGAAGCAGGCGCCCAGAATGTCAACCTCGACGATGGCGGGGAGAAGCCCGGCGGCCCGCCGGGCGAGGATGGAGCGCCGGAGGATCGATCCGAATCCAAGGTCAAGCTCAAGCTGCCTCTGGGTCTGACACCGATCACCCTCCTGATCGGCGTTCTGGCGTTGGTGTCCAGCGCGGTATCGGTCACCTCCATGATCAAGGCTCACTCGTACCGGGCGCGCTATGAGCTGGCTGTGGCCGCGGCCCGGGACCCCGCGAATCTTTCATACTACCAGGAGCAGAACCTGCGTCTGCTCGATGCGCGCACGTTCGAGCCCGGTCGGGCCCTCATCATCTACGGAAGCGACCTGGGTCAGCAGTGGTCGACGGTGAATGTGTTACGCGGCGATCAGGTCATCAATCGCTCCATCGCCAAGCAGAATCTGGATCAGATGCTGCTGCGCTTTGAACAGGACGTCATCAGCCTGGCGCCGCAGGCCGTCCTGTTGATGCCGCCGCTCGACGCCATCGTCAAGCCGGACTGGCTGCTGCATGAGCTGCGCATCCTGGGCACGTTGGCGGTCGCCAACGGAGTGCGACCGGTCTTGGCGACGATGGCCCCCATTCCGGAGAAGGAGGATTCGATCGCGGGCGGCTATGTCGGACGGATTCGCTCGGTCAACCGCAGGCTCCACGAGCTGTGCTCCGATCAGGGATGGACCTGCTTCGACCTGTTCGCTCTCCTGGCCGGCGAGGACCACTACCTGCGCCCGGAGTACACCGGGCGCAGTCGCTGGCCGAACGCGCATGGCTACGGCGAGATGAATCGGGCGCTGGAGGCCCTGCTCGACTCGCTGCGCGCGGCCCCCGTGGCCGCGCAACCGGATGACCCCGCCGGCATGCGAACCGCGGCCCGCTAGATGGGGCGAGCCTAGCGCAGGCCCAAGGCCCCCATCCGCCCGCACTGGGGAGAGGACCCGACCAGACAGGGTGAGCTGGCGTGCAAGTGGAAGTCATCTCCGGGGGCGTCGAGAATCTTGGGGTCCGCACTGATGTTGCTGTCGATGCCGGTCAGATCGGGGCAATTGACGTAGTTCATCGTCGGGTCCGGATTCTGCCAGACGTCGCAGCAGCGGACGCTCACCGTGGAGCCGCCCACGCACTCAATGCCGCCTCTGCGTCCCAGGAAGATGATCGTCTCGGAGAGCTCGGCGTGGGAATCGAGCAGATAGACCAAGCCGGTGTGCTGGCTGTCGCACATCGAGGCCCAGTCGGCATAGACCGTGCACCGCTCCATCCGGATATCGCTGGCGTCGGCCAGGAGCCCACAGGAATCGAAGATGCATTCACTGAATACGGCGCTGCTGTGCTTGACGGCGACGCCCTGATCGCAGTCTGTCATTTGCTCCGCGAAGTGGATGCCATGGATGCTGACCGAAGGGCACCCGTCAATGTCGAGCACGCGCGCGATGCCGCCGGCCAGAGTGTGATGAGTCACCCGGCAGACCGCCGGCCCGGCGCCGATGAGCGTGACCGAACGGCCCTCGATGACCAGGCCCTCTTCGTAGGTTCCCTCGTCGACGAAGATGATTGCCCCATCCAAGGTGCCCTCGATGGCGGCCTGGATCGTGGTGAAGTCGCCGGTTCCATCCGGTCGTACGATGGCGCTGAAGGCCTCCGCAAGGGTGGTGCCTGAAGTCACATTGGACAGGCCGGAACGATTCCCGGCCTCGTCCTCGCTCTTGAGCGCGAAGTAGTAGGTCTGCTCCTCGGCGAGTCCCGAGACGGTGAAGAACTCCGTGCTGCCGGCCGGTTGGGGTGTGGGCGGATTGGATGCCGGGGTAGCGCCGGCCCAGTCGGCGTCGCTGGTGATCATGTTGCGTGACCAGCGTAGATCATAGAGCGCGGCCCGGCCGGTGTGGCCATCGTCACCGGGCGCGGTCCATGCCAGGGTCAGGCTGCTGTCGGTCTCGGATCCACTCACCCGATCGAGGTCGCTGACCTCCGCGGGCGGCGTTCTGTCCGGCGAGGGCGTGGCCGGGTCATCCCCGTCGCAGTGGAGATTCGCGCAGGCCAGCAGTCCCACCAGCAAACCGGCCAGAAGCATGGAAACGGTACGCATATTCACCTCGCTTCTCTGACGCCTCGGCAACGCCTCGGCGGCCGCGCCTCTCCGGCCGCGTCTGCGACGCCTCGGCGGCCGCGTCTCTGCGACGCCTCAGCGACCGCGCCTCTGCGACGCCTCGGCGACCGCGCCTCTCCGGCCGCGTCTGCGGCATGCGATCGTGCGTCACGGACGGCGGCGGGTCCCGCGACCCCGCCCCAAACAACTCCGGCGGTCGCTGGTGGTTCCGTGCATCACCGCCAGGGGGTCGTCTTGGGAAAGCCACCGGGCCGATCCTCCTCGCCGATCCTCCTCCAGGATACCGCCTGTCGTGGCAGGCAAGCGACGATATTCTAAAGAATTGCCTCCTTTGACCCGTCCACTGAATTGGAGTAGCTTTACTGGGTTCGGAAGGAATCCAACGTTCGCACAAAGGAGCTGTGTGCATGCGAGTCCATCAGTATCATGTCGCCCCCGCCCTGCCTGAGAGTCTGAGTCCTCTCATGGAGCTTGCCTACAATCTCCGCTGGTCATGGGACCACGACACCATCGAGCTGTTTCGCCGGATCGACAAGAAGCTCTGGGAACAGGCGGGCCACAATCCCGTCCGCCTCCTCGGCGAGGTCGACCAGGCCCGCTTCGAGGAGCTGGCCGGAGATCAGGGCTTTCACGTCCACCTGAATCGTGTGCTCAACGAGCTCCATCATCACTTGAATCGGGACACCTGGTGCGGCCGGCTGCAGGAAGAATGCAATGACTGCAGCGTCGCCTACTTCTCCGCCGAGTTTGGGATCACCGAATGCCTGCCCATCTACTCGGGCGGGTTGGGCATGCTGGCCGGAGACCACCTGAAGTCGGCGTCGGAGTTGGGCGTCCCGCTGGTGGGCGTGGGGTTGTTGTACCAGAAGGGCTACTTCCAGCAATACCTCACCGGCGATGGCTGGCAGCATGAGCGCTACCCGGTCAACGATTTTCCCACAATGCCGGTTTCGATTGTACAGCGCAAGGATGGGTCTCCCTTGCGCATCCTGGTAGAGATGGCCGACCGTCAGGTTGCCGCACAGGTGTGGCGTGTGCAAGTGGGGCGCATTCCACTCTTCCTGCTCGACACGAACATCGAGCCCAACGATCCGGCGGATCATGATATCTCCGATGAGCTCTATGGCGGGGACAAGGAGATGCGCATCCGCCAGGAACTGCTGCTCGGGGTCGGGGGGATGCGCGCCCTGAGTGCGATGGGCATCACGCCCACGGTCTGCCACATGAACGAGGGACACTCCGCATTCCTGGGAATCGAACGGATTCGCGCACTCATGGAAGCCCACGGAGTCAGCTTCGAGGTTGCCCGCACGACGGCCGAGGCCGGCAATACCTTCACCACGCACACGCCGGTGCCCGCCGGCATCGACGTGTTCCCCACCAAACTGGTCGAGGTGTATCTGAAGCCGTATGCCCAGCAACTCGGCGTTCCGATTGACCAGCTGATCGAGATGGGCTGCGATGCGAACAAGAATGAGTTCAGTATGGCCGTTCTCGCGATTCGCCTATCCAATCGGATCAATGGGGTCTCGAAGCTGCACGGATCGGTTGCGCGCAAGATGTTCCAGCATCTCTGGCCCAGCACGCCCCTCGATGAGGTGCCGATTGGGCACGTGACCAACGGGATTCACGCCCGCTCCTGGATTTCCTTCGACATCGCCTCGCTGTTCGACCGCTATCTGGGTCCGCGGTGGACCGAGGATCCATCCGACCAGAGCGTATGGGAAGCGGTCCTGGACATTCCCAACGAAGAGCTCTGGCGCACCCATGAGCGCCGCCGCGAACGGCTGGTGGCCTTTGCGCGCAAGCGGCTGGCCCAGCAGTTCATCCGGCGGGGCGCGTCCGATCAGGAGGTCAATCGGGCCGGAGAGGTTCTCGATCCGCGGGCGCTCACAATCGGCTTTGCGCGCCGCTTCGCGCCCTACAAGCGCGCCACGCTGTTGTTCAGTGACTTCGAACGGTTGGTCAAGATTCTTTCGGACACGGATCGGCCCGTTCAGATCATCTTCGCCGGCAAGGCGCATCCACAGGATCAGCGCGGGAAGGATCTGATCAGTGACCTGATCCGTCACATGCGGGATGAACGCGTGCGCCGCCGGTTGGTATTCCTGGAAAACTACGACATGGTCATCGCGCGCTACCTGGTCCAGGGCTGTGACATCTGGCTCAACACGCCCCGCCGTCCCCGGGAGGCAAGTGGCACGAGCGGCATGAAGGCCAATGCCAACGGGGCTCTCAACCTGAGCATTCTCGACGGGTGGTGGGATGAAGCCTATACACGCGAGGTCGGATGGGCCATCGGCCACGGTGAGGAGTACAACGACGAGGCCTACCAGGATATGGTCGAATCGCGGGCGCTCTACGACCTGCTGGAGAACGACATCGTTCCGCTCTTCTATGCGCGTGGCATGGATAACGTGCCGCGAGACTGGACCGAAAAGATGAAGGCGGCGCTAGGCACACTCTGCCCGAAGTTCAACACGAACCGGATGGTGTGCGACTACGTGACGAAGTACTACATAACCTGCGCGGAGCGGCACAAGCGTCTGGTGGAGAACAAGTGCGAACGAGCGGCGGCCCTGGGCGACTGGCAACGGCGGGTCGCATCCGAGTGGCACAATGTGCGGATCCGCAGTGTTCATTCCAGTGGGGCCGAGGAGGCTCGCGTAGGCGGTGCCTTGAGCGTGTGGTGCCAGGTTGACCTGGGGGGGCTGAGTCCCGACGATGTCCAGGTCGAGGCCTACTACGGCCGGGTCGGCGCGGATGGGCAAATCAGCGATCCGCAGAACGTGGTGCTTCGCTGCGAGGGGGAAGCCGACAAGCATGTCTACCTGTTCAAGGAGGCGATTCCACTGAACCGCAGCGGCCGGGGCGGCTATGCCATACGGGTGATGCCGCGGCATGAAGATCTGTGTCATCCACACGCGACGCGGCTGATCCACTGGGCGATGTAGGGGGCGGGCGTGGCGGTCGGTTCTGACATGGGCGCGGACGCGGCGGCCGGATCGCACGCGGCGGCCGGATCGCACGCGGCGGCCGGATCGCACGCAGCGGCCGGATCGCACGCAGCGGCCGGATCGCACGCGGGCGAGGGCGCGCTGTTGGCGCCGCCGGAGTTTCGTCATTGCCCGGCCTGCGGGGCGGCGTTGACCCGCGACCGGGAGACCCGGCGGCCTACCTGCCCGCGATGCGGTTTCGTGCAGTACCTCAACCCGATTGCCGTGGTGGCCGCCGTGTTGCTCTCTTCCACCGGGGGATTGCCACCCGCGGGCGGATGGGTCAGCCCCGCGCAGGCCACGCACATTCTTCTGGTTCGCCGCGCCGGCACCTTCGCGGGACAGTGGTGCATTCCCTGCGGCTATGTGGAGTATGGCGAGGAGATCCGTGCGGCGGCCGCGCGCGAGATGCTCGAAGAGACCGGGTTGGTGACCGAGGTGCTCGACCCGCTGGCGGTGCTCTCCAATTTCCATCGCCCGGCGGAACAATCGGTGGGTGTCTGGTTTCACGTCCGCCTTCTTGAAGGGCGCCTGAAGGCCGGGGATGACGCCGACCGGGTGGCCTTCTTCTCCCTTCAGGAGCGGACGATCCCGTTGGCGTTTCCCACCGATCGGCAGGTCATCGAGACGATCCGCGCCGCGGGCTGAGTCTGCTCCAGAAGCGCGGGAATGTGCGCCGGAACCGTTTGCGTGTCCGGGCCGTACGGGTGCCTGTACGCCCGCCGCGTGTGCGCGAGTATGGGGTGGGGATCGAGATCACTTGGAGCCACAGGAGAACACGGGATGAACTGCCACGAGGTCGACTACAAAATCTATGGCGACGACATGCAGATGGTGGAAGTCGAACTGGATCCGGGGGAGACCGTAGTTGCCGAGGCCGGCGCCATGAACTACATGGAAGCCGGCATCGACTTCACGGCCAAGATGGGGGACGGATCCCAACTGAATCAGGGCCTCTTCGGGAAGCTGGTGGATGCCGGCAAGCGTGCGCTTACCGGAGAGTCGATCTTCCTGACCCATTTCACGAATCGCGGGCAGAGCCCCTCGCACGTAACCTTCGCCGCGCCCTACCCGGGCAAGATCATCCCGCTCAACATGGCCCAGATCGGCGGGGAGGTCATCTGCCAAAAGGATGCCTTCCTGTGTGCCGCATTGGGTACCCAGGTCAGCATTGCCTTGCATCGGCGCTTCGGGGCGGGCCTCTTTGGGGGCGAGGGATTCATCCTGCAGCGGCTGCGCGGAGACGGCATGACCTTTCTGCATGCCGGGGGCACGATCGTGGAGCGCGAGCTGAAAGGCGAGACGCTGCGGGTCGACACCGGCTGTCTGGTCGGTTTCACCCCCGGCATTGACTATGACATCCAGCGGGCCGGATCTCTGAAGTCGATGCTCTTCGCCGGTGAAGGGCTGTTCCTGGCCACGCTGCGCGGGCACGGCCGCGTCTGGCTGCAGAGCCTTCCCTTTTCCCGGCTGGCTGATCGGATCCTGGCGAATGCCCCCCGCGCGGGTGGACGCCGCAAGGGCGAGGGCTCGGTCCTCGGCAGAGTCGGCGGCCTTCTCAACGGAGACTAGCAGCGCAGGGATCAGCGCGGGGATCAGCGCGGGGATCAGCGCGGGGATCAGTGCAGGGATCAGCGCAGGGATCAGCGCGGAGATCAGTGCAGGGATCAGCGCAGGGATCAGCGCAGGAATCAGCGCAGGGATCAGCGCAGGCGCAGGAACCGGACCTGGACGGTGCCCGCCGGGGTGCTGGCCCGGATCAGATACATGCCTCCGGGACAGGCCCGTCCGCGATCATCCGCTCCGTTCCAGTGCAGCACATGCGCGCCGGCGCCGAACAGGCCGCGGGACAGGGTCGTCAGGCGGCGTCCGCCAAGGTCGAACACATCCACCGACAGCGGTCCCGGGTGCGGTAGCACAAGCTCCAAACGCATGTCGCCGGCTCCGATCGTGGGATGCAGGGCCAGCATCGGGAGGTCCGCGGGGGCATCGATGCCGGCGGGATTGTCCGTCACGGTGAACTGGTAGTAACCGGTGGGCGCCGTGCGGGGCAGCGTTTCCTGCCGGCCGGATGCATCAGCTGCCGCCAGGTAGTAGGCCACCGTGGCGCCGACCGGTTGCCAGGGGATCTCGGCGCGGAACTCATCCCCACCTACGCCGATCAACGGGGCCTGCGCCCACTCTGCGGCTCCGAGAATCTGCCAGTACACATGAAGCTCAGCGAGGAGCAAGCCGGCCTCGCTGCGGTCGTCGATCGTGGCCAGGATCTCGTACGCGCCTTGCTGGGGTTGCTCGGCATCCAGCCGCCGATGCGTGATCCGCAGCATGTGCGGATCGAAGATGCCCATCGTGCGGCAATGCAACGCGTCGTAGTAGTACCAGGCGCTCCACGGAAATCCGATCACCTCGTAGCCGGGCATGGCCTGGCTGTAGGTTGCCAGCGCCGCGGCATCGGAGGAGAGTCCAAAAAGCGGGACGAGCACCTTGCGGTTGAGGATCAGCGAGTTCGTATAGGCGGCTGAGCGATTCGGCTCGTAGTTGGGACACTCGATGCGAACGACGTTATACGGTCGTCCGTAGCAGTTTGGTTGGGCCGCAATCTGCTCGGCCAGGCGCTCCACGCAGTCGTACTCCGGATGAGTGAGAACCACCCTCTTGACGAGCACGGTCTCTTCATCCAGCAGCTTGGCATGGCAATCGATGTGCTGAATGCCGTTGATCTCGGGGTCATCGACAATGCGGTAGTCGCTGATGCCCAGGAATGTTTCGGCCAGCTGCCGGAACTCCTCCTCCGTCCACAGGTAGCCGTTTTCATTGATCATCCGGCGGGTCGAGAAGGCGATCCCATGTCCATCGGTCATGATATTTCCGCCGGTGCAGTAGGCCGGCATCTCATGAAGCGGGCAGCCGAGTTCGGCGGCGAGCACGGCATTGACCGCGTCGTCTTCCTCGTAGCCCCGCCCGCCTTCCGGGGCGTCGTACACAGCCGGGCGGCCGGCGGCGATGCGCTCGCCTTGATCCCCGGCGTCCATGAAACAGCCGGCGACCCAGGGGTATCCGTCGAAGATCGGGTCGGTGATGCCCAGCTCTCCATTGCCGTCGAAAACGCCCTGCGGGCCCCAGTCCCGCGTCCAGTGCGAATAGGTGTTGGCGCGAATGAAGCGGACATGGCCCATGTTCACGCCCCAAGCCTGGAAGGTGCTGGTCGCCTGATTTTCTTGCCCACTGGTCTCGACCAGCACATAGAGGCTATCGTCGGCCGCGAGTTCCACCACCAGGGAGGAAGGAATGCCCAATGGCCAGCGGATCAGCGTTCCGTGGGCCGGTTCCCATTCCGCACACATCCGTACAGGTCCCTGTGGGCTCCGGTGGCCGGCGGGGTCCGCCTGGGCGTCTCCGGCGATCGACAGCGGCATGAGGCTTGAGAGCATGCCCAGGACCAGCGCCCCCACGATCGCGCTCATGATCCGGTCCCTGATCCGGCCCCTGACCCTGTCCCTGAACCCGTCTCTGTCCCTGGCCCTGGCCCTGTCCCTGACCCTGTCCCTGACCCTGTCCCTGACCCGGCCCAGACCTCCTTGCTGGATGGGGTTCAAGGTGCCCACTGGGGATGCCGTGCGTCCGATTGCGGGTCCAGGCCCATGCCCTGCGGAGTTGGCCGCCGAGGATCGGGGCCCCGCGGACCGGGCCACCTCGGATCCGACCACCGCGGAACGGGCCGTTTCGGGCAGGGCCTCCGCGGAACGGACCGTCTCGGGCAGGGCCACCGCGGCTGACCGGCTTGGAGGAGTCTCATGGGCAGCATTGTTCAATACACTGTGGATGCGTGACATAGACTCCTCGCCGGCAGCGATGTCGTTCCGAAACGGCACGGTGTCCCTCTCAGGACGATTATACACGACCCGGAGCCGGGGCGGCCGCCCAATCGTCCTCTTCGGCGCGAAGGCTGGGGCGGGCGCATCCTTTCTGGAGGGAGCGATGGCAGGCTGGACGGACCCCCGCGAACGCGCGGAATGGCCGCGACCGGCGTGACGGCCGCGACCGGCGTGACGGCCGCGAACGCGCGGAATGGCCGCGATCGGCGTGACGGCCGCGAACGCGCGGATTGTCTCCGAGTGCGCTTGACCCCGGGGAGTAGGAGGCTGCCTGCCGGCGCCAGGGATGCCTAGGGCTTGGGTGCCGCGGGGTGGTCGTCGGTCAGGGATGGGAGTCGCTCGAGTTCCCTGGCGGCCCGCTGGCCGATGGGTCGGTCGGCATCGCGCAGGGCTACGGCCTGAAGATCCTGGCGGGCGCCGTCCGGATCCCCCAGTTCTGCTCGCACGAGGCCCCGGTTGAATGTGGCCTCGGCCTGGTATGACTCGAGGGACAGCGCTTCGTCGAAGAGGCTTCGCGCCAGGGTGAGGTGACTTTCGCGGTAGGCGAGGACCCCCTGGGCGATGAGCAGCCGGACATCGTTGGGATGCGCGCGGCGGGCCGCGGCCGCGACCACGCGTGCCGCTTGGATCTGACCCGCGGCCAGGTGGCCCACGACCAGCCAGTAGGCTGTCTCGGGCGACGGGTCGCCATCCTCATATCTCCTGGTGAGAATGGCGATTGCCTGATCAAGAGTTTCTGCCGCAGCCGCCCCGCTGCGATACGTGACCTGAGATTCCCTGGATGGAACCTCGGGGCCGGGGAGGACCAGGCCCTGTTCCATCATGACAAGAAGCGCCGATTCGATGGCGACGATCGAGGACTCCACCGTCACTGCAGCTCGATTCCAGAACGGCGAGACCGCGATGAGCACGGCCAGCAGGCTGAAGAGCACGGCCCCCGCGACTGCAGCGGGCAGGGGACGCAGGAACAGCGGAAGGCGGCGGCGAATGGGTACGCCCGCCGGCTCGGGGACGAACGGATGATCTCTGCTGTCGGCCCCAGCGGCGATGCCTTCCTCCAGGCTGCCCACCTCGGCGGCAAATGCGCCGGAGTTGTGCAACCACTGGGAGCGGAAGCGGATCGCATCCGCGTAGGCGGCGTGGCAGCGGCGACACCGCATGAGGTGTTCACGCGCCTCGACCAGATCGGGGTCCCCGCCCTGCCCCTCGGCCAGCCTGGCCAACAGTTCCTCTGTCAGGTGCCCTTCATCCACCGGATCCGTCTCCTCTTACGTCGATGCGTCCGGGCAGGCTTCTCGGCGTCGCACCCTGTGCGCACCCCCCCGGCTTGGCACCTGTATTGGACGACCATCCTGCGATGATTCCCGAGCAGGACTTCCGCCATCTGTGCCCCTGCCACGTCACAGTCTACGACCAGTTGCCCCTGTCATCGGGGTGGGCAGTCATCGGGCGAGCGTGCCACGCCCATCCTTCGTCGCAAGGCTCGAATGGCCTTCTCTATGAGCGTGTACGAGCGTCGTGTGCCCGAGAGGCCCAAGGTCTCGGCAATCTGGGCGGCCGTAAAACCCTTGTCGAAACGAAGTTCGAGGACAAGGCGCTCATTGTCATCTAGTTCGGACATGCATTGTCGCATTTCATCCGCCAGTTCCCGGGCCTCTCTCTCCAGCAGGGCATGGTCGGGGCTTTGCTCGCGGCTGCGCCGCTGCTGCTCGATCCGGTGCTGCTCGAGGAACTCAAGCAACCGGCCGGAGGAGGCGCCCACGGAGGGTGCATGGAGATCATAGGCGATTCGCCTCAGCACTCGGCTCGACAGCCGCGCATCGATGCGCCGGAGGGCCTTGGCAAGCTGGTCCGCGGGAATGGGAGGCAGGTTGGGTCCGGCGATCCAGTGTCGCACGGCACCGAAGCTGAGGCCCTCAATATAATAGAGCCGGTAGATCTCCTGGTCCTTGGGATCGAGGTCCTGCAGGCCCGCCGGCAGCTCGCGCCGGCCCAGGTCGTGGCGAAGCTGATCCAGAGCGGCATTGCGCGCCACCAGCACGAGCCAGGTGGACAGGGACGCACGACCCTCGTAGGAGGCGAGCTTCCTATGGTAAAGACCCTCGAGCACACCCACATACACCGAGCGCAGACGGTCCGTGTCAAACAAGTACTTGCGCAGAACCGCTTGGATCAGTCCGGAATAGGTGAGTACGAAGCGGTGCCAGGCCTTCTCGGAGCCGGACAGGATCGCCTCGACCAGCGCCCGATCGCGCGCGTACTTGTCTTCCGGCACCGCCGCAGCCGCCGATCCGGATGCGACCCCCGGGGGGCTGTCTTCCGACCGGTTCATATCCGCCTGGCCCCGCCGGCGTGGTTTGTTCCGTGGGTCTTTCGTCACATCTCCCCCTGGAATGCAGACTAGAGATCCATCCACTCCCGCGCAAGTGCCCGCGCGCATTCTACGTATGCCCGCGCCCACGTAGCCCTGCATGCCCCCCCCCAAAAAAAGCCAACAGTGGGTGCCGTATCGAATCGCAGCGAACACCTCAGGCCGGACTGGTCAAGGCGATGTCCGCGTTCTATTCTGTGCAAGGTTCTGGCGGACGAGTTGGCGGCGCATGGTCCACCCGGCATCGAATGCCACCGGGTGGCCTGGAATCAAGCCGATCCAAGGGGGTGCCGGTCTTTGCAGTCATCAGCATTGACGCATCAGCCATGCGGGAAGCATGTCTGCCAGCAGATGCGCCCCGGCTCGAATGGGCGCAAGAGTCTGAGCCTGGCCGGCATCCCGGCGCCGCGTCTCGTACCGCGCATCTTGCTGCGTATGGTGCCGCGCGCCGTGCCGCGTATCGTACCGCGCGCCGTACCGCGTGCCGTGCCTCGTGCCGTGCCTCGCGCCGTACCGCGTGCCGTGCCTCGCGCCGTGCCGCGCATCCTAGCGCTTATCATGCTGCGCACCATGCTTCTGATCCTGCTTCCCATCGCGGGGCTGTTTTCCTGTTCTCCACCTCCCGAGGAGCAGCTCAGTCTTATGGTGCCCCGCCTTGCGCAGGAGATGCGGGTCCACCTCGCCCGGGATGATGACGCCGCCTTCGCGCAGTACTGCGCTGAAGAAGGGATCCTCGTGCTGCTTGACGCCCGGGGCATTCTGCGCGATGCGCTCGATCGAAGCTCGGTCGAGGCCTACCGCGCATCCTGGCAAGTCCTGGGTCCGTACCTGCGCCGTGTGGCGGAGCAGCTGGGGCAGATCTACGGATGCGCGAACTACCGGAACGAGCATGAGAACTGGGATCGCCTGGCGCCGGAGGAGGCGCTCGCGGTCCTCCGATGGGAAGATGACCTCAATGCGCTCTATCTCGATCCATCCACACTGCTGACCGCGAAGATCCTCCGGTTGCAGCAGCTCCGATCGGCTTTCGAGCAGGCCCGCTTCTGGACAGGTGCCGTCCTGTGTGACGTGACCACGGCGGAGTTCGCGGCCGCCCTGGGCCGCCAAGAGATGGAGAGGCAGCATATCGAGCAGGCCCTGGCGCTGGCGCAGCGCGAATCCATGGCCATCATGCAGGCGCGCCTGCTGGCCATGCGCGGCGAGTGGTTCCGGCAGCGGAGCGAAACCGACTCGATGGCGGTATCTTGGTCGCGGGCCCTTGCCATTGGCGAGCGGCATCGTCTGCCCGAACAGGCCGCCGAGGTGCACGCGCGCTGGGCGGACTATTACGCGGTGCGCGGCCGTCTGGCCCTGGCTGCGAATCACCATCGGGCCGCTCAGGAGGTGTGCCGGGAGTTTCAGGGTGGGTACCTGGAACTGCGCTTCCTGCTCGACGCGATGTACTTTCACGCCGAGTTGGGGTTCTGGGATGTGGTTGGCAGGTTGCTGGATCACGGCCGGGTTTTGAAGGAGCTGTCCGGGAATGCGCCGCGGGCGTGGCAGCTCCGCGGATTCGATCTCCACATGCGAGAGATGGAGGCGCGCCACCTCAGTGCCGGTGGCAAGATCCAGGAAGCGGAACGGCTCTATGAACGCCTCGAAGAAGAGACGGAGACTCCTACCTTCCGGATGAACTACCCGCGCCTGATGCATGCTCGTGCGGAAGGTCTTCTGGCCGCAGGCCGTCCGGCCGATGCCCTGCCGGTCATCGGCAAGGCACTTGTACAAGCATTGGCGCGCTCTCTTCCCGCCTCACGGGCGCGTCTGACCGCCCTGCTGGCACGGACGTTGTGGGATCTGGGCAATCACCGTGCGGCCGGCCGGGCGCTCGACGACTTCGCGCAGCAGGCCGAGGCGCTGGGTCCATCCGGTGAGCGGATGCTGCGCCAGCAGTGGATCTTCTACCATGCCTGCCGCGCAAGCATCCACCTGGCCGACGGCGAACACCGGTTGGCCCGCGAGCATCTGGAAGGTGGGTTGGACCGGCTGGTGGGATATCTGCGCGCCTTCGATGCAAGTGAAGAGGGCTACATCTTCCTCGAGTCCGCGGAGGACTTGCGCTGGGCGTTGCATGCCTACGTCTCGGACGATCCCACGCGATCCTACGCCGTAGAGGTTGGCTGGCGCGAACTGGTATCCGAGTTGGGACGTGACAACGGCGCCGGGACGGTATCCTCTGGAAATCAGCCTGAGCTTGGCCCCGCCGAGAGCGTCCCCGTGCCTTTGAGGGAGGCGCTCGCCGGCCAGTGGCGTGACATGGGTCTCCTCCTGCGCTACCTCCAATCTCAGGCGTCGGTCCACTACCTCTTCGCGGAGACGCCCACCGCGATCGTGCGATGGACGGTGTGGGACGGAGTTGTACAGAGAGACACACTCGCGGCATCGCCTTCCGAACTGCATCACCGGCTCCAGGCTGCCATTCCCTTGATCGCGGCCGATCCGGGCGATGCCGACACGCCACCGAGCGACAGTTTGACGATCCTGCTGGGAGCCTTACGGGAAGACCTGCTCGCAGGCCACTGGGATGGGGCGCCCGCACCCACGGGCCTGTCCGGCGGCTCGCGTGCTACGGCATCCACGGGCCTGTCCGGCGGCTCGCGCGCTGCTGCATCCACGGGGGTCCGGTTCCCTCTCATGTTCATCACGACCGACGGCGTGCTCGATCAGGTGCCCTTCGAGGCGCTCAACACGGGGGACGGGAGCGACTACCATCCGCTGCTGGCGGATGCCGACATTGCCTACCTGCGGCAGGTTCATTTCGTGACACCTCCCCTGGTGGGTTCCCGTGGGGTGGTCGTAAGCAGTCCCGCGTTGAGCCGGTCCCATCTACGGCGCTACCCCACACTCGGGGGGTTGGCAGGGGGCCACGCGGAGGCCGCGCGGATTGCAGATCATTTCCCCATGGTTCTTGCTCTGCACGGCGGTGAGGCTACCCGCCAGGCCATCATGGAAACGTGGCCGCGGGCCCCGTTCTTCTACGTGGCTGCCCATTTCATCCGGGATCCGGAGGTGCCCTATGTGACCTTCCTCCCGGTCTCGGCGCCGCCCGAACCTTCCCGGCCGGATCAGGCCCAGATCGGTGTGATGGACATCCGTTCCATGGATCTGCATGGCTGTCAGCTCGTGGTACTCTCTGGATGCGCCACGGGCGCCTCCTATGTCACCAAGGGGGTGCAGGCCCCGAGTCTGGGCGACGCCTGCCTGGATGCAGGGGCCGGGGCGGTGATCGAGACGTTCTGGCATGTTCGCGACGACGAAGCCAGCGCACTGATGGCGGGATTCATCGAGTACTGGGGTGGCGAGAAGGAGTGGGCCGTCCGCGCGATCAACCGCGCCCGCCGCGAGTATGCCTCGAGCGTGCGGGGCTACCGGCATCCATTCAACTGGGCGGCCTATGCCCTGTCACTCGGCCACCTGTAGGCACTGAGGTCAACACGCCATGCCGGCACACTCCCGTAAACCACCACGACCGCTTCGATCGCAGTGCCCGTCGTTGTCGGATTCGGGATCGCAGTGCCCGTCGTCGTCGGGCGCGGTTCCGTCCGGGACGTCCGGGGTGTCTCCGCGGTGGGCTTTCCATGACGGCACCTTTGTCGATGAATCCGCACCGGCGATTCACTTGACGGATCGCGGATTGACCTTCGCGGACGGGCTGTTCGAGATCCTCCTGGTTCGCCGGGGTGTTCCCCTGTTCTTCTACGAGCATGTCGCCCGAATGACGGCGAGCGCCGCCGTGTTCGGGATGACCATGCCCTTCTCGCCGGCCGCGCTTCATGCGGCAGCTCATCGTCTGATTGCCACCAACGGAATCCGCAGTGGTGAGATCTACGTGTCCCTCTCCCGAGGCGTGGACATCCATCGCGATCACCGTTATCCGCCCGATGACCGCCCGCCGGTGTTCTACATGTTGGCGTTTCCACTGCGGGCGATCGCGCCGTCGAATTGGACCGAAGGTGTTTGTGTGTATGGGTACCCGGATGAACGGCACGCCCTGTGTGAACACAAGACATTGAATCTGCTGGCCAATGTGCGCGCCAAGAACCACGCGTATGCGCAGGGAGGCTACGAGGCCGTCATGTACCGCGCGGCCGGGGGGCGTCGCTATGTAACCGAAGGAGGCAGCTCGAACTACTTCTGCGTGCGGGACGGTGTGCTGTGGACTCCCTCGAGCGAAAACAACCTGGCGGGTATCACACGGGAGAAGATCCTCGGGCTGGCGGGGGAGATGGGAATGGCAGTGCGCGAGGAACGCCTCTGGTGGGATGACCTGTGCCGGGCGGCCGAGGTGTTCCTGACCAGCACCGTTTCGCGCGTCATGCCGGTTCGGCGCATCGACGGCCGTAGCGTGGCCGCGCCCGGTCCCGTCACCGCCCGGCTGGCGCAGGCCTATGAACGGGCCATCGATCGCTACATCGAGGAAGCTACCGAGGAAGCTACCGAGGAAACTACCGAGTAAGCTACCGAGTAAGCTACCGAGTAAGCCACCGAGGAAGCTACCGAGGAAGCTACCGAGGAAGCTACCGAGGAAGCTACCGAGTGAGCTACCAAGGAAGCTTCCGAGTGAGCTACCGAGGAAGCCGTAAAGGAAGCCCTCGATGAAGCCGTCGAAGAGGCCGATACCGGCTCTCTCGATTCCCCCCCGGCAAGCTGAGTCGCGAGGGACGCCCCTGCGCCGCCGCGGGGAGCCGCGGCGTGGCTGCGCTCCCGGCGAGAATCTGTCTCCCGCCGCGGAAACAGGAGGAGCCTGGTATATGCGGACTGGGTGTGCGAGGATAGCGCCTCTGTGTGCTTCTTGACACCCCAGGAGACGCGCCCCTAGGATCCCTGCGGTGCCGGCGATCGGATGCCAGCTTGGGGGTAGCAATGAAGGGTCGTGGACTCGGCTCGAGCATATTGATGATGGTCCTGTCAGGACTGGCCGTGGGGGCCCTGGGTCTCATCGAGCCACTGGTGCGGTTCTGGGATGCGTTCTACCTCCTGGGGCTGCCCTGGACGAAGCTGTTGCCGCTCTACCTGGGCATCGGGCTGTTCGTCGGCCTGGCGGCCGGAGTTCCTCTCTACATCGTGTTGTCGCTGCGGTCGATGGAACGTCGCGCCGTGGTCATTGCCTCCTACTATGTGATGGGCACGGTGTGCGTTGGGGGCGTGATCTTCACCGCGCCCCTCATTCGGCACGAACTGCTCTCCTTGCTCTTCCCGGTGTCCTATGCCGTCATCTATCCCGTGCTCATCCTGTTTGCGGCCCTGGTGACCCTCAAGCTCACCCCGCACACCATGCGACCGCTGCTCACCAGTCTCGTGGGCACGCCCAGCGGCCGGATCTCGACGCTTCACCTGATGGTTCTCCTGCTGGTCATCGGACTGCTGCTTCCTCTAACGGCCTATAAGGAGTACAGCTCACGCTACCGCGGAAGCGGGCGCTCTCCGCTGGCCGAACGGGCGACCCGCCCGAGCGAGGATCCGACCCAGAATGTCCTCTTCATCACGGTCGACGCCCTGCGTGCCGATCACCTTTCCTGCTACGGGTACAAGCGGCACACGTCGCCGATTCTGGATTCGCTGGCTACGCGTTCGATGCTCTTCGAGCAATGCTTCGCGCAGGGAAGCCACAACGAACTGAGTCTCGGATCGATCTTCACCTCCCTGTATCCGTCGATGCATGCCGTGCGGCACTCGAAGAACCGGGTCAGTGTGCTGCCCGAGGAGATCGACACGATGGCTGAATGCCTCCGCGACGCGGGGCTGGCCACATCCTGCCTGGCGAGCAGTCCGTATGTCCGTCGGGAATGGGGACTTGCCCAGGGGTTTGATCGTGTCGAGGAGTTCCACTTCGGATATCTCGATCTTCTGGCCTACCGGTATCTTCTGAGGGTCGGATTGGCAAAGGAGCCCAATCGGGTGCCGTGGATGCCGATCCCCCGGGGCGAATTGGTCGTCGACCGCGCCATCCGCGAGCTGGATCGTCTGCGGGGGGAACCCTTCTTCCTGTACGTTCACCTGATGGATACCCATCATCCCTTTGCTCCACCCCGGCCCTTCCAGAACCTGTTCCGGACACCCACCTCCGGAGCCATGGACGTCCATCGGTTCTGGGCAAGCAAGTGGCCGGTACTGAAGAAGCTGCCTTCGGACCAGGAGGTGCTGTCCCGTTCCGATCTCCAGGAGATCATCGACCTGTATGACGGCGCCGTCCGCTACGTGGACCATCACATCGGTCGCCTGCTCAGCGCCCTCGACGAGCGTCAGTTGCGCGAGAACACCTTGATCGTCGTGACCGCGAACCAGGGCAACGAATTCCTCGATCATGGAAACATCTTCCAGCGGTCGATGTTCCTCTACGATGAGTTGATTCACGTGCCGCTGATCATGACGATACCCAGCCAGCCCCAGGGAGAGCGGATTCCCGAGATCGTCCGGCACATCGACCTGCTGCCGACCCTCTTGGACGTATTTGGACAGCGGGGATCTCCGCAGATCACCGGGCTCAGCCTGCTTCCCATGCTCACGGGCGCCCCCCCGGATACGGTTCTGCCGGCCTTCAGCCAATCGCACGAATTCATGTCGATCCGCACGCGCGAGCACAAGCTCATGCATGATCTCGGGGGCGAACAAGGCTACTGCTTCGACCTGGTCGCCGATCCGGCCGAGCAGAACAACTGCCTGGGAACGGACGAGTGTGCGCCCTGCGACTCGCTCATGCATCGGCTGATGGAGTTCCTGCGGCGGGTCAGCGTCCCGCCCGAGGGGCGTGAGCGACTCAAGATCGACGAACACACCCGCAAGCAGCTCCAATCCCTTGGCTACCAGTAGGCTCAGCCCGCTTCCGCCCGGTTGCGAGTTGAGCCTTCCTATCTCCTACAGGGCACCCAGCGGGACCGCGTCGACGGTGGGGGTCAGTTCCACCCTGCGCCGGGTGGGACAGATCACGATCCCCCGGGTCACATGACTTCCTAGCAGGTCCTGGAAGATCCGGATCCGTCGCGCATCGTCCGCTGTCGGCGTGGAGTTGAGACTCGTGTCGATGGGAATGAGCTGCTGACCGTCCCCCAGGATGAAGTCGACCCGGTGGCCCGCCGCCGTTTCCCAGAAGTAGAGGCGCGGTGAGTGGCCCCGATGGCAGAGCAGGCGGGCGAGTTGCCCGGCGACGGCTGTCCTGAAGAGGGGCGCCGAGGCGATGCCCGAGAGGACTTGATCAGCCTGAGAGGCATTCAGAAGCAGCGCCAGCGTGCCGGTGTCCAGGAAGTAGACCCGGGATCTGCGTACGAGCCGCTTCCCGACATCGGCCTCGAGCGGGTGTACGCCCACGACCTGACCGGCACCCTCGAGCAACTCGATCCAGGAGCGGGCCGTCTTGCCGGTGACACCGATCTCGCGGGCCAGATCCTCCAGATTCAGCAGCTGGCCGCTCCTGGCTGCCAGGGCGAAGACGAAACGTTCGAAATGGCCCAGATCCCTGACTGATCTCAAGGCAAGTGTCTCCCGTTCCAGGAGTCCCTGCACGTAGGCCGAATGCCACAGGAAGGCGTCGCCCTCCTGGCCCGGTTCGGCGGGTTGTGCCGTGGCCGGGAGCGCGAATCCCCCGCGCAGGATCTGCCTGGCCAGGGGGAGCGGGCCGGGGGTGGGAAGGGGCGCGG
>CAYQJL010000230.1:0-15400 GCA_964417675.1 uncultured bacterium | reverse complement strand
CCCATCTTCTGCGACGCCACCACCCAGTAGGGATAGCCGAGCGCGGCACCGGCCGCCGTGGTCGGATGGAAGCGCACCGGGTCGGCGCTGTCATGGTTGGCGTGGCGCAGCGCGTAGAGCGTATCGCCCGAGGTCATCAGGAAGTTGAGCCGGTGCCCAGGCGCCGCCGCGGCGATCTCGCGGATGCCCAGCCGCAACGCATTCGGCGTGGCGTGCCCGGGATTCTCCCGACGGTACTTGTTGAGCAGCAGGAAGTAGAGCTCGGAATCGACATGCTCCTCGGTCCAGTCGGGCGGATGCTCGCTCAGGTAGTTCGGATTGCCATCCAGCAGCATCTGGGTCACGGCACTGACCGGCACGGAGCCGTTGTGCACGAACACGGCCCCCTCATGCTGGAAGGGGTGTGGATCCGGCACCCCCCAATGCCCGGAGGTGCCCAGCCGCACATGGCCGATGACGGCGCGGGGAGCGACCGCCATCATCTCCTCCACCGCCAGGGTGTAATCCTCGTCCTGGGGGGCCGGCGGTCCGCCCCGGCGGTAGATCGGCCGGTTGAGGGCCACGCCGTAGGATGCGGGGAGAAAGTACGCGAATCCCCATCCATCATGATTCTGATTCCCCAGATCACGCAGGCTGTGCAGTCCGCCGTCGATCAGGTGGGTGCTGAGGATCTCGCCTGGATAGCCGGAACCGATCAGGCCCCAGAAGCGGCAGTTGTGGGGCTGGCTCTCTGCGGGACGGTCCGCGAGCTGCCGCAGCGGCGCCAGCCCGAGCGCGGCCAGGACGACGAGCGCCAGAAGGCCCACGGCCACACCGGCGCGGCCCCGCCCCGCCGGCGCGCCCCCTGCAAAGAATCGATCCCTCCGGCCACTGAACGGCTGCACTCAGGCTCCTTTCCCGCTCCGCGCCCTGGCACCCAGAAGCGCTCATCGAGGCCTCGGCGGCCGCAGCCCGCCGGGCCGCCGCGCCGGAGTCGAGCCGGGCCGCCGCGGCAGGGTCGAGCCGGGCCGCCCCCTCTCTGGCTCGATACCAGAGTGACACTTCCGAGGTCCCGAAATCAACTCCGGCCGGTTCCGGCGGTTGCGGGTCGGGGCGCCCGTGCCCTACTGTGGCGTCAGCCGCCCGGGAGAGAGGCGGCAGACCCACGGCCGGTGCCCTTGAGGATCAGCAACCATGAGTACAGCGGTCCATTTCGCTCGCATCACGGACTGGAGCCACAGCGATCAGGTCGCTGCGCGCTTCGGCGCCCTGCTCGAGGCGCTCCCGCTCGAGGATCTGCCCGAGAAGGCCATCACCGGTATCAAGCTGACCTTCGGGGAGGCCGGCAACCAGGGCCACCCGCCCGCGCGGTTGATTGCCGCGCTGGTGCGCCATTTGAAGGGGCGCGGCTGCCGCCCGTTCCTGACCGAGACGAACACCCTCTATCACGGGCGCCGCATGAACGCCGTCGATCACCTGGAGCTGGCGCGCGAACACGGATTCACCCACGAGTCCGTCGATGCCCCCATCGTCCTGAGCGATGGGATCCTGGGTCGTGAGACGCACTCGGTGCCGGTCGGCGGCAAGCATGTGGAGCACGCCCGTCTGGCGCCCGTCGTCCGGGACATCGACTTTCTCGTCGGTGTCGCCCACCTGACCGGTCACATGGTGACCGGCTTCGGCGGCGCCATCAAGAACCTGGGCATGGGCCTGGCCTCGCGCGCCGGCAAGCTGGAGCAGCACTCGGCGGTCAGCCCGTACGTGAGCGCGCCGGCCTGCGTGCGCTGTTACCTGTGCGCATCGATCTGCCCGGCGCAGGCCATCACCCTGGATGCCAAGGCAGCGGTCATCGATCGCCGGGCCTGTATCGGCTGCGCCGACTGCATCGCGGTCTGTCCCACCCACGCGATCCGGATCGACTGGTCGCGGCAATCCTCCCAGGTGCAGGAGACCATGGCCGAGTATGCCCGCGGCGTGACCAAGGCCGTCGCGGGCCGGGGGGTGTACGTGAACCTCCTGAACCGGATCACCAAGCAATGTGACTGCGCCGGCGCCCTCGAGGGCCAGCTCATCCCTGACATCGGTATCGTGGCGAGCCGGGATCCGGTCGCCTGCGACCAGGCCTCGATCGATCTGGTCAACGAGGAGGCCGGCCGAAACCTGTTCCGAGAAGTCTGGCCGGAGATCGATCATGAGGTGCAGCTTCGACATGCAGAGTCAATCGGCTTGGGGAAAAGAAGTTACAAGATCGAGTCGCTCTAGCCACCCGGCCTCGGCCCGGGGGCCGAAACCGGCCAGGAGGGAGCCGGGAGAATAGGCGGGAACCGCTTGCACCGATACTGATACTATGAAGTGTCCCTGTCGACCGAGCCGCTCGGGCGTGGAGCCGACGGCGGGGCCGAAGCGGCTAGGCGTGGAGCCGGCGGCGGGGCCGAAGCGGCCGGCCCGGTCATCGCGGAGAGTACCCAAGGCAAACCTTGGAACCGCCGCCCTGCGGCGCGAAGGAGTTCGAGAGCGATGCGTGCTATGCGTCTCGTAGGCTTGCTTGCCATGGTGGGTCTCGTCATGTCCGGTTGTGCCGGCGTGCGGAAGGCCCAGCGCCCCACCAACACCGAAGTTCAGATTCTGGCACAGAGCTGCTTCTACAGCGAGATCGTCCCCTGTGGGTGACACGGCAAGCGCGGCGGGTTGGCCCGGCGGGCCACCTTCGTAGACAGCTTGCGGCGTGCCGGCGTGGACTTCCTGCTGGTCGACGGCGGCAGCTTCTCGCACAGGAGTTCGAACAACTTTCCCCAGACGGTGGCCACCTGGACCGAGATGGCCCGTCTCGGATACGACGCGGTGACCTTCGGCGTGAACGAGATCGGCGCCTGGCTCGAAACCGACAGCCTGCGCACGCATCTGGACCTGCCGGTGGTGTGCACCAACCTCGAGCAGCAGCAGGGTGATGCCTGGGTGCCGATCGGCGAGCGCTACCGGATCGTCGAGTGCAACGGCGTCAAGGTCGGCATCATGAGCGTCGTCAACGACATCATCCTCAGCGAAACGGTTCGCCAGAAATCGGGCGACCTGGTCCGGGTCCTTCCCGCGGAGGAAACCACGCGCGAGGTCTCCCGTGAGCTGCGTGAGAAGTGCGACCTGGTGGTGCTGCTCGCCTATCTCGATCCGGGCAGCATGGAGGCCTACGCCCAGGAGTTCGAAACCGTGGACATCATTCTGGGCGGCCACAACACGCGCAAGGATGAGGGCCCGCGCCGCTACGGCCACGCCATCGTCAACCGGGCGGGCACGCGCGGCCAGTACATGTCCAATACGCGCATCGTCATCACGCCCGAGAATGAAATCGACGACTTCGGCGGGATCAATATCGCGCTGTCGACCGACATCCCCGAGGATCCGGACGTTCTGGCGGCCGTGGAGCGCGCCGAGGCCGAGATGGAGGCCCGCCGCAGGGGCGCACGGCGCACCCCACCGATCTCCACCGATCGCGGGGTCCTGCCGGTGGCCCCGGGCGTCCACCGGATGCCCCTCCCGGATCCCCGGGGGGAGCAAGAGTAGGCGGGCCGGGCGGCAGAAGCCTGGAAACCCCTGGCTGGTCCGGGGTATACTCATTGAGATTCGTCTGGGCGTGGACCCTCCGCCGTCCGCGGTCGGGGTGAACAAGGCGCCCGCAATCGATTACACTGCAACAGGTACGGAGACGAACCCATGTCCGCAAGACGATCCTTCCTGGGCCTGACCGCCGCGCTGGCCCTTCTCTTGCTCCCCGGCTGTGCATTGAGCGGGGGAAGTGCCGGCAAGCGCACCACCAACATGGAGGTGCGCTTGCTGTCCCAGAGCTGCTTCAACGCCGATGTCGTCCCCTGCGGGTGACACGGCAAGAAGGGTGGGCTGGCCCGGCGGGCCGCCTATGTGGACACGCTGCGCAAGCAGCAGGTGCCGTTCGTTCTGGTCGACGGCGGTGACTTCATCCACCGCAACGATCGCGACAATGTTCCCGAGAGCATCGCCTCCTGGGCCGAGATGCACCGTCTCGGCTACGACGCCGTGACGCTGGGCGAGATCGAGCTCGAGCAGTGGAGCCTGGTCGACAGCCTGCAGAAGGCGCTTGCGCTTCCACTGGTCGTCTCGAATGTGGAGCGCCAGGTGGATGGGCAGTGGCAACCGGTGGCCGATCGCCAGCGCATCATCGAGTCCAACGGGGTGCGCATCGGCTTCATCAGCGCGATCAGCGAGTCCCAGATCAACCAGACCGCGCTCGAGCAGAGCGGGGAAACATTCCGCGTGTTGCCGCCCATGGAGACGATCTACGAGTTGATCGGCAAGCTGAGACCGCGGGTGGACGTCCTGGTGCTGCTCGCCCATCTCGACCTGAAGATCATGGAGCAGTACGCCTCCTCGCTGCCCGAGGTGGACGTCGTGCTCGGCGGCCACGTGACGCGTCTGGATGAGGCGCCGTTGCTCGTGGGCCAGACCATCTTGAACCGCTCGGGCACGCGCGGCCAGTTCCTGGCCAACACGCGCCTGATCGTCTCTCCGGAGAATGAGATCGTCGACTTCGGCGGTGTGAACATCACGCTGGGCCCCGACTACCCGGAGGATCCCCTGGTCGCCGCCGCCGCGGAAGCGGCCAAGGAGGAGTCGGCCCGGCTGCGCCGCGAGCGCACGCAGCGGCACCGCGAAGCGGCCGTCCGGGACCGCGAAGAGCTCCGCAAAGCCTCCCAGTCGATCGGGCAGTCGCCGGGCCGCGCGCCGGCCCCCGTCCGATGAGCGCCCAGGATCAGCGCGGGAGCAGCAGCAGGCGACTCTCGGAGACATAGACGCCGGCCTGGAGCCGGAGAAAATAGGCGCCCGCCTCCAGGCGGGCGCCTTCTTCGTTGCACCCATTCCATGTCACGGCGTAGTGACCGGGCGCCAGCCTGGAGGATCGCAGCGGTTGGGCGCGCAGGCGGCCCTGGCAGTCGTAGATCGAAAGCGCAACCGCCTCGCCGGCTGGCACCGCCGGCAATCGGAATCGCAGCGTGGTCTGCTCGGGCACCGGATTCGGGGCGCACGGCAACAGCGCCGGGCGCAGCGATGCCGATTCGTAGGGGAGCGGGGCGGGCGATGCCGGATCGGGGATCTGCACCCCGGTGGACGGACCCTGGCCGGAGAAGTCCCACACGCGCACATCATCGACGTGCCAGCCGCCGAATGTGATCGCACCATCGCTCCCGAAGCGGAACCGGAAGCGCGCGGGACCCTCGCGATCCGCGATCCGGAAGACGGCCTCCCGCCATGGCCGGCCGCCGGAGAACAGCGGCTGGCCACTCTCGAACGGGCCGGGGATCATCCCCTGGCGCGCGAGGTACGGGTAGCCTCCGAGCGGGTCGATCCGCTCCCAGGTGCTCCCCGCATCCTGGCTGATCTCCACGAACCCGCCGTCGTAGGCCCGGCCGATGAGGAAGGGACTGTGCTCGGCCTCGATCCAATGCCAGAAGCGCAGCTCGCAATCAGGACTCAGCATCACCTCGGGACTCACCAACGCGGCGTCCAGCAGATCGGCATAATCGGCATCCTCCGGTGGCCCCAGCCGCCAGCTGATGCCGCCTTCGGGCGTGTGGTTGCGAAGGCCGCTGCGATGCCACTGGTCGCCGAAGCCCGGCGTCACGGAATGATGCGTCCAGGCCTCCGCCGGATCGTTGGCCTCGAAGTCGCTGGCATGCAGCGTGTGGTATCCGGTCCGGAATCCATAGGTCAAGGCCGGCGCCCGGGCCGGCGCGCTCTGACGCCGGCCGGCCAGATCACCGGCTTCGAAGTAGTAGCGCAGCTCGGATCCCGGTTCCGGCTCGGGCAGGACGCAGGCGTACTGGTCGGGGGCGCCGCCGGGCTGCAGCGGGTGGCTGGCAAACGGCTCTCCGGCGATCGAAACATGCAGCATCAGGGACGCCGGATCCAGCAATCCGCTCATGCTCTCGATCCGCGCCAGGAACAGAATCTCCTGCGAGCCGGCGGGCCGCGGCTCGAGCGGCGTGTGTTCGATCACGATGTTGTGACGGGGCCGGTACTCGACCTGGGTGGCGCCAAACCCGAACTCGCACTGATGGAAGCGAATGGCGAAGTACCCGGCCGCGCCCCATTCCGGCCCCCAGCTGTTCTTGGCGATCCATCCGCCCGCCCCGCCGGCCAGCGTATCGTCCCAACCCACGAGCAGGACGGCATGATTGGGCGAGCCGGCCCCCTCGTGCTCATAGCAGCCGCCGGTGTAGAGCAGGAAATCCTCATGCACCGTCATGGCCACCGCGAGCGGGCCCTCCAGCAGGGCGCGCTTGAGCTCCGGCACCGTCGGGATCACATCGCGCCAGCCGACCAGGTAGTCGAGCGGGTCGCACCCGCGGTCATCGCAGCTGCCGGAATCATCGGCCAGGTACGGCACGCAGCTCTCCGCCAGGGCGCCCTGGCGCATGAAATGCTTGTAGGCCGCGGTCATCCATCCGCCGCTGCAGCCATAGCCGTAGGGATTGCAGTCCAGGACATTCTGTTCCGAGAAGTCGTGAGCGATGCCGTCATAGATGAGCGCGTAGGATTCGAACGCCGCCGTGGCGGCGAAATTCCAGCAGTCGCCGCAGAGTCCCTGATCACGAACCGGGGTCACGCCGTCCAGGTCGCGCCAGTCCCAGGCGCAAGGGAATTCGCCCCCGGCACTGCCCGGCTGCGAGAGCCGGTAGCCGGCCGCTTCCCGAGGCACGGAGGCCGCCGCTCCCGCGGGCGCGCTCTCCATCAAATCCGGATCGAGAGCCAGCAGCGCGCTGATCTGCTCGCGCGACAGGTGGGACATCGATGTGCGGCCCGCCGTCCAGGAAAGGCCCAGATCCGCGATCCGCGCGCGAGCCGCCGCGATGCGCGCCGCCTGCTCCCCGGGCGTCAGGGATTCCTGAGCCGACGCCGCCGCCATCAGCAGGAACGACCCCAGCAGGAATGGCCCCAACAGCAACAGCATGTACCGGATGCCGTGGCGGGGCATCTGGACACCTCCCCGTGCCCGCTGCCAGCAGCAGGTGTGGTTCGATCGAAATGTCGCTTCTCTGCTGCAGATATCGGTGCACGGGGAACTGTTCCTTAGAGCGCGGCATGGCGCTCCGCACTATGGAGGCACGCCGAAGCGGCCGAACGATGAAAGGGAGGACGCCGGCGCGAACGGCGCGACTGACGGCGGAGAGAGTGCGCCGGCGCGAACGGCGCAACGAACGGCGGGGGCGTGTGGGGGAATGGCGCCGGGAAGGACCCAGGCAAGGGAGGGCAATCATAATGCTATTTGGCCGTCCACCGAAGGCCACGACCAGCCGGCCGCCGGCCGAGCAGATGGCGGCCATCGCTTACCGTATTCTCGCGGCGATCTTCATCCTGAGTCTCGCGCTCTTCCTGTGCATCGGGGCCATGCTGATTCTCGTATCCACCCAAACCCAGGAGCGCGCCACCGAGTTCGCCACGGATCAGGATCTCGCGGCCTGGCCGGCGGCTCCGGAATCATGGGGACAGATTCGCGTGCTGCTCGTGGGCGTGGGGATCGCGAGCCTGATCGCCGCCGGCCGGGTGCGTGATGCCCTGCTGCGCAAGGACCGGCTGTGGCGGGGCACCTCTTCGCTCGACGCTCTGGGACGCGTCCTGGAAGCGATCAGCCGGCGCGGACCCGGGCTGGGACGCGCAACGGCATTCCCATTTGCGAAGCAAGGCCCGGCGGGCCTGCTCTGGGGGCTGCCCGGCCCGAAGCCACAGGATGATCCCCGGAGACGGCGGGAAGCGGCGGCCATGATCCACCTCATCCGGCGCATCGTCACCGGCCACCTGGTGGCTCTCATGACGGCCCATGTGCTGCTGATCGCAGGCCTGATCGACCGGCTGGCCACCGGCGAGGGCTGGGTCCTCGCCGCGATGCTCGCGGCGGCCGGCTGCATGCTGATCATCCGTCGGCCGTCACGGGAGGCGATCCGTGAGATGCTGACTCCGGACCCCCGCCTCGAAATGGGACGCAGCGCCTAGGGCGCCGCCCCGGCGCCGCGTGACATCATCTCCGCAATCGGCAGCTCATACGGGCACCGCGACAGGCACGTGCCGCAGGCCGTGCAATCTTCGTACTGCTTGTCCAGATCGCACAGGCGCTGCTTCGCCCAATCGGCCATCCCATAGCGTTCGTGGTAGGCCTGGAGCAGGAGCAGCATGGGAATGTTGAGACCGTTCGGACAGGGCAGGCAGTAGCCGCAGCGGCGGCAGAACCGACCGGTCCAGCGCTGTCGTTCGCGTGCGAGCGCATCGAGCTCGGCGTCGTCCGGTTCTCGCAGGGGAGATCCCACCGCCGCGTTGGCCTCCACCTGCTCGAGAGCGTCCACCCCGGGAATCACGACCGTCATCCCGCGGGTCAGCTCGTAACGCATGGCCGCCGCGGCGCACCGATTGAGCGCCCCGCCGGCCACCGGCTTCATGCCGATCGTACCCATGCCCGCCTTGCGGGCCGCCGGGAGGATCTGCTCCCCCCATTCGGTCTCGATGGGATTGAAGGGCACCTGCAGCGTGGCGAACTTGGCGGTGGCCACGGCGGCGGCGGCCACCGACCGGCTATGGGTGGTGATGCCGATGTGGCCGACCGTCCCGGCCGCCTGGGCCTCGGCCAACACCGCGTAGGCACCGTCGGCGCCCAGGACCTGCTCGAGTTGCTTCTCGGAGCCGATCGCATGCAGCTGGTACAGGTCGATCCGATCCGTGCGCAGCTGATCGAGGCTGAGCGCCAGTTCCCGGGCCATTCCGGCCGCGTCTCGTGACATGGCCTTGGTGGCCAGGACGAACTCATCGCGCCGCCCGCCGAGTGCCAGACCGATCTTGTGCTCACTGTCGGTATAGCCGCGGGCGGTGTCGTAGAAGGTGATCCCGAGCGCCAGCGCACGGCGCAGAATCACCCCGGCTTCCTCCGCGGACAGCTTCTGAATCGGGATGCCGCCGAATCCGATTACCGATATCTCGAGGCCGGTCCGGCCCAAGCTCCTGGTGTCCATGACGGGATTCTACCCTCTCCCGCGGTTCCCATGCGAGTGCGCATCTCGCTGCCGGGAGCGGCCCGGTGCAGCCCGGCGTTGCGGACGTCGCAGCCCCGCGAGCGCCGGACGGCCTGCGCCGGCGGCCAGCGCTTGCATGCCGGCGCGGCACCTCGTACTCTGCTCCTGTCGACAGCCGCTGTACCCCATGGCAGCGGCGGCAACCCACAATCCCCAGGGATCATTGCGCATGAACTACAGCATCGCGAGCCCATGGACGGGCCCACCGGCATTCCTGAATCTCCTTCGCGTGGCGGTCATCTTGCTTCTCGGGGGATGGGCGCCCCCGAGCCTGCTCTCGCCCGCGGCCCTGGCACAGGGGTTCGCGGCCTCCGCGCCGGCCTACCCCGATCTCTCCCATGTCGAGACCATGACGGGGGAGTTCGCCTCCGCCCTGGTCATGGATGCCGAGAGCGGCGAGGTGTTGATCGCCCACGAACCGTTCCTGCAACGACAACCGGCCTCGATGGTCAAGATGATGACCGAGCTGCTGGTCCTCGAGCGGGTCGTCGAAGGCGACATCACCTTCAGCGACTGGATCACCGTGTCGGCCCACGCCTCCCGCATGGGCGGCTCGCAGGTGTATCTCAAGGAGGGCGAGCAGTTCACGGTCGAGGAGCTGCTCATGTCGCTCGCCATTCACTCGGCCAATGATGGGGCGGTCGCGCTGGCCGAGTACCTGGCCGGCAGCGTCGCAGCCTTCGTGGATCTGATGAACCTGCGGGCGCGGGAGCTGGGCATGCACGAGACCGTCTACCATTCGGTGCACGGATTGCCGCCGGGCCGCAACCAGGAACCGGATCTGACCTGCGCCTATGACCAGGCCATCCTGGGCCGCGAACTGATGAAGCATCCCGAAGCCGTCATCTGGGCCTCGACCAAGACAGCCGAATTCCGCAACGGAGAGTTCACCCTCTACAACCCCAATCGGCTGATCGGCACCTATCGCGGTCTGGATGGAATCAAGACCGGCTTTCACAATGCCGCCGGGTACTGCCTGGCCGCCTCTGCGGTGCAGAAGGATCGCCGTCTGATCTCGGTCGTCATGGGATGCCCGACCGACGCGCAACGGGCCGGTGAGACCACGCGCCTCTTGAGCTACGGCTTCAACATGTTCATTCAACTGGCGCTGGTCGAACGGGCCGGCCTGCCGATCGAACAGACGCTGCGTGTCAAGCAGGGCCGGGTGCGTGAGATCCCGGTCGGCTATGGGGATGCGCTCTCCGTCTTCGTCCGCCGTGATCAAAGCAATGAGATCGTGGTCGAGATGCGTCTGGATGACGGCGTCAAGGCCCCGGTCGGGCAGGGCCAGATCGTCGGGCGGGCGACGGCCAAGCTGGGAGCGCGGGTGCTGGCGGAGGTCCCCCTGGTGGCGCTCGAGACGGTGGAGCGCGGGTCCTTCTGGCAAAGGCTGTTCCACTAGGCCGGCGGCCCACTTCCGGGCATGGGAGATCGCATCGCGTTCTCTACGGCCGCGGCCTCCATTGCGGTCCCCAGGATCCGCTGCTGTCGGTGACGATCAGCTGCCGGGTGCTCGGATCCCCGTTCGCGGCAACGACATGGATCGCTCCCCGCCCGCCCGGGTAGGAGGTGTAGGCGATCCACTCCCCGTCCGGCGACCAGGCCGGATCGGCGTCCCGGTGGGGCGAGGTCGTGATGCGCCGAAGCGTGGCCGGATCTCCATCGCTGGCAATGATGAAGATGTCGCTGTTGCCGTCGCGATCCGAGACGAAGGCGATCCACTCGCCATCGGGCGAGTAGGCCGGATCCCAGTCTCCCGCCGGATGATCCGTGATCTGGACATGCGTCCGCGGGTCGGTCCTTCTCTCGGTCGAGGCGGTATAGATATTCCAGTTCGCATCCCGGTTGCTGGTGAAGGCCATCCGCAGACCATCCGGCGACCAACATCCTCCCCAGTTCGCCCCGTCCAGATCCTCGTCGCCTTCCTCCTCCACATACTTCACATCCGTCAGCTCCACCTGCGAATCGGGATTGCCATCGACGTTGATGCGGCCCAGGTCGGCATTCTCGTACTCGTAGGATGTGAACAGAATCCGCAGCCCGTCCGGCGACCAGGCCGGATAGATCTGGCTGCTGCCGGGATCGGTCACCCGCTGGAGCGAGCTCTCGGGACCCTCGGCATCGATCGTGTAGATGCTCCGCGGTTGATCGCCGCGGGAGGAAACGAACGCGATCCGCGACCCGTCCGGCGACCAGACCGGATCGGTATCGTCGCTCTCGCCGACCAGGACCCGCGACAGCGAGCCGCCGTTCGCGGCGATGGTGTAGAGCTGGCTCCTGCCGGTGCGCCCGGAGTAGAAGAGCAACGTATCGGTCGCCGGTGGGGAGGCGCTGGGCGCGGGTTGGGTGGTCGAGGAATCGCCACAGCCGGCTCCCAGCGCGACGATCACGCCCAGCAGCCACGCAGCGCGCCGTCCGAGGGGCCGACCGGAGCGTCCCGGCTGCGAAGAACCATGTCCCCCCGGATTCACCCTCATGGTCTCACCTCACCCACAAGTGGCTGTACCAGTAGTAGCGGACGCCGCCCGGCACGTCCGGGGGATTGCCCTGGGTGGAATGCTGCGGCGCCGTGACGTTGTAGCGACTGCGGCCCTTCGGCAGGTCCGCAAGAGGGAGGATCTCGATCACCGGTCCGCGCTGGCCGCCGGAAGCTACGCGGGAGCCCCCCCGCGATGCCTGATCGGGTGTCCCCTCGGATGCCGCGTCGGATGCCGCCTCGGAAGCCGCAGCGGGGAGCGTCGCGCGTGAAGCGGCACCCTCCGGATCCGGGCCGCCCGGATCGATGACCCGGACCTGGATCGCACCCTGGCCGTCCGCATAGGCCGCCAGGCCGCCGACGCGGTAGCCCCCGGGAGCCAGGCCCAGCCGGAGGACCGGCCGGGGCGAATCCGCCGGCAGGACCGGATCCAGCGGGTCGACGTCGAGAACGGGCAGGGGAAGGCTGTAGAGCTTGGTGGCCAGACTGCCCAGATCCGCATAGGGTCCCGAGGCCGGGAAGCGCGGCAGAGCCAGCCAGTCGCTCAACGGCCCCACCGGTCCTGAATGCTGGCCGAAGCCGATCAGCTCCAGCTCGGCCACGATGCGGCGCAAGCCGGCATCGTATTCCCCATACGGATAGGCAAAGAAACGGCAGCGCTCCGAAACCCCCTCCTCCTCCAGGCGCACGCAGCTCAGCTGGATATCCCGGCGCACCCGCTCGCGCCACTGCTCTTCGCTCTCCCCCGGCCGGCGGTGGATCAAGGCATCATGCGAGTGGCTGTGCGCGGCGAAGTCGACACCCTCCGCGGCCATCGCCCGCATCTGATCCCAGCTCAGGTAACTGGCGAGGCCCTGATCCACGCCGCCGGTCGTGACGAAGACGGTGAAGGGCCAACCCCGCTCGCGCAGTCGCGGCCAGGCTTGCTCACCGACCGAACGATAGGCATCATCGAAGGTCAGGGCCACCGACAGCTCGGGCAGCGCCTCGCCGGCCCGCAGGGCATCGACGATCTCGGCCAGGGACAGCACGCGGAACCCCCGCTGCTCCAGGTATGACAGGTGCAGCTCGAACATCTCGGGCGTAATGCTCGTGCTCGCCGGGGTCGCAGCGTCCACATGGTGGTATTGCAGAATGACAGCGGAGGGGGGCGCCGCGGGGGAGGCCGCCCCGGGGGAGGCCGCCCCGGCCGACGGCAGTGTCAGCGGGGAGAGAGCGACGGCGATCGCCAACGCCTGCAGAACCGTGCGCGTGGCTCCGGAGACGGCCGCCGTCGGGCAGGTGCGTGCATTCGAGTGGATGGCCATGGCTAGGCTGGACCGAGTAGCCGGCGATTGGCGCGCAGCATCGCCCGGAGGTCCTCGACATAGCTCTCGCGGCGTTCCGAGTAGCGCAACAGGCCGGAGGCCAGGGCATGGGCATTGAGCCCTTCACCGGCTTCGCGCATCCTCATGCGCATCTTGCGAAAATCGGTGTAGGCCCTGTGGGTGTTCAGGTTATGCAAGTAGCTGCGAACCGAACCATTGACCGTCTCGAAGCGGGCCACTTCATACCGGGAACCCTCCGGGCGTCCCTTGGGCACCATGCCCGTGCCCGGATTGAAGCTCCACTGGCCGAAGAGCCCATTGCCCTGACGCGCGAACCGGGAGGTCCCCCAGGCCGACTCGTTGGCGGCCTGCATCAGGGCCAGGGGGGTTGGCACGATATCCACCCGGCCGATCAGCGTCGCCCACTGGCTCGCGGCGTTCAGGTCGAAGCCCTCCACCCGGTATCGGCGGGCCAGATCCTGCAACCAGGCCCAATCCTCGTCGCTCAATTCCGAGGTCTTCGCGTGGAGATCCCGCAGCCCGAGCAGCCGGAGCCGGTCGTGGAAGACACGGGCATTCTCGGCCACGATGATCGGACGCATGAACTCGACGAACCGCCGCTTGCGCTCGGCCACACTCTGGATGGTGTCGAAGTCCGGCAGGTCGGCCCTGACGGCCTTTTCGCCGGCCGGCGCCTCGGCCACGACCGGCTCACTGCCGGCCGGCGGCCTCCCCGCCGCGGAGTCGAACTCGATCGACCGCCAGACCGCGCCCGAGGTCCCCACGGCCACCACAAGCCAGAGCAGGGGCAGGCCGATGCCGTACTGGCGGCGCGCGATGCGGCGGATGTCATCAAAATCTATGCGCATGACCCTCTCGTTGTCCGTTCGCTCTCCCCGCGGGGCCGTTCCCCGGCCCCTCAGAAAAGGTGGCCGGTAGTATAGCACAGCCCATCCCGGGTCGAGCGACTCTTTCTACTTCTCGGAAGCCAGATGGATTTGCTACACTCGTTCGGATTGCACATGCTGGGAGCCCCCTGCGCCCCCGAGATGGGACGGAGGCCGTAATCCATTGTATTGAATTAGGTTATACTCGCTTCCCAGCGGAGGCCCCCCAATGGATCCGAGGGCGGCATGAGGAGGCTCGAGGGCGTATGTCTCTGGAGGGAAACAAGATGCAGCCAAACACGGCAGGACAGGTGGATCGTAGCCGGACCCGTGAGATGATCGATCTGGCGGAATCCTACAGCGCCAACAACTACCACCCGCTCGACGTCGTAATTGAAAGAGCTGAAGGGATTTGGGTATGGGATGCGGACGGGCGCCGGTATCTCGACTGCCTGTCGGCCTACTCCGCGCTCAACCAGGGACACCGGCATCCTGCCATCATCAAGGCCATGGTCGAGCAGGCCGGCAAGGTGACGCTGACCTCGCGCGCCTTCCACAACGCCGAGATGGGCCCCTTTCTCAAGGAGCTCTGCGAGCTGACCGGGATGCAGATGGCCCTGCCCATGAACACCGGGGCCGAGGCGGTCGAGACGGCGATCAAGACCGCACGCAAGTGGGGGTACCAGACCAAGGGAGTCGCCGACGGCGAAGCGGAGATCATCGTCTGCCAGGACAACTTCCACGGCCGCACGACCACGATCGTCGGCTTCTCCTCCGAGGAAAGCTACAAGGAGGGGTTCGGGCCTTTCACCCCCGGCTTCAAACTGGTCCCCTACGGGGATCTCGAGGCCCTGCGCCAGGCCATCACCCCCAACACGGTCGGATTCCTGGTGGAGCCGATCCAGGGCGAGGGCGGGGTGCTCGTGCCCCCCGCCGGCTATCTGAAGGCCGCCCGTGAGCTCTGCGCCGAGAAGAATGTCCTCTTCATCGCCGACGAGGTTCAGACCGGCTTCGGCAGGACCGGACGGCTCTTCTGCTGCGATCATGAAGGGGTCAAGCCCGACATGTATGTCCTCGGCAAGGCGCTCGGCGGCGGGGTCTACCCGGTTTCGGCCGTCACGGCCTCGAAGCAGATCCTGGGAGTCTTCCGTCCGGGCGATCATGGCTCGACCTTCGGCGGCAACCCGCTCGGGGCGGCCATTGCCCGCGCCGCGATGAAAGTCCTGATCGACGAGGAACTGGTCGAGAACTCCGAGAAGCTGGGCGCCTACTTCCGGGCCAAGCTGCGCGAGATCGGTGCGCCGGTGGTCGCCGAAGTGCGCGGCAAGGGCCTGCTGATCGGTATCGAGCTGCGCGAGAAGGCTCGTTCTTATTGCGAGGGCCTGCGCGATGCCGGTATCCTGGCCAAGGAAACGCACGAGACGGTCATCCGGTTCGCCCCGCCGCTGATCATCACCCAGGCTGACATCGACTGGATGTTGCCCAAGGTCGAGGCGGTCCTCAAGGGCTAGACCGCGGCCGACATTCACCCGTGGCCCGCGGATGGGTGTGGCCCGCGGATGGGTGTGAGCCGCGGGTGGGTGTGGCCTGCGGGTGGGTGTGGCCCGCGGGTGGGTGTGGCCCGCGGGTGATCCCCCGGGGGGCGCCCCGCGCCCCCGGCGCCCC
>CAYQJL010000229.1:0-11946 GCA_964417675.1 uncultured bacterium | reverse complement strand
CTCTTCATCGATCAGATCTCGGCTCACAAGGTGACCCCGGAAGCCTGGTCTCCGTTTCTGGCCTACTTCTTCGTGAGCGTGGAGCTGGTTGCGGCGGCGGCCTTCGTGGCCTTCGTCTGGCCGCGCCTGGTGTTCGGGGGCACGATCGTCCTGATGCTTGGCTTCATCGGCGTCACGGCCTGGGCCTGGGCCCACGGAAACACGGAGGGATGCGGCTGCTTCGGGCGTTTCTACGATCGCGGGCCGGGGTCGGTGATCGTGGAGGACACCGTCATCATCATCGCGTCGGTGGTCGCCTTGTACCTGCTGCGCGGATTCCGCACCCGGCGCTGGCAATGGGGTCTGGCGGCCCCGCTGGTCGTCGTGGCGCTGCTTTTGACCTTCTTCGGAACGGCGCTGCCGCTCGATGGCCTCGTGGTTGGAATCGGACCCGGCAGCGACCTGTCCGACATGGCCATCGAGGGCGCGCGCATCTCGATCGATGAGGATCTTGTTCTGGTGGCGCTGGTGGGAGCGGATTGCCCGGCCTGCGAGGCCGGGATGCCGGCGCTCAAGCAGATCGCGGCCCAATCGGGCGCGCCGCAAGTGCTGGCGGTCTTCTCGGGTTCACGCGGAGACGCCCAGACGTGGCGGATGATGCAACTTCCCAACTTCCCCGTGGGCACGAGCCCTCCCCGCGTACTGCGGCAATACCACCGCGCGCTGCCGGCCGTCTTCCTTCTGGAGGATGGCATTGTCCGGCAAACCTGGTGGAACCGCATCCCCACCGCCGATGAGGTCCTTGCCCCGGCGTCATGACGCGCCGGATTCAGACTCCGCAACAGGCTCCCGGCGTCTGAGTCCGGCGCCGGCCGCCAGGTTCGCCATCTCCCGGCCCGGAACAAATGGTGATGCGGGCCCGACGCCGGTTCGGTATGCTGTCCCTTCGTTTGCTGACTCGGACATCCATGGAGTACAAGCGTCGCATGGCAACCTCACGCGCCGACAAAGCCGCGCGCCAGCCGACCGGCAACCCGGTCGCCGAGTTGGTGCGCGCCACATACAATCTGCTCAGTGATACGAGCTTCGCGATTCTAATCATCATTGCGCTGGCGCTGGTCAGCATTCTGGCGATGGTGGTGGTCGATCAACTCCCGATCCGCGGGGAACTCGCCCGGGCGCGATTGGGCGACCGCTTGGACGAACCCTGGATCTGGTTCCTGGTCAACATCGTCCCCGACCACCCGTACCGGTCCCCGCTCTTCCGCACGCTCATGGCCCTGCTGTCGCTCAGCCTCCTGGCCTGCATCATCAAGCGCTGGCGCTACCAATGGCGCCAGGCGTTCACCAACCCGCTGCCTGCCGACGAACGCTTCGGCTCCGAACGCGTGGTGGCCTGGACGACCAAGAGCTCGCTGGCAGCCCGCGAGGCGGCGGACTTCTTCCGCAAGCGCATGTTCCGGGTCGCCGTCGACGAATCGGATGGCCAGCTGCGCCTGGCCGCCTCGCGCCTCGGCCTGGCCCGGCTGGGCCCGGTGCTGACCCATCTCGGATTCCTCTTCCTGGTCATCGGCGCCCTGGTGCTGGCCTCATCCGGCAGCTCGCGCATCGTCTGGATGCACCCGGGGGATTGGGTGCCGATCCCGGATACGAATGTACGTCTCGAGCTGCTCGACTTCACCATCGAGACCACCGACCGTGGCCACATCTCCAGCTACGTGAGCCAGGTTCGCCTGGTGCGCGACACAAGCGTGGTCCGCGAGATGCGTCTGGAGGTGAACAAGCCCCTGCGATACGCCGGCTACAGTTTCTACCAGAGCTCCTACCGATCCGATCCAAGGGCCATCAGAAGCCTGCAGCTCGTCTATGACGTGCCGATCGATCCGCAGACCGCGCTCGAGACGCCGGGCCGGGAGAACGGAAACGACGCAGACCGGACAGCGCCACCCGATCCTGAGGTTCGCCTCGAGGATCTGCTGCCCGAAGGGATGGACCCGGAGCGTGTGCCGCCGGCCATGCGGGACGCCCTGCTTTCCCAGAGTGGTGCCGGTGGCATGCAGGATCCCGGTGGTATGCAGGATCCCGGTGGTAGCGACCAGCAGACCGCGATGGGGGCGGGCGACACACCGCACGGGCGCCACACACACGAGTTTCACAATCCGGTCACTTTCACGCTGCGCAAGGGCGAACGGATCCGCTTCCCGCGCACGGCGTACTCCGCGGAAATCGACACCTTCTTCACCGACTTCCGCGTCGGAGAACGGGGCCCGGTCCAGGGCTCCGCGGAGCCCCGCAATCCGGCCGTCCTGCTCGATATCTATGAAGGGGATACTCTCGTCGGCCGATCCTGGTACTTCCTCTTCCATCCCGACATGGTCATCGGGACGGCCCCCGATCTGCCGCTGCGCTTGGTTTCATTCGATCCGGTCATGCAGACCGGGCTCGAGATGGCCACCCACCCCGGCTCGGAATGGATCTGGGCGGGATTTGCCATCATGACCCTCGGCACGCTGGTGTCCTTCCTCATCCGTCACGAGCGCGTCGTGCTGCGTGCGCGACGGGACGGCGAGCGCCGATGGGCCCTCGAGTGGATTCACACGGGCGCCGGCACTCAGGATCCGGCACTGGTCAAGCATCCCTGGCAGTCGGCGATCAGCTCACTGACGGCCAGATTCATGGACGATTGGCAGCCGTTGCAGGGTAAGCCCGATCGGTATCCACGACCCAAAACCACCAAATCGTGAGGTTCGATGTGAACCAGAGCTCGACAGCGGACATTGTCTTCTTCACGGCCGCCTTCGGGGTCTACATCGCCGCGTTTGCGGCCTTCCTCATCCGCAGCGCCACGCGCCGGTCCCTGTGGGGCTGGCTCGGCGTCGCGGGTTTGTTTGCCGGCTCACTCTCGCAGCTGATTGCGCTGGGCATTCGCTGGAAGCTCTCCGGCATCATCCCGCTGGTCTCGATGCACGAGTTCGCGAGCGTCATGTCCTGGATGGCGGCCATCCTGCTGGGGGTTCTCGTGATGCGGACCCGCAGATTCGAACTGGGATCCTACATCACACCCCTAATCCTGGGGATCATGGCCATCGCCTCGCTCCTGCCGACGAAACTCAGCGAACAGCTCATCCCGGCCCTGCAGAGCTACTGGCTGCACATTCATGTCTCGATGGCCGCCCTTTCAGAGGGGGCCTTCGCCGTCGCCTGCGGGATAGCGATCTACTACCTGATCAAGGAACGCCGGGCAGATGCGAATCCGGAGGAACTCGCCCGCCTGGACCTGCTCACCCACCGCGCCATCTCCATCGGATACCCGCTCTTCACGCTCGGGGCGCTCTTCGCGGGAGCCATCTGGGCGTACAACGCCTGGGGAACGTTCTGGAGTTGGGATCCCAAGGAAGTCGGCTCCTGGATCATCTGGCTCTTCTACACCGGCTACCTGCATGCTCGCTACAAGCGCAACTGGCAAGGCCGCCGCGCCGCCATCCTCGCCATCATCGGCTTCGTGATGGTGATCCTCTCGTTCCTTGGAAATCTGTTCCTGGGCGGCCAGCATGCCTATGAGAGCTTTGGATAGCCCGAGAAAGGTGGGGCGCCGACGCACGACCGCCTGGAACGGAGCATTGGCGGCCGGCGGGCGGCGCACAAGCAGAACGGGGCGAGTGGCGCAAGCCACCCGCCCCTTGCAAGGGATTCCCCTTGGTATACTCCCCTGATTCGCTTCCTGGCTCGCTTCCTGGCTCGCTCCCTGGCTCGCTCCCTGATTCACCCGCGCTCGGGGTGCTTCCGCATCCAGAGCGCGCCGAGTTGCCGGCCGCGTCCTACTCCTCTTCCTTGCTGGGATTCGGGTGCGCGATCTCCGCGAGCATCTCCTCGTACTTGAACGGCTTGTAGGTCGGGCTCTCTTCGTTGTGGCAGGCTTTGCACATCTCGGGATCCGAGGGATTCCGCATGCCCTGGGTCATGGCCTTCTCGACATCCTTGATATGCGTCGTCTTGTAGGCCGACGCCGGACCGTGGCAGGACTCGCAGGAAACACCCTCGGTCTTGTCATACTTCTTGTCGAGCAGTTCGGCCTTGACCCCATGACCGGTGACATGGCACTTGAGGCACTGGTCGGTCTCCTCGGGCGCTGTGGTGATTCCCATGTCCTTGCAGATCTTCTTCGAGTGATCGTTGAGCAAGGTCTCGTACGCCTTGGCGTGCGGGCTCTCCAGCCACATCTTGTACTGGGCGCCCTTCTTCGGGCTCTGATGGCAGGCCTTGCAGGACGCCGCACCGAGGTAACCGTACTCCACCTCTTCCTCCGCAATGGCATTCATATGGTCGCCGGCCAGCCAAATCAGCGCCCCGAATGCAATCGCAGCAAACCCGAGCCATCCGATGCGTCTCATCCCTGTACTCCCCCGTCTTCGGCCTCGCGGGCCTGGTTCAAGCTCCGGGCCGCCGCACGCGGCGGCGGCGCCATTTCTTCCTATTCGGTCCAGGCACGACCCTGAACATCAAGATGTAGTCTACAACGCCATCTACCAGAAGAAAACCCCAACCGGCGGTCCCTTGTTCCCCGCTGGACGAGAGCGATGACCTGGAGTGCCTGAGCGAACCCGTGCAGCCGGAGGCTTTCGGCTCCCCGCTGGAAGAGACCGAAGATCTGGAATGCCGAAGATCTGGAATGCCTGAGCAAACCGGTGCAGCCGGAGGGCTTCGGGCTTCGAAACAGGACATAGGTATCTCGTCAAAACTCGACGGACATAGAAGCGTATCCGGAAGCGAGGATGGGAATTTGTCATAGTACAGTGATTTGATGGCCTTGGGTGAGTTGCTCACAGAATGGGATCGAATTGCTCCCAGAATGCTACTGGGGGTTCGACCGCGGGTCCGACAGCGGGTCCGGTGGGCAGTCCGGGGGCCGCGGGAGCCGGCATCTCGGCTCTGGTTGCGTCCGCGGGAGCCGGCATCTGTGCTCTGGTTACGGCTGGGCTCACTCCCACTCGATCGTTCCCGGGGGCTTGGTGGACACGTCGATGCCGGCGCCGCTGACACCCGGCAGGGCCAGGATCGCCTGACCGACCTCCTCCAGCAGGAGCGCCGGAAGCGGGGCCGGCCGGGCGGTCATCGCGCGCTCGGACAGGACCGGGCGGACCACGACAAACTCGTCCCCGGCTCCCTCCACCGCGGCCGGCAGCATCACGGTCGGGCACTGCCAGACCACGTTCATGAGATCATACCGCTCCAGGATCCCCATCATGAGCGCGTCGGCTTCGCGCAGCAGATCCAGGCGCGCGCGGCTGATCGCCGCCACGCGGCGGTCGATGCGCGGGGGGGTGGCGCGCCCGGTCAGGTCGAAGACGCAGCGGTTCACACCGGCGACCTCCTTGTAGATTCGATTGGCCACCTCGAGAACCATGCTCCAGGACGGCGGATCGAGCACCATGCCCGGCGGTCCGCACAGCAGCACCGGCCATTCGTAGCTGCGCAGATCGGCCTTCACACCGACCGACTTCACGGGAATGGCCACCGCCCGCAGGCCGCGCTCCCGGGCAAGAACATCCGACTCCCGGGAAATCCGGGTCAGCGAAGAGGCGGTGGCCGCATCGAGCTGGGTCTCGAGGTTGCACAGCAACCGAACGCCGAGTCCTGGGCCGGGGAATGGATGCCGGTCGAGGAAGTCGCGATCGATTCCTAGATCCGCTCCCAGTTCACGCACCTCGACCTTGTACAGCTCCTTGATCGGCTCGAGCACGCGCCCGGTCCGAATCATCTCCTCCACGAGCGGCACCCGGTTGTGGTGCGTCTTGATCACATCGGCCCGGCTCGTGCCGCCGGTTTCAATCGTGTCCGGATAGATGGTCCCCTGCGCCAGGAGCGCGTCCCGGACATCGAGCTTCTCCATCTCGCGTTCGCTGACCTCGATGAAGGTGGTGCCGATCACCAGGCGCTTGCTTTCCGGTTCCGCCACACCGGCCAGCGCAGAAAGGAACTCCTCGCTGGCATCGACGAAATGCAGATTCTCGGTGACCCCCCAGCGGCGGAAGCGTTCCACCACCTGCCGGCTCTCGTCCTTGCGCATGAGTCCGTTGTCGATGTGCAGCATGTGCACCTGACCGGCCCCCAGCGCCTCGACCAACAGGCGTGCGCACACCGTCGAATCCACCCCGCCGCTGACCAGGAGAAACACCTTCTGGTCTCCGACGCGTTCCCGCAGGATGCGCGCCTCTTCTGCAATGTAGTTCTCGATCGTCCAGGTCGGTTCACACCCGCAGATCCCGACCGCGAAGTTGCGCAGCATCTCCTGACCGTGCTCGGTATCATCGACCTCCGGATGGAACTGAAAGCCGTAGCGCTTGAGGGTTTCATTCGCGATGGCGGCATAGCGGTGTTCGGCAGGCAGCAATTCGGCGGCCCGACCCGCGACGGCTCGTTCGCCCTGCGCCGCCTTGCTGTCGATGTGCATCGAGTAGCCCAGCTCGACAAATCCCTCGGGCAGCCGGGTCACCGAATCGCCATGACTCATCCAGACAATCTCGTCGGGGCCCAGACCGTCGAAGATCGGACTGGGGGTCGTCAGATGCAGGGTGGAGAAACCATACTCCTGCTTCATGCTCTTGACCTGGCCCCCGTAATGCTTGGCGATTTCCTGGTGTCCGAAGCAGAAACCCAGGATCGGAATCGGCAGATCGTAGATGGCACGGGTGTAGTCATGGCCCTCGCCAAGGGAACTCAGGGCCGGGCTGCCGGAAAGAATGATGCCCCGGTAGGCCCGGAACTCCTCGAGCGGTGCCAGCGGATCGAGAATGTCGGCGCGCACATTCAGGCGGCGAACCTTGGTGGCGATCAGGTGCGCGTACTGCCCGCCGAAGTCAACGACAGCGATTCGATCATGCAGCATGTGATTGGGATCTCCCCTGTCCCCGAAATGGCTGTACCGATTCGACGCGCCGACCCGACTCCCCGCGCCGACCCGATTCGACGTGACCTCCGATTAAGATCGTCCAGAACCGGCTCTGCAAGTGGATTCATCTCCGGAACGGGTTTCGTCTCCCGATCTTGAACCGTCCGCAGCGCCCGCCAGGGCCGATGACTCGCGAGCCCATTGACGAGCCAGTCTGCGAACCCGACAGAGGCCATTCGCGAGCCTGACAATGGTCACTTTTTGGCCAGTTTTTTGTGGTTAACTTATTCTATTGTAATTAGTTACGCCAGTACCCCGGGGCACGGGCGTTGATACATCATCGCATAATATACTATTCCACATGCAGAATGGCCGGCCATGAGCGGCTAACGCCGCGTATCCGGCATGAGGAAGGCCTGGCTGCGCGAGCCTGCCTCGAGGAGCAATCCCAGGATCAGGCCGGCCACGAATCCACCCACATGGGCCCGCCAGTCGGCATTGAAGATCGAAGGCAGGGTGGCCAGTGCCAGCAGAGGCAGCCAGATGCGCCGGGCGCGCCAGCGGTGCCAGCGCGGCAGCCGCCCGTAGTGTCGCACGACGTATCCGGCCAGTACACCGACCAGTCCATAGATCGCGCCGGAGGCCCCCACGCTCATCGGGCCGCGTCCCTTGAATGCATAGGAGACGATCGCACCGGCGATCCCCGCGACCACGTAGAAGACACCCACCCGACGCCCATAAAGGTATTCCACGAAAGCCGCCGCCGGCGCCAGGGTCGCCATGTTGGCCATCAGATGCTGGATGTTGGCGTGGATGAAGATGGTTGCCAGGAATCCGACCGGCATCCGTTGATCGCGCCACAGGTCGTAGAAGGTCCATGCCAGGCCGGCGCCGCGGGTCGTCACGGTACTCAGATCCCCGAACAGGTGCTCGGTGTACCGTTCGGCGCCCCAGACCAGGACCAGCCCCAGCGCCACGAGCAGGTTCAGAACCAGAAGCCCCTCCGTGATGGAGAATCCGCGGGAGGGAAAGGCTACGGTGAGGAGTTCGGCAAACGGAACCTCCCTGGCCTGCGGCAAACCCTCTTCTCTTCGTTCCTGTTCCCCAACGTCGCGGAAGAACGAATACAGCTCCAGCCGATCGGCGCGCTTCCAGAGGCCCCCGGTGAGGCTGAAGGAGAACACCAGGGCATGCGCAGGAATCTCGCCCTCCGAGACCAGCGCCTCCCACCGGGATTCGGGGGCCCGGAACTCCCTATCTCCTACGCGAACGTGAAGCACGAAATCCTCCTGGCACGGATCATAAAGAAGCCGGCGCGGCAGGTCACGCCGGATCCTCCCGTAACCCGAGCACAGGCATCCCATGCACGGTGTCCCCCGCACCACGCCCCACGCAAGAGACTGGTCAGCCCAAGGGCGGACGGCTACTATCCCCCCAATCGATCGGATCCGGCCGTGCTCGGATGCCACTCGGGCCAGGCTTCGGTCTGACGCCCGGCTGGTGCGGTCCGCTCGCGAGGAATCAGCTCCGTACAAGAAGGGGAGGCACACGTGGCAGATGTCTTTGTTCATGCCCAAGGCATCAACGAGTCGGCACAGGTGGGCGACGGAACCCGGATCTGGGCGTTCGCCCATGTGATGAAGGGCGCCGTGATCGGCAGCCGGTGCAACATCGGCGAGGGCGCTTTCGTGGAGGGCGGGGCCAGGCTCGGAAACCACGTGACCGTCAAGAACGGCGTGTGCATCTGGGATCTGGTCACCTGCGAGGACTACGTATTCCTGGGACCCAATGCGGTCTTGACCAACGATCCGGTCCCGCGCAGCCACCCCGAGTTTCAGGGCCACCCCGAGAAGTGGAAGCCGACAGTGCTGCGCGAGGGCGCCACGGTGGGCGCCAACGCCACGATCGTGTGCGGCACGACCCTGGGAGCCTGGTGCTTCGTGGGGGCCGGATCGGTCGTCATCCGCGACATCCCCGCGCACGCTCTGGTCGTCGGCAACCCGGCCCGGCAGATCGGATGGGTATGCCGCTGTGGCCGGCGTCTGGCCGAGGATCTCGGTTGCAGCGAGTGCGGCCGCAGCTACAGCCTGCCGGCCGACCAAGGCCTGGGTCTCGAGGAACGACCGGAACGATCGGTGCACTAGGAAGTTCGGGTGCCGATCGGTGCGATAGGAGCGAGGATGACCTTCCATCAGATTCTGCTCGGCGCGTTCGCCCCTTTGACAGGACCGGCGCATCTGGTGGACGCCACCACGCGTGGAACCGAGGAGTTGGTGCTCCTCGTCGACCGGGCTGATAGCCCGGCCGCGGCCGAGGCGGCAGGCGGGGGGCCGTCCTCCGGAGTCGCGGCGCCCCGGGGAAGCTGGGAGATTCACCTCCTGCTCACCTTTTCTCAGCCGCTGTTCTGGAGCGAGCCTACCCAGCGGAAGAAGCCGTATGCCAGCAGCGGCTTCGGCAATTGGATCCGGACCCAGTTGCGCGGCGCGGCCCTTCAGTCGGTCAGTGGCGGCCGGAGTGCGCGCATCGCGCGCTTCGAGTTCGCGATGGGCACCGCCCGGATCCATGTGATCCTCGATCCCCTGCCGAACGCCTGCCGCGTCCTGGTCACCGATGGGGACGGAACGATCATTCAACGCTATCCCCCGCCAGTACACGCAGCGGCGGCCGGACGCGGGCAAGCGGGATCCCGGTATGAAGAACCCGCCGGTACGTTTCGCGAGCCCTGGCAGCGATGGATCGAGGAGGCCGGCCGGCCCTTGCCGGCTGTCACGGAGGATACGCCCTGGTACATCTGCCTGCCTGGTTTCCCCGATGAGGCCGCCAGTGACGCTCGCGCCGGTGAGGAGCGCCTCGGTGCTCTGCTCTCGCCGGTCCCGCCGGCGGATCTGCCCGGCACGTGGGAGCTCTTCGGTTCGGGCCGGCACACGGCCCAGGAGGCCGCCCGCGAGTTGGCCCGCCTGCATATCCGCCATGAACGCACCGCCGCGAGCCGTCGTGACCTGGTGCGACTCCTGCGATCGGAAGAGAAGCAGCTTCAGCGCCTGGCCACGCGTGTGGCCGCCGAAGTCGAGGACACCCAGCAGGGTCCGCTCCTGCGCCGCAAGGCCGAGGCGCTGTTGGCCAATGCCCGTCGCATCCCACGGGGCGCGTCGCAGGTCACACTCGATGACCCGTCCCATCCTGGGGAGGTCCTCACAATCGAACTCGATCCGGCCCGGGGATTTGCCGAGACGGCCAATGCGCTGTTCCGCCGGGCGGGCCGTTTGGAGCGCGCCCGCGAGCAACGCGCGATCAAAGCGGCCGATGTGCGGCGATGGCTGGCCCTTGTGAGCGCGTGGCGCAACGAGGCCGCTCGACCGCTGTCGCCCACGGGCCGCGACGAGACTCGCGTCCGAGACCTGTTCGATTCGATCATGCACCTGGCAAGCCAGGGAAACCCTGTGCTCGACCCGGGCCTCAAACGCCGCCTCGAGCGGTTCCGGCGCGATGTCGGCGTGGTCGCGGAGCAACTCACCCGGCCGCATGAACAGCGCGGGTACGACTCGCGTGGGGTGGCATCACGGGATCCGGAGGGCTTGAGGGTCTCGGGGGGCGCAGGCACCTCTCGTTCGTCGGGCGCGGCGGGCGCGGCGGGCGCGGCGGGCGCCCCTGGGACTCCGAATGCCCGGCGATCGCGGTCTTCCGGGCGCGTTGCGCAGCTGGGCACGGCCGGACATTCGGCGAAGGGCCGCACCCGAAGTCGCGCGGGAAGCGAGGGTGGCGCCGCCGCGGGCGGCATCCACCCGCGGCGCTTCGAGCTATCCGGCGGGTGGACGGTGCTGGTGGGGCGCTCGAATCGGGAAAACGATCTGCTCACTCACAAGCTGGCTCGCCAGCGCGACCTCTGGTTCCATGCCCGGGGGGTGGCCGGCAGCCATGTCGTGCTTCAGCGGGGCGGCCGCAAGGACAACCCGAGTAGGGACACGCTCGAAGCCGCCGCTTCGATTGCGGCCCACTTCAGCAAGGCGCGTACGTCCGGTCTCGTGCCGGTGATCTACACCGAGAAACGATACGTCCGCAAACCCCGTAAGGCCCCGCCGGGGCTGGCGGTCTGCCTGCGGGAGAAGGTCCTGATGGTCGAGCCGAAGCTGCCGCCCGGATCCGAGCCCGGATCCGATGCTGGATTCGGGGCTGGATCCGAGGCCGGCTCAGGCGAGGATGCAGAGACTTAGGAACCACCCTCCCCCAGATCTCGCGAAGGCCGGGCGCACAGATGCTGTGTGTGTGCTCCAGGGGAGGCGCGCGTCCCAGGGGCGCACGGGTCCCGGAGGTACGCGCGTCCCAGGGGCGCATGGGTCCCGGAGGTACGCGCGTCCCAGGGGCGCGCAGGTCCCGGAGGTACGCGGATCCCAGGGGCGCGTGTGCCCACAGATCCAACGGATCCGGGTCAGGGAAAAACGGGGCCGACGGAGGCCGTTGTGGCACAGCCTCCGTCGGTGTGGCCCTGTCAGAGCTCAGGGCCGTGCGCGCTCGCATCCAGTTCGCGCTGCACTCTTTGCCCGGTCCCTCGACCTTGCGCTATCGGCCGGGGAACCGGGCGGTTGAGGCAAGGACTTGCCGCAACCTACGTCTTTGCTAACACTTGGGCGCGACTCGCCGCCTTTCTGCCCGGCACCCATGCGCCGGTGCCGAAGGCAGGCAGCCCTGCGCACCCCATTGGCGCACCCAGAGAGGAATGAATCGGATGCAGTATTGGCGGATTCCCGCAAACCGTCCAGGCTGCTGAGGCCGAAACTCGTGGTCGTGGCCCGGAGTTGGGTGCTGAAGGGTTCGATGGTTGCCCGCGCCTCTACGTCTGCGTAGAGTTTGGGGTTCGGAGGCGAACTCGGACCGAACCGGCAACCACAAGGTCAGCTGCTGGAACCTGGACAAGCCATTGATCCATTTGTGCAGAGGAATGGCCCTCTCTGCAAAGGGTTCTGCGTTCCGGTCCTGTGTTGTGGTCCGGCGTTGTGGTCCTGTGTTGTGGTCCGGCGTTGTGGTCCTGTGTTGTGGTCCGGCGTTGTGGTCCTGTGTTGTGGTCCGGCGTTGTGGTCCTG
>CAYQJL010000228.1:0-7863 GCA_964417675.1 uncultured bacterium | reverse complement strand
GTCCGTGCCCCGGGGCACGATAGATGAGACAAAGTCTCAAACATGGCGGTCATGGACAGGGATGTACAGCCTGCACGTCGCGCGAGTTTCCGTCTAGCTTGATCCCCCTCCTACCTCCCCCAACAGGCCAATCAGGGCGGAGAACGTGCCACCCCCGGATGCCGGCAAGGCGTCGTGGGCAGCTTCAGGTGACCCAGGATCTTCCTCACCACGGGGGGATCCGAGATGAAGGCCCGCACGACCATCGCTGTCTGGCACTGGGGGCATTCGAGGGCATCCAGAGAGAACACTTGCCGCAGCAGTTGCGCCCACTTCAGATGCGCCCGGCCGACGAGCGGGCCGGGGGTTGCGGCAGGTGCGGTCTCCAGCGCGAGCGGTTGGCCAGGATGCCATGTCATGGCATGATTGTCCCGTTGCGAGATGATCCGATGAACGTGGCTGGAGAGATTGGCGGACCGGGATTTCGGATGACAAGGCCGTTCTCAAGGGGTGAGCTGGACAGTCAGGATCTGGTCCCTAAGTCCAAGGCAATAAAGGCATTTGATGACATGGACTCCTCGAGCGGCTAATACGACATAATGGTGGCTAGCCGCTTTACGGTTCCAAGGACCAGGAGGAGTCACCATGAAAAACACGATATTCGCAATCGACCTCGCCAAGTCTGTCTTTCAAGTGGCCGTTTCCCATCATCCCGGTCGTGTTAGCCAAGAGCGTCGACTGACGCGGAGCCAGCTGTTGCGCTACATGGGCAAGCAGTCTCCGAGCACCGTGCTCATGGAGGCCTGCGGATCGGCGCACCACTGGGGACGTGAGCTCCGACGTCTGGGTCACGACGTCCGGATCCTGCCCGCTCAAGATGTTGCGTGTTATCGTCGAGCAAGCAAGACTGACGCGATTGACACCCGGTCCCTGCTCGAAGCTGCACGCAACGAGGCCATCCGAGCCGTTCCTGTCAAGTCGATCGAACAGCAAGCGCTCACCGCTCTTCATCGACTTCGCTCCCGCTGGCTTGCCACACGTACGGCGCGGATCAATACTCTGCGGGGGATTCTCAGGGAGTTTGGCCTGCTCATCCCCGTCGGTTCGCGCCGAGTGACGCCTCAGATCCGGACCTGGCTCGCCGCTTCTGAGAGCCCAATTCCGGCTCCGCTGTGCAATCTTCTGCTGGAGGCATGTGAGGAGATCGGGGAACTGGACCGCCGAGTTCGGGGCGTGGAGTTGCAGCTCGAGATGCTCGGTAAGCAAATGGACACTGTGTCTCGCCTGCGCACGATCCCCGGAGTTGGCCCTCTGACGTCAACCGCGCTCGTTGCTCTCGTCGGAGACATCTCCCGCTTCCCCTCAGGCCGCCACTTCGCCAGTTACCTCGGTCTAACTCCGCGCGAACACTCCTCGGGAGCGATCCGGCGTCTCGGTCGGATCAGCAAGCGTGGTGATGTTTACCTCCGGATGCTTCTGATCCATGGCGCGCGGTCCGTACTCCTGCATGCCAAGCGGCGGCCCAACCCCGATCCGCTTCGCCGGTGGGCACTAGGTGTCGCACAGGCCCGCGGCCACAATATCGCCACGGTCGCACTTGCGAATCGACTCGCCCGGATCATTTGGGCTGTGTGGCTGAGGGGCGAAGACTACAAGGAGGGACACTCGCTGAACTGACATGATTCCTAAGAGATGCCTGTCCGCTGAACTGCTCCGAGCGGGGGAGAAGGGATGGCTACCGGTCTGACCGGCGCGGGGAGAAGCCGACGAAAACTCTGGCCCTACAGGCCGCGCGTTCGATTGGCACCCCGTGCGCATGCTCCATCATGGCCCGGAGTCCACACGGCTCCACCCAGAGGCCGGAGATACGACTGCAGTCAGACTCAAATGTCGTCCTCTTGCGGAACACAAAAACCTCTTGCAGGAGGAGTCCAGATATGAGTTTTCGGTACCCACAGGGACCGGCAACAGCGAGGTCGTCCTGAGCCGCCAGCTCGCCGAAAGCCGGGTGTTCCCGGCCATCGACCTGAAGGCCAGCGGGACGCGGCGCGAGGACCTGCTGCTGTCGCCGGAGGAGCTGAGCTGCGCGTACACGCTGCGTCGCCGCGCGCTCGACGTGTCGCCACAGCAGGCGATCGAGGCCTTGCTGGAACTCCTGCAGACCTGGCCGACCAACGCGGGGCTGGTGCAGGCGATGTCGAAGTAGCGCTCACCGATCCGCGCGCTTACCGATGGTCCTCGATCTGCGGTGGCTCCATGCCCGAGAGCATCTCCTGCTGGACCTGCTCGAATTCCTCGATCAGGTCGTCGGTCGCCGGCTCGTGTTCACGCATGGCCTCCAGCAGGTTCTCCCGGAACACTTCCTGTGCAGCCACGACCTGGCTGTCTTGCATTGCGATCTCCTGAGCTAATTGGAGTTGCTGCTGGACTCCCTGGAACTCTTGCAGGATCTGCTGACGGTCCTGCTCGGTCAGGTCCTCGCTCTGGTACTGTTCCTGCAGGGACGACAGGGTCTGGATCATGGCTTCCGGGTCGTGACCCTGGTCGGCGATCTTCTCCTCGACCAGCTCATCGAGTTCCTCGTTCTCGGCCTGCAGGTCCGGGCTCTCCTCGATGGCCGTCTGCTGCACCATGCTCAGATGCTGCTGGATCTGCTGGAGCCGCGCCTGCTGACTGCTCAACTGGTCCTGTTGCGGCTGCGGCTGGACCTGGGCGCTGGCCATGCCGGTCAGCATCAGGACTGTGATGGCTGATACCATCAGTGCATACAGGGGTTGCTTGCCGATTAGTTGGTTCCGCATGGTCAGGAGCCTCCTCGTTCCCGGCCTCATGGGCCATGGCGCTCGCCGTGCCAAAAATAGCTGCTGCTCCTGACTTCGAATCGGAAACAGCAGGAATCCCTGGCTTGTCTGTAGATTTGGGACACCGGATCCAGCTCGAAGTTCCAAGAACCAGACCTGTGATGATCCACCACACCTGAGCCCCCTGTCGCGAACCCACCACACCGCAGCGGCCCCTCGCCGCCATCGCCGTGACGTCTTAAGGCATTGTGATAATGATAATTGCGGAGATCATGGGGCTGTCTCGATCCGCAGGTACGCGCCATGCTTTGGTCTGGTCAACGGCGCGTAGGAAGATTGAACTGCGAAACGCCCCATCTCCGAGCCAGAGTTGCCTTGATGTCGCCCGGGACACGACTCATAGCAAGCGCCGCGCGTGCAAGCGGGCGAGAATCCGCCGCGTCTCAACCTGCCGATGAGCCCGCCGCCGCGCTCGGTCTCTCGCAGTGGGCATGCTCCGCCCTCTCCCCTGCCCGACATCGTCACGGGGGGCATATGGTTCTTGCGGTTCCAGGTCCGTGCGCGATGGGAGCCGGGCCCAGCTGGTGGGTCCGGACGCACCGGGCATGATCAAGGCGGCGGCCGGATCTGAGGGCCTGCTTGGGCAGGATCCGGCAATCCCGGGGGTGGTGACACACAAGTCTCTGCGCGTTCAGGTACGTCGGTGGCCGGATCATCGGACGGCGACGGCAACGTCACGCTGCCTCCCCACATTCCGCTCCCTCCTCCCCCACGCGCGGGGACCAGCGGCGGCGGCGCCGTGGGCAGCCGCAGGTGGCGCAGGATCTTCGCCACGACCGGTGGATCGGAGAGGAAGGCCAGGATCACCATCGTGGACGAGCAGCGGGGGCATCGTAGCGCCTCGATGAAGAACACGCGGTGCAGCAACTGCGCCCAGGACAGAGGCGTGCGGCGCGCGGGGGACGCGGCCTCGGGCTGCTGGTCCGGCGCGCCGCGGGTACCGTCTGGGCCGGGCACGGCGGCCGCGGGGGTCTGCGCCTGGGCCTGCGCGGCCGGACTCGGAGGCGGCGCTGGCAAGCGCGCGCGGGCCCGGGCGTGATTGGCGAAGCAGCCATGATACCTGACCATGTGCGCGTAGGGCGCCGGAATGAGCGCCGCCAGGCGCCGCAGGAAGTCGAGCGGTTCGAGCACCAGGCAAGTGGGGCCTTCAGGGTGGGGCCACGGGCGGCGCAGGTGGTAGAGGACGCGCCCGTCCTCACGCACCGACAAGCGGTCCTCGCGCGAAGGCCGGGCGCAAGCCGTAGCGGCATAGGCGCTCGAGGGCTCTGCGGTCCTCAGCGGCCACGGACTGGGCGGCGTGGAGCGAGAAGCCGGCCACGCGGGCGCAGAGGGGCTTGGCCAGGCGCTGCGGATCTTCCTGCCCCGTGAGATCGAGTTGCGCGGGAACCACCGGCGCCCGGACGGCAACGGTCAGGGCCTGCTGCATGGCCGCCGCGGTCTGCTCGAGCAGGGCATCGGTCTCGCAGGCGTCGGCGCAATGACGCTCCACGACGGCGGTCAGGCGCCGGGCGATCTTCAGAGCCAGGGCGGCGACGTCCTCATCGGTCGGCGGTGGCAAGGGGACGAACGTCAGCAGGCCATCGTCGGCGGGCACGAAGAGGCCGTCGGGCACAAGACTGTGAACGTGCGGGTGGAGGTTCAGCGCTCCGCCGAAGCGCTGCAGGAAGCTGACCGCTCCGGTCTGCCCGACGCGGATCCCTGAGGCGCGGCCGCGGCGGCGCTGCCAGGCAAACAGCGTGCGCAGGAAGGTGCGCAGCAGCGCCGTGAAGAGCGGGCGGTCGACAGCGAGTCGGAAGCGCAGGGCCCAGGGAAAGGTGAGCACCCATTGGCGGTAGCCGGCCTCGGGCAGGAGTTGGTCAACGAGATAGGCCGCGGTGTCGGCCATGCGACGCCCGACGCAACTGGGGCACAGTCTGCCTTTGCAGGAAAAGGAATGGGTCGCGCAATGCACCCTTTGTGTACGAACTGAAAGACCGTTTCCGTATCACCCATCCGTTCCATCCACGTTCTGGTCAGCAGTTCCATCTCCTCGGCTACCGCCTTAGCTGGGGCCGGGAGGTGGTGGACGGCCAGGATGCCGGTGGGCAGATCATCTCGATTCCCCTTCCATGGACCGATGCTGCGCAAGATAGCGACCCATTCGTCGTGACGGCCGCCGGCCGCTCCTACTTCCGCCCCCAGGATCTGCTGGAGCTGGCAACCCTGATCGAGAGGATCGTGCCATGAGGCCGGTGGGCACGGCTGCGCACGGCGTGCGCGCAGAGGCGCGTGGGTGTCAACGGAATTATGCCTATGGAGTAAAGATAAATCTGTCACTTGTGGGTATCCGGGATCAAGAGCATCGAGGGTCGGGATATGCATTGCGACCATATATTGAAGGTGGCACATCTAAGGGACCACCGCCACAAAGGCCTTGACAGGTGGGAGCAATGGGACATAGTTACCGATACTTGCTTGGCGCTCAACACCCCGGAGGTCTTCCATGGCTCGAACGCTGGCTCCAGACCCGAAAGTCGCGATCCTGCGCCGCGACGGTGCTTTGAACCGCCATCCCGAGCGCGTGGGCGATGCGCTCTTCGCGGAGGCGTTCTTCGACCCGCGCGACCTGATCCAGGTCAAATACGAGATGCTGCGCCGGGTGCAGGTCGACGGAGTGTCGATCACGGCGGTCTGTGCGGCTTTCGGCTTCACCCGGCCGGTCTTCTACAAAGCGCAAGCAGCCTTCGCACACCAGGGGCTGCTGGGGTTGGTGCCCCAGAAGCGCGGGCCGCGTGGGGGACACAAGCTGACGGGCGAGATCATCGCGTGGCTCAAGGCCGTGGTCGCGGCCGATCCGTCGCTGCGGGCGCGCGACCTGGCCCAGCGCGTGGAGGAGCGCTATGGCTTCTCGGTTCACCCGCGCAGTGTTCGGCGCGCCCTGGTGCGGCGGGAAAAAAAACACCGCAACGCGAGTCGCTGAAGGCCAGCCCAGCCGGTGTGGGTTTGGTCTGTGCCTACGAGCAGCTGCGGCGGGAACGCCCATCGTGGCGCGGCAACGTGCCGGCGGGGGACCTGGGATGTGGGTTCTTGATTCAGGCGGGGCTCGCGACCTGGATGCAGGCCTGGCTACGCCGCACGCACCCGTCCGCGGCCCCGTGCCCCACACCTGCCTGGGCGACCGGCCAGCTCACGCGCCGCGTGGCAGGGCCTGTGACCCTGCCCGCGAACCTGCAGGGCGCGCTGACCCGGTTGCTCGCGGGCATGGTGCTCCTATCGGCCTGAGGCGGGCGGGTGGTGCGTAGGGGATCGCGAAGAGGCGCCCATCTATCCGCGCGGCCACGACCAAGGAAGGAGGACGGTGATGACCGAAGGATTGAGTGGCAAGATCACCGCCGAGCACCTACGGCGCAAGGCGTATATCTATGTGCGCCAGTCGACCGTGCGCCAGGTGTTCGAGAACACCGAGAGCACGGCGCGTCAATATGCCTTGAGCCAGCGTGCGCTGGTGCTGGGCTGGCCGGCAGAGCAGGTGGTGGTCATCGACAGCGATCTGGGCCAGTCGGGATCCGAAGCCCGGGATCGCGCAGGGTTTCAGCGGTTGGTGGCCGAGGTGTCGCTGGGGCGGGTGGGCATCGTGATGGGGCTGGAGGTCTCGCGGCTGGCGCGCAATTCGAGCGACTGGCACCAGCTGCTGGAGATCTGCGCGTTGAGCAAGACGCTGATCCTCGATCAAGATGGCTTCTATGACCCGACCGACTTCAATGATCGCTTGGTGTTGGGGCTGAAGGGCACGATGTCGGAAGCAGAGCTTCACGTGATGCGCGGCCGGCTGCGGGGTGGCATTCTGAGCAAGGCCCGCCGCGGCGAGTTGCGCCAGCGCCTGCCGGCCGGATTGCTCTATGACGAGCAGGGGCGTGTGACCCTCGACCCGGACGAGCAAGTGCAGCGCAGCATCCGTCTTCTGTTCGCAACCTTTCAGCGCACCGGCGCCGCGTGCGCCACCGTGCGCGCGTTTGATGAACAGGGTCTCCGATTCCCCCTGCGCCTCCATTGTGGACCCTGCAAGGGGGAGCTGCATTGGAAGCCCTTGACCGACGGGCGGGCTGCGAACGTGTTGCACAATCCCCGCTATGCGGGCGCCTATGCCTACGGACGCCGACAACAGCGGCGCAATGGAGTGGATGGGACCGTGACCATGGTGCCCTTGCCACGCGAACAGTGGCAGGTGCTGATTATCGATGCTCACGTGGGGTACATCACGTGGGAGCAGTACCAGGAGAACCAGCGGCAGATGGCTCGCAATGATCATTGCCCAGCCGTGGCGCGCCCCTATCCGCCGCGCGAGGGTCCGGCGTTGCTGCAGGGGTTGGCGGTGTGCGGGATCTGTGGGGCCCACATGAGCGTGCGCTATCATGTACGCCGTGGCCGGGTGCATCCCTACTATACCTGCAAGGGGGCCGGCAACACGCAGTCGCGCCCGAGGTGTCAGAGCATTCCGGGAGTCAAGATCGACGCGGCCGTCGGCAAGCTGTTGTGTGAGGTGGTCACGCCCCTGGCACTGGATGTCGCGCTGGCCGTGCAGGAAGAGCTGCAGTCGCGGATCGCGGAGGCCGATCGGCTGCGTCTGAAGCAGGTCGAGCGGCATCAGTATGAGGCCGACCTGGCGCGCCAGCGATACATGCAGACCGATCCGAACAACCGGCTGGTGGCCGATGCCCTCGAGACCGACTGGAACGAGAAGCTACGCCTGTTGGCTGTCTCGCAGGAGGAGTATGAGCGCCGGCGTCAAGAGGATCGGCTGCAGTTCGACGCCACGAAGCAAGCGCGCATTCGAGCCCTGGCGAACGACTTCCCCCGACTCTGGCACGATGAGAAAACGCCCGGGCGTGAACGCAAGCGCATGGCGCGGCTGATCATCGCGGATGTCACCCTGATCAAGGATGCCGCCATCGCCGTGCATGTCCGTTTCAAGGGAGGGGCTACGCGCTCACTCCACCTGCCGCCGCCACGCATGTCATGGGAGGATCGCAAGGTCTCTGCCGAA
>CAYQJL010000227.1:0-12057 GCA_964417675.1 uncultured bacterium | reverse complement strand
CTACTACAGCAGCGCCGATGTCCAGGACGGGTTCACCGAGGCCCTGGCGCAGTCGGCCTGGAGCGGGGAGGGGTGCGACTTCGTGTTGCGGGCCACGAGCGGGTCCGGCACCTACACGTCCCATGTGGGTCTGGTGCGCGCCACGGGCGACCCTTCCAGCGATGTGACGCTGCGCTCCGAGACCTTCACCTCAATCTGGAGCGAGCCGCTCGGTGATGTGCGCACGGGGGCCATCGAGGAAGGCGACTTCCTGGATGCCTTCCGGCTGCTTCTGCCGCCCGGCCAGTACATCTTCACCATGCAGAGCGATGACGACCCGCTGGGCTTCTCGCTGCACGATCTTAGCGAGAGCTACAGCGCGAAGACCTCGCCCATCGGGAACGCGATCGCGTGGCAGAATCCGGCCGGAGAACTCGAGAGTGTCAGCTTCCTGGTCAGCATACCGGATCCGGCGCCATCCACCATGGCGCTGGCGGTCTGGCGGCCCGACGCCTCATCCATGCAGAGCGAGGCGGCGTACTATGAGATCACCGTCGCCGTCGACAACTCCAGCGTCGACGATGACGAGACTCCCGCGCCGACAGTGGTTGCGTCGCGCATCATGGGCGCCGCGCCGAATCCGTTCAATCCGTCGACCGCGATCAGGTACCAGATGGCGCGCGCCGGCTATCACGACCTGTCGATCCACGACGTGACCGGCCGCGTGGTCAGGACGCTGGCGGCCGGGGACGTGCAGCCGGGCCTCCACCTGGCGCACTGGAACGGCCTGGACGGCAGCGGACAGCGGATGCCCAGCGGCGTCTACATGGTGCGACTGAGCACCGATGAGGGGATCCAGGGGCTGCTCAAGCTCATGCTCATCGAGTAGGGGGCGGGGCGCGGCGCTGATCGTCGCTCACTCCGGGAGGATGTTCGAGGACGGCCCCGCACAGGCGGGGCCGTTCTGGCGTGGGTGGGGTTCGCGTGCCGGACTCGGCTGTCGCGTGCCATCCAGGTCACCGGGCGGTTGCGCGTCTTCCTCGAAAAGAGGGCTCGATTTCCGGCAAGAAGGGCCTAAGTCTCAAGTTCTGGGCCCTTTCGTGCAGTCCAGAAAGGGCTTGATCCCCGGCCAGCGGGAAGCATAATGGAGGCAATCCGGGGCCGGCGGGTCCTGGGGAAGCTCCCTTTCACCTGCGCGGGCGGCCTCGATTCAGGTTCGAAGCCGTCACGGGCAAGACGATCCAGGAGGCGACACTCATGACGACCGACAAACTGCTCAAGATTGCGGCCCTGCCGGTCCTGGTGCTGGCCATGGTCATTCTGGGCTGCGAGGGTGACGTGGGCCCGGCTGGTCCCGCCGGTCCAGCTGGCCCTGCCGGCGAGGACGGCCCTGCCGGCGAGAACGCCCTCAACACCTGCTCCGAGTGCCACAATGACGATTCCTATCTGATGGCCCTTCAGATGCAATTCGAAGCCGGTCCCCACTACGAGACCGTCTACTGGGCTCGTTCGGGCAGTTGCTCCGCATGCCACAACCACAACGGCTTCATGACATCCGTGGTCAATGGCGAGGAGCTTCCCGACAGCTTCGAGAACCCGGTGCCGATCAACTGCCGCACCTGCCACCAGATCCACAGGGAGTTCGATGGCGACGATTACGCCCTGACCACCACCGACGCGGTCGCCCTGATCACGGGCGGCACCCACGATCATGGCAGCGGTAATCTTTGTGCCAACTGCCACCAGGCCCGCCCCATCAGCCCGGCTCCGGTGATCGGCGGCGATCCGGTCACGGTGGGCAACTTCCGCTATGGTCCCCACTACGCGCCCCAGAGCAACCTGCTCTCGGGCAACGCCATGTATGAGTTCGAGGGTTCGGCGAGCTACGACGTGACGACTCCGCACGCGACGAGTTGCGCCGTGTGCCACATGATCACGCCGGTCGCCGAGTATGGTGAGGACAGCTATGTAGCCGGCGGCCACGTGTTCTCTCTCTCCTATGGAGAGGATGGCGAGGCCATCGAGGCCTGCACGCAGTGCCACAGCTCGGCCACCTCGTTCGATGCCTTCGGTGGCCAGACCGCCGTGGCGAACATGATGGATGAGCTCGCCGACCTGCTGGCCGCCGAGGGCATCCTCCGCGAGGACAACTACGCCAACACCGGCGAGTTTGACGCCGACGTCGTCGCCGCATTCCTGAACTACAAGTTCGTCTACCACGATGGCAGCTACGGCGTGCACAACCCCCATTACGTGCTGGCTCTGCTGACCAACACGATCGAGGCCATGGAAGAGCGCATCACTCCGCGGTAGTCGTTCCCTACGCGGTGACACAAGCAAGGGCGCCGGGTCTCTCTTGAGACCCGGCGCCTTTGTGTCAGTGCGTCCGGCGCCTGGACCTACGACATGGAGGATGTCTTCGAGAATCGAAGGTATCACTCCAACTGCAGCGTCACCGATCGGGACGGCTACAACACCAATCAACGGCTACAACACCAATCAGTGGTTCGACTTGTGCAGAGGGCAGTGCGAGGACAACCAGCCGGCGCAATACCGGGTGCGAAGGAACTCGATCCTGTATCTCAAACCCGGCTTCTGGATGCGCAACACGGGCGGGCCGACGGATGCCTTGGTCTTCAACGGAGAGCCCTCGCAGATGACGGAGTTCTATCATCGTGCGCCCTTCGGTGATGTGAGAGTCAAGATCCTCGATGGCGCGACCAAAGTGCATGGGGGAGGAGAAGTCTGCTTTCAATAGTGCCGGTCAGTGCGTGGAGGACGGTAGCGCAGCGAATGTGCTAGGGTCGCGCCATCGAGGTTCAGCGACTGACACCCTTGCGGAGGGCCTCCAGATGCATCCCGGCCACAGGTCGACTCTCAAGCCGAAGCGCGGCTGCGCGGCGCGCTTGATCGTCAGCACGTTCACCCGCACGTGTGCCTTCTCCCTGGCACGAGCATTCACACTCCTCGCCACCTTCGGCATCGCGCTCTTGCTGGTGCCGCTTGTGTCCACGGCCTGGGCAGGGGCCGCCGAGAACGGGCCGGCCTCGGGGGCTGGGTTGGCGCCCGAGGACGGGCTGGTGCCCAGTGACGGGCTGGCGGCCGAGATCGACGCGATCATGGTCGGCGCTTATCCGGCCGGTGAGCCCGGCGCCGCGATCATCGTCACGCGCGGCGGCGAGACGCTCCTGCGCAAGGGGTACGGCCAGGCCGATCTGGAGCTCGACGTTCCGGTCGAGGCCGATATGGTCTTCCGGATCGGCTCGGTCACGAAGCAATTCACGGCCATCGCGGTGCTCATGCTGGTGGAGGATGGCAAGCTGGCGCTCGATGACCGCATCGATATGCACTTGCCGGGCTACCCCATGCACGACCGCGCCATCACGATCGAGCACCTCCTGACCCACACATCTGGGATCAAGAGCTACACCGCCCAGGAGCAATTCCTGGAGAAGATGCGACAGGATTACACGGTCGACGAGATGATCGCCCGTTTCCAGGACGAGCCTTTGGAGTTCGAACCGGGCGAGAAGTGGGCATACAGCAACTCGGGCTACTATCTTCTCGGCGCGATCATCGAGAAGGCGAGCGGTCTGGCCTGGGATGAGTTTCTGCAACAGCGCATCTTCGACGTCGCCGGCATGACGAGCAGCTATGCCGGCCGGCATGAGCGGGTCATCCCGCGCCGCCTGCGCGGCTACGAGCCCGACCCGGAGCTGGATGGGTGGCGAAACGCGCTGTACTTGAGCATGACGCAACCGTACGCGGCCGGCGCCATACTCTCGACCGTCGACGATCTGGCGCGATGGCAGGCGGCCCTGAGCGCCGGACAGCTCGTCGGCGAGGACATGCTGGAGAAGGCCTGGGCCGGCGGCACGCTCAATGACGGATCGGCGACCGGCTACGGGTTCGGTTGGTTCATCGGCGAGTGGCGTGGTAGCCGGGTCATCAGCCATGGGGGCGGCATCAACGGTTTTCTGAGTGAGACGATCCACTGCCCGGAGGAGGACGTCTTCGTGGCCGTCTTGAGCAATCGATCCGGCGGGGCCGGGCCTGGCGCGGTCGCGCGCAAGGCGGCCGCGCTTGCCATGGGCAAACCGTGGGACCCTCGGCCGGTTGCGGTTCATGGAGAGATCCTGCGCCGCTATGCCGGTGTCTACCGGATTGACGCGGAGACAGCCGTCACGCTCACCCTCGAAGAGGGCCAACTCGTCTCCCAGCGCACAGGCGGAGCCCGCCGGCCAGCGCTGCCGCTATCGGCCACGGGGTTCTTCTTCGAGGATGCCTTCAGCCACTTCGAGATCGAGCTGGACCCTGACAGCCCGGGTGGCGAAGCGATTCGCGGTATGACGCTCTACACGATGGGTGGCCGGCCCACCTTCGCGGCGTTGACCGATGAGGAACCGGCCACCCGCACCGCCATCGAGCTGGATCCAGCAACCCTCGACCGCTACCTCGGACGGTACGAACTGATGCCCACGTTCATCCTGACGGTCTCACGCGAGGGCAATCAGCTCTGGCTCCAGGCAACCGGCCAGCCGCAGGTCGCGATCTTTCCTGAATCGCCCACGCTTTTCTTTGCCGGAGAGGTGGATGCCCAGATCGAGTTCGATTTCGATCCGGACGGCCATGCCAAGGGCCTGACCTTGTACCAGGCGGGGCACGAGCTGCCGGCCAGACGACTCGAGGATTGAGAAGCGGCGCGGTGAGGCGGCGCGGTGACGCGGCGCGGTGACGCGTTCGGACGTCTGGATGCGGCCCGCTCTTGCGTTGGCGTTCGGGGCATGCACCGCGGGGCGGTGCCACGCGGCTCTTACCGCAGCATGACCACCCCCCGGGTGTCTTGGCCGTCCGGGCCGGCCAGACGGATGTAGTAGATGCCGCTGCCGGCGCGTTCGCCGTTCTGGGTGCGGCCGTCCCAGGCGGTGCTGTTCAGGCCCGCGGCGGCGCGATCGTGGCGCCATTCGCGCACCAGGCGGCCGGTGAGGTCGAAGACCTCGAAGCGGGCTTCGCCGGGCTGGGTCAGTGTGTAGCTCAGGCTGACGGAGCCTCCTGATGGGTTGGGGTTCACGCCGGAGAGGCGCGTGTCCCAGCACGAGAACTCGGTTTCTTCCCCGTAGGCGGTCCCGGCGCTGTTGGTCGCGAACGGCCGGACGTAGTAGGTCACTCCAGGGATGAGGTCCGTGATCAGGCAGGACTGGGTTCCGGAAGTCCCCTCGGCGAGCTGATGGGCATCCTCGAGGGTGGGGCCGGGCGACTGGCTCCAGCACAGGCCGCACGCGGAGATCTCGTCGCCTCCGGTCGCGAGGACGGCAACTTCCATCCAGGCGCTCCTGGCCGAGCGCGAGACGGCCACGCATTCTCCCAGGATGGGCAGGCCGACGGCGGTCGTCAGGATCAGTTCCTCGCTGTAGGCGATGCCGGCGCTGTTCTCGGCGTAGGCCCGGATGTGGTAGGTCCTGTTCGGTTCGAGGTTCTCGAGCAAGGCCGCGAACGCGCCCGAGCCTGCTCCGGCGACCTTGGCGTCACGGTCGACGGTGGGCTCGCTCTCCAGGCTCCAGCAGAAGCCCCGGGTGAGCACCGGTGCGCCGCCATCGCTTTGCACCTCGGCCTGGATGCGGACGGAGGACGATGAGAGCTCCCCGTAGGTCAAGGCGACCACCAGCGGCGGCATGCATTCGGTGGCGAAGACGATCTCGTTGCCGTACCCGGTCCCGTAGCGGTTGACCGCGAAGGCGCGCACATGGTACGTGCGGCCGGGCTCGAGGGGCTCGATCGCCATGCTGAAGCCGTCGTGAGGGTCGGGCAGCGTCTCGTACGGACCGGGCAATGTCACGTGCGGATCCGCCAGCGTGGGCCTGCCGGTCTCATTCCAGCATAGCCCGCAGGAAGAGATGGTGCCCCCGCCGGCGTCCAGAACCATGCCGGCGCCCTGGGCCGCCTGCGCTCCGACACCGGTCACCTCGTCGGTGAGCACCGCCGGCGAGGCGCCTGAGGTCGTGAAGCCCCGTGCCTCGCCATAGGCGATGCCGGCGCCGTTTTCCGCGAAGGCCCGCACGAAGTAGGTCGTGCATGCACTCAGGCCATCCAGATTGGCCGCCAGCTCGCCGCCGCTGATCTCGGCCTGCACGTGCGCATCGTCGATCGTGGGCGGGTTGGTCGTGCCCCAGCACAGCCCGCAGCGCGACAATCTGCCGCCGCCGTCGGCCAGCAGCTGCGCGCGGACCAGAGCCGAGGTGGCCGTCACGGCGGCGACATCAGCCGCACCCAAGGAAGGTAGTGCCACGAGCGTCGTGAACATGACCGTCTGCCCGTAGGTGATTCCCGCCGGGTTCGTGGCGAAGGCCCTCAGATGGTATCGGGTCCCCGGCCGCAATCCCTCCAGGCGGGAGACGAAGCTCCCCGCTCCACGGTCCTGCAGCGCGTGATCGTCATCGACTGTGGGCGTCCCGCGCGTGTTCCAGCAGACGCCGCGGGAGAGGACCTTGCCGCCGCCGTCGCGCACCACCGTGCCCCCGGCTTCGGCCGTGGAACTCGTGATGGTGGTCACGCGGGCAGTGGTGACCTCGGTGAGGGTGACCGGCGTTCGCACGATCAGCTCCTGGCCGTAGGCCGTCCCGGCGGCATTGGTGGCGTAGCAGCGCATCACGTAGGCTTGTCCCGGCATCAGCCCGGTCACGCGAGCGGTGAAGGCTCCGTCGCTGCCGGGCACTTCCAGGTGCGACTCGTTCAGTGAGGGCGCATTCGATGTGCTCCAGCACACGCCCCGGACGAGCTCGGTCGTGCCGCCGGTGCTGACCACCACGCCGGCGATCGTGGCTGCGTCGGCGTCGATGCTGTTGACCCCGGTGCTCAGGACCTCGGGCAGGCCGATCGCGGTTCGGAAGTGGGTCACATCACCGTAGGTGGTGCCCTTGCGGTTCGTGGCGAAGGCCCGCGCGTAGTAGAGCGTGTTGGGGCGCAACCCATCGAGCGTGGCGGTCAGTTTGCCTGCCCGGAGCATGGCCGCCACGTGGGGGTCGCTGGGGGTCGGACGCGGGGATGTGCTCCAGCACACGCCGCTTTGCTCCACGGGAGCGCCGCCGTCGCGGATGAGATCCACCCAGGCCGAGGCGCCGGCCGATGTGATGCTCGCGATCGTGAGCGGGCCGACCGTGGGCAGACCGATCTCGGTCTGGATGGTGAGGACCTGGCCGTAGCTGGCGCCGCTCTCGTTGATGGCATAGGCCCGGAGATGGTAGGTGACTTCCGGTTCGATGCCTCCGAGCTCGGCGTAGAACGGGCCGCGGCCTGAACCGCTCTTGACGCGTGCATCCTGAATCGTGGGGTCGCCGGAGGTGTTCCAGCAGACGCCGCGCTCGGTGACCGGTAGGCCGCCGTCGCCGGTGACGTCTCCCCCGATCGCGATGCGGTCGGGTCCGATGACCTGCGGGTTGGCCGTGGCCACCTGGGCGGTGCCGGCAGTGGTTGTGAAGATGACCACCTCGCCGTAGGCCGTTCCGCGCGCGTTGGTGGCGTAGGCGCGGGCGCGGTAGGTCGTGTCCAACGCGAGGCCTTCGAGGGTACTGCTGTATGAACCGTCGCCCTCGCCGTCCACCGTGTGGGAATCCTCCAGATCAGGGATCCCTTCCGCGCTCCAACAGACCCCGCGAGCGGTGACGGCCGAGTCACCGCCATCGGTGACCTGTCCGCCACCGGTGGCGGCGTGGGGCGATACCGGCGTGATCGGGCTCGTGACCACGCTCGGCAGTGCCCGGACCGTCGTGAAGGCGACCGGCTCGCCATAGCTGGTTCCGGCGGCGTTGACCGCGTAGGCCCGCACGTAGTAGCGCGTGCCGGGCAACAACTCACTGATCGCGCAGCTGAACGTCTCGGCCGCCTCGACCGAGAGATGAGCATCGTCCTGGGTGGGCGGGCTCGACGTGCTCCAGCACACACCGCAAGCCGAAACGGTTTCCCCTCCGGTGTGCACGAGGTGGCCGCCGGCGGTGGCGCTGGTGTAGCCGATGTCCGTCACCGGCGTCGTGGATACGGTGGGCGCCGTGATGCCGGTCGTGACCGAGAGCTGACTGCCGTAGTAGGTGCCCGCCGAGTTGGTGGCGAAGGCCCGCACGTAGTAGAGCTGCCCCGGTTCGAGACCGGTGACCTGAACGGAGAAAGTGCCGGTGCCCGCCCCGGCGGCCGTGTGGTCGCCCGCGATGGTGGGCTCGGTCGAGGTGCTCCAGCAGGCGCCGCGGGCGTCCACGTCGCCGCCGCCATCGAACGTGACATCGCCTTCCATCGAGAATCCGTCGGTCGTTACGCCGGTGACCCGCGTGGTGAACACGTTGGGCGTCGACAGATCGGTGACGAAGGTGCGGCCCTCCCCGTAGGCGGTGCCGCCGTCGTTGGTGGCGAAGGCGCGGACATAGTAGGTCGTCACGGGACTCAACCCGGTCAGATGGGCCTCGAAGGTGCCGGTTCCCGAACCGCACTCGAACACGCCGTGGTCGATCGTCGGATTGGGTTGGGTTCCCAGGCAGACGCCCCGGGCGGTGACCGGGCCGTCGCCCGTGAAGGTTACCTCACCCGGGCAGCGCGCCGAGCGTGGTCCGATCTCGGCCGGTGTACCGGTGCTCACATGGGGCCTGCTGAACAGTGTGGTGAATTCCCTCTGGTTTCCGTAGCCGGATCCCTCGCTGTTGGTGGCGTAGGCGCGCGCGTAGTAGGTCGTCCCGGGCGTGAGGCCGGTCAAGCGGCTGGCGAAGGCGCCTTCGCCCGCGCCGTCGGTGGTCTTGCTGTCCGCGGTGGTGGGCCAGCCGGTCGTGTTCCAGCAGACGCCGCGGGCGGTGACCGCGAAGCCGTTGTCGGCCAGAACGTTGCCGCCGCAGTCGGCGGTCGACCGGTCGAGTCCGGTCACCTCGGCGCTTGTGACCGTCGGAGCGGGGTAGATGTTGATCGTGACGGTTGCGTCACCCGACTCCACGGCATTGGCGGTGATCGTGAAATCGAAATTGCCCCGATCGGTGCCGATTGTCCCGTCGTTGACGAAGAAGATCACCCGGTTCTCATCGTCTTCCACCGCGGTGGGGACGGCAACGATCTCATCGCCCAGCGCCCCGTCGATGTACTGATAGAGGCTGCCGTTGAGCGGCAGTGCTGTGATGGTAGCCGTCTGCGGCGCGCCGCACGACACACCGTCCAGAGTGATCACCGTTTCGGCGCCCAGCGTGGTCCAGACCGTTTGAGGACTTGCCACCGGGGGGGCATTCGCATCGGCGGTGAAGGAATGGATCTCCGACCATGTGATCTGACCGTTGCCGTTCGCGAAGACGGCCCAGTAGTAGGTGGTGCCGTGCACGAGCGGGTCCGGCGCGGTGTAGTTGGTTGCGGTGCCGACGTCGGTATCGGTCGACCCCGAGAGATCGCTGCTGGTGGAGATGCGGAACGTGTAGCTCTCGACGTTGCTGGCGGCCGTCCAGCGGAAGGTGGGCTGCAGGCAGATCGTGGACCCCTCGGCCGGGGTCACCAGCTCGGGGATCGTGGGCGGCAGCTCATCGCCCAGCAGGGCGCCGAAGTAGAGCGCGGTGTCATCGATGCCGTAGGTGCCGCCACCGGGCGTGAACAGCAGGGCCATCTCGGATTCGATCGACTCGGTATTGCACGAGTACTCGGCGGCCGTATCGCCGGCCAGGTTGTTGAGACCGATCGTGGCGCTGTTCCCGTGGGCGCGTGCCGAACGTGGATCCACCAGGATCCGGTACTGCACCTGGACATTGTTGGAGGTCTCATAGAGGATGACGCTGAAGGTGCCCAGCAGGGTCGGATCGTTCCAGAAGCCCATGTTCGTGAACTGGATGATGCACTTGCGGTTGGGCGCATCACCGATGGTCTGGTAGAAGATCACGCCTCCGTCAGCATGAATGACCGTGTCGTCCCAGAAGGCGAAGACGCAGTTCGGGACCGCCGCCGTGGGCAGACACGCATTGTCGTAGGTGTCGTAGGTGGCGTTCGGACCGAAGCCCACGTAGCCGTTGGAGGTGGCGTAGAACTCAGTGTAAACGTCACCGAAGTAGGTGAAGTTGAAGCCGATGTCGAAGGGCCCGTAATGGGTGTCATCGACATACCCGCGGTAAGCGACGTTCGCCTCGTAGTAGGTCTCCGGCGGAAGGGCCTGGGCCGTGCCCAGGAGCAGGGCCGCCATGAGAACGACCAGGACGATCTGGCGTGGGCGTGTGCTGGCCATTGTGTTCTTCCCCTCGTCTTCGGTGATAGCCACGGTCACTCCATCGGGAGGCAGGCGCCTCTGGGACACTCTTCGACCCGCGACGGATCCTGTGCAGAACTGCCGTTCAGGCCCCGGCAACGTGGTTGGGCCTGGCCACTTTCTGCGTGCAGATTGCATGATCAAGGAGCCGGCGCGGGCGTGGCTGGAGGGCCTCAGCCAGTCGCGCCGGCCGCGGCGACCGGCCGCCTGGTGGGTGGCCGGGCCGCGCTTCGCTCAGCGGCGGTCTCGGCCGGTGCCAAGGAGCGCGTGGCTCAGGAGGCAGGCCAGGCCGGGCAGGAGCAGAGCCAGGGTGCGGGGTTCCGGAATGGGATCGGGCAGCGGATCCGGAGGGGTCGCCGGGGGACCGAGCTGGAGGTGATCGACCTCGAAGCTTCCGCTTCCACAGCAGTTGAAGATCAGGGCCGAGGTGAACCCCTCTGTGTCTATGACGCCCAGGAAGCCTTCCACAATATGATCCCCACTGCCGGGGTTGGCGTCCAACACTCCGGATGTCTGTCCGTTGACGGTCATCTGGAAGGCGTCGACGGAAGCCCGCGCATTGTCGAACACCCACAGGCCGAATGCATACACGGGCTCTGAGAACGTGAAGCGAATCGCTGTATCGGTGAGGCCGCCGACACCGCCGACCCGTGTGTCCAGAGCCCCGCGGAAGACCGTTCCGTATTGTCCGCCGCCCCCATGTGGACCGACTGGGCCGCCATAGTCACCCCAGAAGATGTCGGGTGGGGCTGCGAGATTCGGAAGGGAAGGTGTCACCGTCACACCGCCGAGTACCAGTGAGTGGACGGTGGTGCCGTCCGCGTAGGCGTCGAGATCCTCTTCCACGAAGGTGCCGGTCGCCGTCTGCCAGGGAAGGTCGCCGGCTGGATCGATGCCGGGGTTCAGGAAAAACAGCGGAACGGCGGCGGCCTGGTCGGCCCACCAGAGCGCCGACAGAGCAAACAGGGACGGGATTGCGAGGGACATTCTCATGTGATTGCTCCTGATTGTGTGTGCGGCGCCTGTCCGCACGCTGGCTACGCTCTTCGCACATCTGAGCGTGGCTGCAGAAAGCACGCCGCGCGGGCCAGGTCGCGGCCGGTGTCTTCCAGGTGCCTGCGAACACGGCGCTTGCATGGATGGGTCCGACGGGCCCTCCACGGCCGGTCGGACCCAGAGGGCCGGGGTGGGTGACACTGCTTGAACCCGCGGATCGGGAATCTCAACCGAGGTTGAAGACGCCGCCGCCGATCCGGTCATTCGATCATGACCCGGGGATGACCAGCGGCGTTGCGGGTTGGATAAGGTGTGGGTCGGACAGCACGCTCCGGTTGGCATGCCACAGGGAGCGCCAACGCCAGGCGGCCCCGCAGATCTCCTGTGCGATCTGGCCCAAGGTTTCATCGGGGCCAACCACATAGTGGGGGTGCACCCGCAGGGCGCTGGTATCCAACGGAAGAGCCAAGGGGACGCTGGCGATCACATTGTGGAGGTGTTCGCTGGGGACCGCGCCGGCGATCTTGATCGCGAGGCGGCCGCTGGTGAAGTCTGGTTCGGTCTGAAGATTCCAACGCAGGCACCAGGGCCGCAGCTGTTCGACAGAGTGCGCATAGAGGCGGCAGTCTTCGGCCTGGCTCGCGGAGGACTGGGCGTGGCTTGCCGAAAGCTGGAAGTGGCTTGCCGAAGGCTGGACGTGGTGCCCTGAAGCCTGGGCCAGGGAGAGGTCAGAAGATGGCGGCGTTCGAGTTCCCGCGAGCGAGTAGGCGCCCAGGAGGGCCAGAAGGGCGACCGTCAATCCAGCCACGCCGAGGCGCCACGCGCGCACCTGGACC
>CAYQJL010000226.1:0-2839 GCA_964417675.1 uncultured bacterium | reverse complement strand
TGCGGCACGCGCGCCGGGACGACCTTCGAACGATCCCTCGCCCTACCAGCCGTCCCGGCCGCTTCCTCTTCGTCCGGCCGGAGCCGGAGCTGGACAGCGCGCCTGGTCATGACCTTGTGCTCCGGGCCGGCGTCCGTGAACGCAGGCCTCCCGGCGATGCCATGAATTCGCGGGCCGGAACCCAATGTTGTTGTTGCTGTTGTTCGGGTTGTTGTTGTTCCGATTCGCGGAGCGGCAGTTGTGCGCGTTGTTGTTCCAGTTGCCGCCGCGTTTCACGCGGTTGCCGCCCGGCCCCGGCGCCTGCCCGTCTTCGTCGCCATGGATGGCGACGATGCCTTGCCTGAGCCGCAGGCTGTCGGCCTGGGCCAGGTGAGCGAAGATCGCGCGGGCGCTTCGCTCGAGTACCTCGAAATCCTCCGGCAGAGCGCCCTCCCAATCGCCGTCGCGCCCGAACTCAAGCGCAAGCCCGGATCGGCGGCGGCGCCGGCGCCAGCGCTGCAGTGATCGCCGCAGGTTCTCGCGTCTGATCCGCACCAGGTGCGGGTAGATGCGTCGCCCCAGAAACGGCAGCCCTTGGGTCACGGGCGCCAGCAGCGTGGCCGCTTCCTTCAGATCGAGCCGCAAGCTATCGCCCAAGAACTCGGCCACGCGCCCTCGGCAAGACCACAGCGCGGCCTTCTCGTGGCCGAAGAGCACCAGATCGTCCATGTAACGCACGTAGCCGGCCGGCCGCAGCGTGCCGACCACGAAGTGGTCAAGCGCGTTCAAGTAGAAGTTCGCCAGATGCTGGCTCGTCAGATTGCCGATCGGCATCCCGCGGCCCGGCACGCAGTTCGGCACCGGATGCCGCACGACGACCTCCAGCAAGGCCAAGAGCGGCCGATCCTTGAAGCGGCGGGCGAGCAATGCGAGCAGCACATCGTGGTGGATCGAATGGAAAAAGGAACGCACGTCGAGCTTGAGAAAGTAGCCGCTGCGCCCTCCGCTCCGCCCTCCGCTGCACCCGCTGATGCCCCGGCTGACGCGCCGGCTGAAGTGCTGGGCGCGCTTGACCGCCCGCAAGGTGCCCTTGCCCCGGCGACAGGCATAGCTGTCCGGGATGAAGATGCGCTCCAGGTACGGCTCCATCGTGTCGCAGATGGTATGGTGAATCACACGATCCCGGAACGGGGCCACCGTGATCTGCCGCCGCTTGGGATCGCTGATGACGAAGGTGTCGTAGGGACCGGGACGGTACGCCTTCGCCAGGATTTCGCGCTCGATCCTGAGGGCCTCGGGCTCCAGATTTCGCATGAAGCCGGCCACCTCGGCCGAGTCGCGCTTGCCGCGCGCGGCGCGCCGGGCGGCGGCTACGATGCTCGTGAAGGAGGCCACCTCGGGAAACAGACCGCCAAAACGCTTCACCCGACCGCCTCCGTCTGCTTGATCCAGCCGCCGGTCATCCGGCCGGCCTCATCCAGTTGCCGGGCCGCGTGCTCATAGCCCCGATGATCCAGGTGGCCAAGCTCATGGGCGAGGCGCAGCAGCACCTGAAGCTTGTCGATGCCCAGGGAGACCTCCCTCAAGAAGCCCGCCCGATCGCGACGATACCGCGCGGCCAAAATCCCTTCGAGTACCTCCAGGGCGGCGTTGTCGATCCGCTGCTGGAAGGTGAAGCGCACCGAGCGCGGGAACTTGCCGGTCTTGGGCAGGAGCCAGAGCAGGAACTTCTCCCAGTGGAGGAAGAGGGGTAGGTCCGCGGAGCGAGCGTCATGGTGCATGGGTCGGGCCTGCCGGAGTTTCGTGCCACGTCTCACCCCTGGTCTCACCTTTGGTCTCACCCCGGGCCTCATCCGGCGTCTCGCCCCGGTTCTCGCCCCGCGTCTCGCCGGGGTCCCCGGCCTGCGTCTTGCCCCGGGCCCCACCCGGCGTCTCCCCGGGGCTATCGCCCGCGGTCTCTGCCAAACTGGCCAGGACGACGAAGAGATCCTCGGCGTACTTCTCGGCCTTGCCCTTTCCAATGCCTTCGATCGCTCGCAGGGCCTCCTTCGACTCGGGCCGGGCCGCGGCGATGGCGGCCAGCTCCCGGTTGCTGAAGACGACGTAAACGGGCACCCCATCCTGCCGCGCGCGAAGCGAGCGCCACTGGCGCAACCGATCGTAGGCCACGCGCGCCGGCGGGGCGAGTTCCCGGCGCGGATCACCCTCCCGCCTACCCGGACCCCCACCCCCGTTGCGCCGCCGGTCCCTCGACTCCTCGTATTGAAGCACGAGGACAAGCTCGGGATACCCCCCTCGCATGAAGAAGTGCTCGGTCCATCCGCTCACGCTGTGGGCCGCGCAGAACTCCTCCAGAGGCCCCGCATCGAACCCATCCTCCTCCCGGTAGGCAAGACTGATGACGGTGAGCTTCATGAACGATCCTCACAAGCATACATCATAAGCGTTCAGAGAAGAGACGCCAGCACTTCGCCAAACCGCTCGCCCCTGCGGCGCGCTTCCGGGTCGGCGGGTCCGCCCGCCGACCGCGTCCGCTCCCCGCCGGGGCTCGCTTCCAAGACAAGAGCCAAGGGCCAAGAGTCCAAGGGCTAAGGGCTCTGATGCCGCTCACGCGGCATCAGAAGGCCGACCTCGCGGGCCGGAACCCGATGAAGTTGTTGCTGTAGTGCGGGTAGTTGAAGTTCCGAAACGCGGAGCGGCAGTAGTGCGCGTAGTTGTGCCAGCGGCCGCCGCGTACCACCCGGTAGCCGCCCGGCGACCACGTCCCTCCTACCGGGTCAGTCTCATCCCCCCCGTAGCTCCCGGAGCAGTCGTTGCACCACTCCCACAGATTCCCATGCATGTCGTGCATACCCCACGC
>CAYQJL010000225.1:0-7150 GCA_964417675.1 uncultured bacterium | reverse complement strand
GCTCGATCATGATCAGATGTCGCTCGTTCAACGCCGGGCGACCGAGGTGGCGGCCAGTTACGGCGCCGCGCAGCTCGGCGCCCGTCTGGCAGAGCAGTTTGGCGTCGACATGCTGACCATCCAGGGCCGCGAGGATGACTCCGGCGCGCAGGCCCTGGTGATCGGCAAACACCTGAGCCCCAAGGTGCTCTTGACCTACGAGCAACTGCTCGATGCGCGCGCCAGCTTCCTGGTGAACCTGGAGTACTTCTTCTCACGCCATTTCAAACTCAGCACGCATTACGGCCAGGGAGAGCAATCGGGCGTCGAAATCAACTGGGCGACGGAGTACTAGGCGCGGCCGGCCTGGACGGCGGGCGTATGTTTTTGGGGGTGGACAGCGGCGCCTCGCGGACTATGATCGCATCCGTCCCGCGGAGGCTCGCTATGGATTGGAGGTTCCCATGAAAGCAGCCGGCATCCCGCACGTGGTACGGGCCTGCATGGGCATGGGCATGGTCATGGGCATGCTTCTGATCGCCTGCCCGGGCTGTGACGATGACGCCTCGAAGCCGGATGCGCTGGCCTGCTCGGTGAGCGCGACCCCCATCACGGGCGTCGCTCCGGCCGAGATCGCCTTCGAGGCGGAGGCCTCGGCGGGCAAGCCGCCATACGGTTTCTTCTGGGAGTTCGGTGATGGCGCGACCAGCCAGCTGCAGGACCCGACCCACACATTCGAGACGGCCGGCAGCTATGCCGTGGCCATGACGGTGACCGACGCCGCCGGCGCCACCTGCCAGAGTGAGATCGCGATCCAGATCGAGGCCGGGGCACTCGCCTGCAGCGCGAGCGCGGACGTGACCAGCGGTCTGCCGCCGCTGCAGGTCCAGTTCACGGGATCGGCCTCCGGCGGGCAGGCGCCGTTCAGCTACGCCTGGGAGTTCGGCGATGGCGCCACCAGCCAGCAACAGAATCCGACCCACGAATTCCAGACCGAGGGCCTCTACGAGGTGCACCTCACCGTGCAAGATGCCCAGGAGAGCTGTGAAAGCAGCATCGAGATCGTGGTCCAGGCCGCCCCCTTTGCCTGCCAGGCCCAGGCCGATCCGGCCGGTGGCACGGTTCCCCTGGAGGTCGCCTTCTCGGCCGAGATCACCGGCGGCGTGGCCCCCTTCGGCTACGCCTGGGAATTCGGCGATGGCGCGACCAGCCAGCTGCAGAATCCAACCCACGAGTATGCGTTCGCGGGCTTCTACGATGCGACCCTGACGGTGACCGATGCGCTGAGCCAGTGCCAATGCGGGGTGAGCATCGAAGTACAGGAGGTCACCTTCTCCTGCGGCACGGCGGCGTTTCCGACCAGCGGACCGGCACCCCTGGTCGTGAGCTTCACGGCCGAGGCCACCGGCGGCACGGCACCCTACACGTTTCTCTGGAACTTCGGCGACGGGGGCAGCGATCAGGCGCAGAACCCGGTCCACACCTTCACGGCAGCCGGGACCTATGAGGTTCACATGATGGTCTGGGATGCCGAATCCCGAACCTGCCAGAGCGCCGTGTCCATCGAGGTGCAGTAGCCGCTCACCGGTCGGCGGCGCTCGCCTGGATCCGTGGGCCCTTCGCCGCGGGCTGGCGTCCGGCCCGCCGACCCGCACGGGCACCGTCAGTCCGACTCCTGGACGACATGCAGCTTCGCCGGCTGACCGCCCTTGTGCTCGCCCCAGTAGATCGTCTGATGCGGATAGGGAATCTCGATGTCGGCGGCATTCAGGGCCTTCTTCAAGCGCCGGTTGAACTCGCGGCCCGTCGCCCACTGGCGCAGCGGCCGGGTCTTGATGCGCGCCCGCAGAATCACGGCCGAGTCGGCGAAGCGGTCGACCCCCAGAATCTCGAGCGGCTCCAGGATGTCGACCGACCCGGGCTCCTCCGCGCGCATCTGATCCACCACGGTTCGCATGACGCCGAAGACCTCGTCGGTGTCCTCCCGGTAGGCCACGCCGAAATCGATCAGATAGAAGGAGAACTGCTTCGTCATGTTGGCGACCCGATCGATCGAGCCATTCGGAAAGTAGTGCACCGTGCCGGCCAGATCGCGCAAGCGAATGTGCCGCAGCGTGATGTCCTCGACCAAGCCTCCCTGGCCGTTGAGCTGCACGACATCCCCGACCCGCACCTGGTCCTCCAGGAGGATGAAGAAACCGCTGATCACGTCACGGACCAGATTCTGCGCGCCAAAGCCGATCGCCAGGCCCCCAATCCCGGCCGCGGCGACCATCGGGCCGAGTTTCACGCCCAGTTGCGAGATGATCACCATGCCGGCGGTTACAAGCAGCACGAAGCCTCCCGCGCCCCGTAGGATGGTGGTCAGGGTCGTCACCCGCCGTTCCGCCTCGGGATCACTCTTCTTCGCCAGCAGACGCCCCTTGAGACGGCCCGTGCTGATCCGCAGCAGCCACCAGAGCCCCCAGGTCAACAACAGCATGAGAAGAACGCGAAGCCCGGTCGTAACCAACCAGGTCTCGATCATCGGCCATTCCAAGGCAAACACTCCATCCACCTCCTCTGGAGAGAACCCTGCTCAGCAGGCCGCGACGCGCCCGCCGATCGCAACAACATCCGGCGTCCCCGCGGCGCGGCCCCTGCGCTCTACATCCAGCCTCTCTTGCGGAAGTACGCGCTCAACCCCCCGGCGATCAGCAGCGCCACGATCCAGAAGATCGGGTAGCTCCATCTCCAATGAAGCTCCGGCATGACCTCGAAGTTCATCCCGAACACACCGGCCAGAAAGCTCAGGGGAATGAAGATCGTCGCGATCATGGTGAGCGTCTTCATCACCTCATTCATACGATTGCTGATGCTCGAGAGATAGAGGTCCTGAAGCCCCGAGAGCACGTCACGGAAGGATTCGACCGTCTCGAGCACCTGCACGGTGTGATCGTAGAGATCGCGCAGGAAGGGCCGCAGCTCCTCCCCGAAGTCGACCGCATCGCCCCTCTCCAGAGCGCCGATCACCTCCCGTTGCGCCCAGACGGCCTTGCGCAACAGAATCATCTCGCGCTTGAGATGATGAATGCTCTGAAGCTGCTCCTGCGACGGAGCGGCCAGCAGCTCATCCTCCAAGCCCTCGATGCGCTCGCCGATCGTCTCCAGGCAGACGAAGTAGTGATCCACGATGGCGTCCAGCAGCATGTAGGCCAGATAGCCGGTTCCCATCCGGCGGGCGCGGCCCTTCCCGCGCCGGATGCGCTCGCGGATCGAATCGAAGACATCCCCTTCCCGCTCCTGGAAGGTGAGCACGTAGTTGCTTCCCACCACGATGCTGATCTGCTCGGTCAGCAGTTCGGCGGCCGCGGCATCGTAGCGCACCATGCGCGTGACGATGTAGAGGTAGTCGGCGTAGTCTTCCAGCTTGGGACGCTGTCCGGTGTGGGCGATGTCCTCGGTCACCAGGGGATGAAGCCCGAAGTGGACGCCCATCGCATCCAGCACCTCGACATCGTGCAGACCGGTCACATTGACCCACGATACCGGCCGGCTGTCGCGATGCGGGAATGTATCCTCCACCCGCGCCAGCGTCGTTTCGGCGAATGTCTCCCGATCGTAGCTGATGGCCGCGAAGCTCACCCGGTCGACCTTGCGCTCGCCCACGAAGATCGTGGTGCCCGGGGACAGGGCGACCGTCTTGCGCTTGCCGAACAGCTTCACCGGCTACCTCCTTGTCGCCGCACCCTCGGGACGTGATTCCTTTCACGAACCCATCTTGTACGATGGGCGCTAGCGCATCAAGACCAGCCGGCCGATGGCGCTCTCACCGGGGGTCGTGGCCCGGCAGAAATAGACACCGCTCTCCAGCCGGCTGCCCCGGCTGTCACGGCCGTCCCAGGGGATCGCCCGCACGCCGGCCTCCAGGGTCTCGTACTGCATGCGGCGGACGAGCCGGCCGTTGATGTCGCTGATCGCCACCTCGACCGGGCCGCTCCGGGGCAGGGCCAGGTGGAACCGGCCGCCGGCCACCATCGGATTGCGCGCCAGGACGGCCAGGCTCGCCGGCAACCCACTCGCATCGGAACCGTGCGGCACGTCCGAGAGATCGTCGACGCCGGCCCGAATCACCAGTTCATCGAGGCCGGCCTCATCCACCGAGGGAAGCGGCTGTCCGTACATCACGACGCGAATCCGCAGCGTGCCGAGCGTCGGAAAGAAGGCCGACAGGTCGACCTCGACCGGCTTCCAGGTCGACTGCTCCTGCACACCGCTGACCGTGTAGATCGTTCTATAGGAGGATCCATTGTTCGACGCCAGGATTTTCACAACCCCCTCGGCCGAGCTGATCGTCTGGAACCACAGCCAGCATTCGAGCGAGGCGTAGTCGTAGCCGCTCAGATCATACGGCGGGGACGTCAGCGATGTCGTGCCGTCGGCATCGCTCTCGAAGGCATAGCCGCCATAGTACTGGCCCGTGATCCAGCAGTGGCGGCCCGGATCGGGTGTGACATCATCCTCGGGCTGGATCACCCGGCTCAGAACCACCTGCACTGGATCGCACCACTCCCAGATCCCCTGGGTCGCATCATCGCCCGCGGCACCGACCGTCCAATCGGGCGCATCCTCGAACGGTTCGTACACGGGCACGATGAGCGCGGTGTGTACTTCCTCGGGCGCCTCCCGGGGATCGGTCAATTCGTTCAGCGACATGTCGGCCGCATAGATGTAGTACTCGAAGTACGTGTCCGGAATCAGGCCGGCCACCTCCGCCCCGAACTCCATTTCTTCACCGGTCGGGAGCATCGGCATGGCGTGGAACTCGCCCTCTCCCTGGTTGCGGTAGTAGAGGGTGATCGTCGCCGGATCGATCTCATCGACCAGCGAATAGATCCGGGCCGAAAGCTCGAGGGCCTGACCAAGCGGCGCCTCCCCGTAGGGGTAGGCAGCGTGGTGGATCACGACATCGCTGAACAGCTCAGGGCAGGCATGGCCCTTGTGCTCGGCCGCGGCGCAGATCTCGGCCCAGTGCGGCGTGCCATTGTCGATGTTGCCGTCATCATCATCGGCCACGAAGGTCCACCAGACCTGCTGCGGCTGGGTATGCGGCAGTCCCAGAGCCCGGGCCCAGTGCCAGATCGCCAGGGCGTGGGCCACGCCGGCCTCCTCCCCCAGGACCGCGACCAGATTCTCCCGCGCATGCCAGTGGAAACCGGAGAGAATCGTGGAGTCATGGTAGGGCTCGCCGGTCAGGCTGTCCGGGTACACCTGGTCGTTGTCCGTGTCGCGGATCCCGCCGATGCAGTCGTCCAGATAGAATCCCTGGCCGATGACCGACATTCCGGAGAGGAAATTCGCGGCGACGTCCGAATTGGCCTCGTGGATCATCCGGGACGGTTCCACGGCCCCGTACATGAAGTCCGTGATGCCATGGGCGTATTCGTGGGCGATCACATCGCCCAGGGTTCCGGTGTTCGCGCAGTTGCCGCCTTCACGGTAGAAGTTGATGCTCGAACCATCCCAGTAGGCGTTGCAGATCTGTTGAAGGTTGACATTGGCGGGCAGCGGAAAATCCAGATCCGCCCATCCCGGATCCACCGACTTGATCAGGTCATGCATCACATTGCCGTGATAGAAGACATCGCGTTCATCGGCCCGCGAGTTCGCATCATCCCAGTGCAGGTCGAACGGCGCCCCCGGCATGACGTGGGCCGCCACGCGCGAATCGGGCGCGACGAAGTTGTTGACGTCGAAGAAGGGTCCCAGGAACTCCACGAAGAGCGATTCCGCTTCCGAGCCGGAGAACGGAATCTGGTAGGATCCGTCCGGGGCCGTAACGCCCGCACCCACGCCCGCGACCACCACATCCATGTTCGCGACCGGGCGCTCGAAGATCCCCGCACACCAGCCGGGATCATCGATGTCGGCCGTGATCGTGCCGGTGAACTCGACCATGCGCAGCACATTTTGAAGCTGCAGCAACTCGCCGGTCTGTGCGTCCAAATCCACGAGGTAGGCTCCCAAGGGATCCCGGTAGTTGCGCATTACCCGGTGGACGGGACGGCCCTCGCTGGCCGAGAGGGGCAGATACCCGCTCATCTCGACCCGTACGTGGTCGTGCGGGCCGGCGGCCGCGGGCGCCAGGCCCCGGGCGGCCAGTTGCGCATGCACGACCCGCGGCGCATCGGCGGCGGAGATGGTCAGCGGCGCGGCCCCGCGCAGCTGTGGCCACAGGTCACCGCCGAAGGCCGCCACGCGGCCCGTTTCGGTCATGGTCACGGTGAGGCGGCTGCCGATGACCGGCCAGCCGGCGACCTGCTGATGAAAGTGCACCGACCATTTCTGCAAGCCGTGCGCCACCCGCCACAGAACCAGATCCTCCGAACCCAGGCCCCAGAGGGTGCGGGTCAGGTCGACGAATTCGCGCGCCACCTCCTCGGCCGTCCGCTCATCGAGGATTACGCGCCCCATGCTAAGGCCGGTCCCCACAACCAGCTGCGGCGTGTGCGTGAGCGGATTCCAGGACTGCGCCTGCCAGCGGCTGTTGGTGCTCCGGCCGAAGCGGCCCAGCTCCAGGTTGAGCCGACCGAGCGTTTCCTCATCCAGCAGCTCGACGCCGCGGGCAGCCGCCCGGTAGATCCCCTCCGGGCCCATCGGTTGAAGCTGATCGGCCAGGCCTCCGACATCCTCGGGCTGCACGGCTCGCACCGGTGCACTGCCCAGGACGATCGCGGCAGACGCCAGGAGTGCGCAGGCAAGCACAAGGGTCCAGCGGGAAAGCATCCGTTCCTCCTTGTGAAGAGATGAAACACAGCATTGGCACGTCGATGATACCACGAACGCCAGGACCGGGGGGAAGGGCGGAAGCGGAAACGTGCAGACCGGCACCCCTTCCCAGCCCAGCCAGCACCCGGAACCGGCAGGCAACGCTCTCTGGGCACACCATCCCTGGACAGGCCGGGTGCGGCGGAGGCCAGTTGCGGCGCAGCCCGACACGGCACAAGCCGGGCGCGGCGCTGCCTGGGCACGGCACAAGCCGGGCGCGGCGCTGCCTGGGCACGGCGCGGGCCGGGCGCGGCACAAGCCGGGCACGGCGGAGGCTGGGCACGGCGCAGGCCGGGCGCGGCGCGGCCTGGGCACGGCGCGGGCCGGGTGCGGCGCAGGCCGGGGGCTGCGCGGGCCGGGTGCG
>CAYQJL010000224.1:0-9046 GCA_964417675.1 uncultured bacterium | reverse complement strand
CCTCGATCCCACCCCCGTCATCCTCCATCCCCGCCGCCAGCGCGTCCGCGAGCACCCACTCCCGCGCTTCCCCCACCAGATCCGAAAACGTCGTCAGCGCCACCAACTGCTGCGGCGTGAAGAAGTCGCCAAAGTTCGTCAGGCCGTGACTCGGCGTCTAGAAATCCCGAGGGTTATTGCCATCATCCGCGCGCCCTTGCGCCCGGCCTTGCCCTCGGCCCGGATGTGGTCGTAGGTTACCGGCACCCCAGACATCAGGCACTTGAAGGCGTTCCGCTTGCCAGCTGTAGTCCCCTTCTTTGTCCCCTCCGGATCCCGCGGCTTCCCCACCTTCACCGTGAACCGATACCCATCCCCCTCGATCACCGGCTCGACGCACCCCTTCTTCCCCGGCTTCGTCGACAGCATGAATGTCGACGCCAATTGACCGGCGGCCGCGCGGCGAACTTCGGCGGGATCTCGATCATCGCCTTGTTGATCAGCACCGCGACCGGATTGAGGTCGCCGGCATAGGCATCGAGCCCGAGCCGCTGCGCCTCGAGGGGCAGGGCGACCTCGATGAGCTTCTTCCTGGCGATGACTTCGGTCACTTCAGTGTCTCGATCCTGTCTCTGCCTGCTTCCAGTAGCCCGACCAAGCGAGCGCGCTTTACGATTGCAGCCCCAGGATTTACGATTCCTTTACGATTAGGCGGAGCGTCGATAGATTCCGGCCTCGTGTCGATAGATTCTCGATAGATTGTCCCGCCCCGCTCTTCCCATCAGCCCCCCCCCCCCCCCAGCAGCCACTCCGCCGCGGTCACCCACTTCACCCGCCCCGGCATCTCCACCGCCGGTGGGATCGACTCCAGCGTCAGCAGCACGGGCGTGGCTCGCGGGTGCTCCTTGGCTGCTGCTTCCAACGCGCGCAGTTCGCGGTCGCGCGTGGCCGCATCGCTGATATCCAGGCACACCTGCATCAGGAGCGCCGGCAGCCCCGGCCCCTGCGCCAGAAAGTCGACTTCGCAGTCGTTCTTGGTGCGCACGTAGGCGATCTCGTAGCCGCGCCGCTCCAGCTCGAGACACACGACTGTCTCCAGCGCGTGCCCCAGGCAAGGATGGCCGCTTCGGTCGTAGATCGGGATGAGTCCCGGATCCACGGGATACGCCTTGCGCGGGTTCACCATCCGCTGCCTCTCGGATGCCGTGTGGAGCGAGACGATCCTGACCAGGAACGAATCCTCCAGATGCTCCAGGTAGTCGTGCAGCGTGTCCTTGCCCACGGGCACGCCCTGAGACCGCAACGCATCCCAGAACTTCTGCACGCTGAAGGGCCCGGCCGGACTGGATAGGAGTTGCCGCTGCATCCAGCGCAGAGCGAGCGGATTGGAGACCTTGTGGCGTTCGATCACATCGCGAAGCACAACGACATCCACGTAGGAGCGCAGCAGCTTGGCCCGATCGCGCTCTTGGGTGCCCAGTGTTTCCGGGAATCCGCCCTGCGTGAGATAGGTCCGCAGGCGGCTCTCGATCTTCGAACGCGCCGCCTTGCGCAGTTTGCTCCAGGGAACTTCGGGCTCCTCGCCCCAATGACGCAGCACCTCGCGGAAGCTGAAGGGGTGCACCAGCACCTCCAGGGCCCGCCCGCGCATGCTCGTGGCGACCTCGCGGCTGAGCAGACGCGCCGAGGACCCCGAAAGGAACAGGTCCACCCGCTCCGTGTCCACCAGGCGCCGGGCGAAGGACTCCCATCCCGCGACGCACTGGATCTCGTCGAAGAAGAACGTGACGTTGTGCTGATCTCTGTTCGACGGGTACTGGCGGTAGAACTCCTCGAGCAGCCAGGTCAGAACGGGCGCCGTCAGATTGGGCAGCCGCTCGTCCTCGAAACACAGGAAGAGCATCGATTCGCGCGGCGCTCCGGCGGCGAGTCGATCGGCGAGACACTGCCAGAGGAAGGTCGTCTTGCCGCTTCGGCGCACGCCGACAACCGCCATGGCCTTGCGGTCCACGCGCGGCAAGCGCACCTCCCTTCTCGTGAAGGCAGGCGGTGGGCTGGCCAGCCCTTCAGCCATCTTCAGCCGGAGCACGTCTTGCATTCATTTATCCTTCTCATAAGGATAATATCTGTCACATTTAGCCTTTTGAAAAGGATAAATATGGCGGCCTGTGTCCAGGCACTCTCACCGGAGCCCCCTACGATCGCCCCATTTCCTCCTTGGAATCCGTCCCGCTCCGCTTCTTCCCCCGCCGCTTCGGCTCAGCGTCCCGAGGTGCGCTGGATGTGATTCACAAGCGCTTGCTCGATCTCTCGTTCGCGGTAAGGGTCGGCTTTCCCGAGGAAGTCGAACAAGTACGGGTCCTTGAAGACCTGCGCCGCCATGTCCGATTCGGCCGGCGGCAGGGTGGCTGCGAAGTTCGAGATGGCCTTGCCCTGACGCTCAAGGCGGGGAGCTTCTCGGGATCGAACAGCTCCGGACGGGACGAGGGGTCGTCCACCATCTGCGAGAAGATCACCGCCCGCGCCGGTGTTGCGCATCTCGCGCATCTCCGCCCGCTACATGTCCGCGTAGCGCTCTTCTGCACCGGCACGTCGTGACACAGACGACAGGCGGGAGTGAGCTGCAGTATCCCGCCGCCAGGCGCACCCGGAGCGGACCCACGTAGCAGGAGCGCAGTGGTGCCCAGACGGCCACTCTTGGGCCTACCCAAGCAACATATCGATCTGCGGCCGCAAGTCAGCGATCACCGCCTCGAAGAGCGGCAGTTCGGAGACCAGCGGACCGAGCCATTGCACCCAGGTCCTCTCCACGTGGTCGAGAACGATATCAGGGAAGAAATCATCCGGCTTGGCGAACCCAACTGACCGCACCGAGCACTTCTCGTCCAGCAGATCACCGAATCCAGTCAGGTCCATCCGATCACCGTAGGTCCCGAACATTCGCCACAGATCGTAATAGTCCCGTGCCCGCGACCGGCTCCACCCCCGCTCTTCCAATTTGCGGGCGTGCTGGAGGATGGCCCTGAGCTTCTCCGCTACGATCTCCTCCAGCGCGTAGACCTGGGCATCGGCCTGGATCGGCTCGCCGTACTCGTGGAGGATCGGGCGTCGGGTCGTGGGCCGCACAACGGGCTCATCCACCGTCACCTCGATCATCACGCGAGTCATCGGCCCCTTCTGCCACGGAAAGGTGGCGTGGATCGTGAATGCCTCCTGACCGCCGGGATGGGGTCCCCGCTCGGTGTAGCGGGCGCAATCGATACCCACGGGAGCATATCCGTCGAGGAGCCCGGCCGCGTCCGCGCAGGCCTCGCCGACCGCGGCGAGCAAGGCCTCGCCAGTTGGCACGCCCGGCAGACCGGTGAAGTCCAGATCCTCCGAGAAACGATAGTCTCCGAAATAGCACTTCTTGAGCGCCGTGCCCCCCTTGAACGCCAAGGAGTCCCTCAGCGCCGGCAGTTGGCCGATCCCGGCCAGGATCCACGAGAGCAGATAGTCCCGCTCGAGGATCTCCCACGGCAGATCGAGATCCCTGCGGGCTTCCTGAAGCCGGGTGCGCAGGGGTTTCAAGTCCCGATCCTCCCGGGCAGATTGACCTGGATCATCCAGCGCCCATCACAGGGCCCCCGGCGCGTACCGGTGGGATCCAACATCCGGTATCCCTTGACCGGGACGGACAAGAGCCTTTGGAGGAGCGGAGAGACCAGCCCCAGATGCTCGAGCACCCAGCCGAGCCGCTTGGCCGTAGCCCCATCCAGCCGGATCGCGTAATCGACGATCCGGTCTAGATCCAGGTCGGCCAGCCGGACCTCGAACGCCTGCAAGACCTCCGCGAAGTCCCCACAATACTGCGGCTTCGACAGGCCGTCGATCAGCGTACGTTCCGCATCGGTCACCGTCACGCGGGCCTCGCCGATCCAGACCTGCTCCGTGCCGAAGAACCGCCTGGCGTCGACCCCCACGAAGGTGAAGTTCGTGCCCCCGGCGGAGAATCCCGAGCCCCCGCCAGAGGGCCCGGCAGCTCGCGTCCGCGGCTTCGAAGCCGTCGTCGTCGTCAGAACATACACCCTGCGGGCGACCTGCTGGGTCAGCCCATGGAAATGCATCGCCGACCAGTGCGACACGGCCGCCGGCTGGACAACGGCCATGGCGATCTCGTACTCGTGGACCGGCGCCACACCGGGGACCTCGGCGGTCAGGGCATAGAGCCCGCGCCGAAGCTGGACGATCCAGCCGTTGCGCCGCAGATGGTGCAGCGCCTCCAGAAGGTAATCTTCCTTCAGGCCGACCCGTGGGGCCAATTCCCGGGCCTGCCGCGTGGTGAACATGCGGTTGTGCTGGCGGGCGAGGAGCCGGACGAGATCGACTCCGACAGCAGACCTCTTTTGCTTTCTTTCGGTGTTCATTGGATTGCGTCCAATTTTTGACGATTTGAGACAACTCACTGTAGACAATATATGGCAATGATTGGATTGTGTCAAATCTTTGCTCATAATTTTCTACCCAAAGACCAAATCACCAGGAACGAGTACGCCGCCCTGCCCTCGCCGTCCTCGCTAGAGTGTCGCGCCCGATCGACCAGCGTCTCCGTCGGCGCGCCTGGGACGAAAGCACGGCGTAAACCCACCGCGATTCGCCGGCGTCTCGCGTAGCGATGCCGCCACCATCCACACCGGCGAGCCTTCATGTGATGTCCCAATCGAGCCGTCCGCTCCTCGAAGGACGGATCTCGCTTGGTCTTCAGCAAAGTGGCCAACATGACCATCGGTAGTGGCGCCGTCGACTGGGAACCTCATCGTAGATCCGCAGCTTTGTCTGCTCGCCCCCGCGGCACGCTCCCGGGTCGGCCGGCTCCGCCCGCCGACCGCGTCCGCTCCCCGCCGGGGCTCGCTTCCAAGAGAAAAACCAAGGGCCAAGAGCCCAAGGGCTAAGAGTTCTGATGCCGCTACAGCGGCATCAGAAGGCCGACCTCGCGGGCCGGAACCCGATGTAGACGTAGCTGACGCTCGGGTAGTTGTTGATCCGATCCGCGGAGCGGCAGTAGTGCGCGGCGTAGCTCCAGCAGCCGCCGCGCCTCACGCGGGCGCCGCCCGTAAACGGCCCTACCGGATCCGTCTCATCCCCCCCGTAGCTCCCGTACCAGTCGTTGCACCACGCCCACAGATTCCCGTGCATGTCGTTTAGATCCCAAGCATTGGCCGGGTAACTCCCCACCGGCACCGTCCAACCTACGTACGGGCCGGACGGACAGCCGGGATAGGGATAGTTGCCAGTGTAGTTCGCCTCCGTTCCTGCATCCAGGCACTCCCCCGTGTGGAAGGGGGTCTGCGTCCCCGCACGGCACGCATACTCCCACTCCGCCTCGGTCGGCAGCCGGTAGCCTTGAGCACCATAGGGATCATGCCCGTTGCAGGTCCAGTCGCCGTCGTGGTCATAGGCCCGCGGCCGGCCCTCCAACAGGCTCAACCAGTCGCAGTAGCGGGCGGCGCCGTACCAGGTCACCTCCAGCACCGGGTGGTCCTCCTTCCCGGCATCCACCGTGAAGTCGCCCCCGCTGAAGGAGATCTCGCAGCCGGAAGCGTCCAGATCCAGCAGCTCCTGCGTCGATCCATCCAGCGCATCCTGCAGACTGCTGCTCATCGCCGTGCAGTAGCCCCGGTCATAGGCCCATTGCGCCATGTCCGCGTACTGCTGGTTCGTTACCTCCGTCGCCTGCAGGTAGAACGAGTTCGTCAGCGTCACCTCGTGCTGCGTCTCGTCGTCCCCGTGGTGGGGCTCATCCGGCGGGCTCCCCATCGTGAAGCTGCCCGCGGGGATCTCCACGAACGCCCCCGGCACAGCCAGCGTGTCTTCGTAGAACTTCAGACTGTCGATGTCGGCTACCGTGTACTCGGTCATGTCGCCGTCTCTGTAGATCTGCATCTTCCATTCACCCTGGCTGGCCGTAACGGCCAAGGCCAGCGTCAACATCGTCAGCGCCGCAATCTTAGCCTTCATCGTTCAAGCTTCCTCCCGCTGCCAGTTCGAAGCTGCTACCAGCTCTGAACTGCTACCAATTCTGAGCTGCTACGAATTCTGAGCTGCCACCAATTCTGAGCTGCCACCAGTTCTGAGCTGCTGCCCGGTCTTCCGTCTTGCTCCCTCCCGCCAGTCCTAGGATGCCTGGTGCGATGCCAGATACCACTGGGGCAGCAGGATCACTTACGGCAGCAGCATCACCTACCCCAGCAGGATCACCTACCCCAGCAGGATCACTTACGGCAGCAGGATCATCCGCCGGCTCTCCTCGATCCCCGGCGCACGCAGCCGGTAGAAGTAGGTCCCGCTCGGCACCTTCCGGCCCGCCTCATTCACACCGTCCCAGCCAATCGTGTGGCGGCCCGCTTCGCGCTCCTCGGCCACCAGCCTGCGCACCAGACGACCGTCGGCGCCGTAGACGGCCAGCTCCACCTTCCCCGGCCGGGGCAGCTCGAAGCCGATCTGCGTCCCCGACGACACCGGGTTCGGCCGGTTCTGGAACAGGTGCAGCGCAGCGACGATTCCAGCCGCCTCCCGTGGATCCTCAACTCCAGAGAACTCGAAGAGAAACTCGATCCGCTCGATCGCCTCGGTGGCGTACTGCTGGGAGCTGGTGCCGGTCACCACCACCAGGGTCTCTTCGCCCTCGAAGCTGATCCGGCTGATCTCACTCAGGGCATAGACCGCGCTCTCCCCCCCGGTCAGCCGCAGCGCCACCATCGGGCCCTCGGCCGCCGCCGGTGGAATCAGGCAGCACACCGCCAGCAGCAGGCTCGACAGGGCGTACAGCTGTTTCCGCACGTTCGTCCTACGTTTCATCGTGTCCTCCTATCCGGGCTTCTCTGCGAGACCCCATTCGGTGCACTCACAGACAAGAATACCATTGCACAAGGACTGGGGTGGACATCGATTCGCCCGATCAACCAGATGCTCGCCTTGGAAACCGCCTACAGCCGTGTCGTGTGCGGGCCGGTCTGGCACCTGGATGTCGTAGGTGCTACCCGCCAGGCCCCTCGCTCACCCGCCTTGCCCTACCTCTTCGTTTACCTGCCTTGCTGGCCGAGTCCGCCATCTCCGTCACTGCGACCGTCGCCTCATGGGCGCCTTGCGCACGGGCGAGCATGGAGACGATCAGGCTGTTCAACGACACCCCTTGCCGCTCGGCTTCCTGCGCCAGCCAGCCATGCAGGGAACGAGGCAATCGTAGCCGGAACTGTCCGCTGTACTCCACGACCGGGTCCGGGGGTGGCAATGGCCAGCCCTCGGATTCGTAGGTTTCCACGGCCAGAACCATCGCCGCCTCGATCTCTACGACGGCCTCTTGAATCGTCTCGCCCAACGCGGAGATCCCTCCCAATGCCGGGCAGACGGCTACGAACATGTCGTCTTCGTCACTCCACGCCACACGAATGCTGTAGCGAACCATCGGCATTCCTACTCCTCTCCCAGGATGCCCAGCTCCCGTGCAGCAGCAAGCAGCTGCCTGACTTGAAAGGGTTTGGCCATGCCCCCGACCTGCTGGAAGCTGAGCGGCCTACTCATGTCCTCGTGCGTATAGATCGCATGGCTGCCTCGCGTGCGGACATGGACGAATCCCAGTTGCTCGGCCAAGCTGCATAGTTCCTCGTAGCGAAGCGCCGTGGGATGCTCCATTGCCCGTTCGAGGAGTTTGGATTTCAGAGATATCTCAGCCTTTCCTGAATGGTACCATATTCGGTACCATACGAGCCCCGCGATTCTGCTAGCATCTGGATCTCCAGAGGATGCATCCCTGTGACGGTAAGCCAGATTGATGCCACTCATTCCTCCCGTATGAGAACCGAAAAAGGTTGGAGCCTGGCGCTCGGCGCCGTCCTTGCTTCAGAGCAGTGATGAGCGCAACCTGTCACATCCGAAGACGTTGTGGCCGCGAAGATAGAACCCTTTGCCGCAGTAGCGCACGTCCTCGGCCAGGCCCTGGGCGCCCTTCCACTTGCGATCGATCAACTCCTTGTTCTTGCCCACCTCGGGATTGACCGGCGGCCGACCGGCGAACTCCGGCGGGATCCCGATCATCGCCTTCTTGATCAGCACCCCGACCGGATTGAGGTCGCTGGTGTCGGCCTCAAGCCCGAGCCGCTGCGCCTCGCGGGGCAGGGCGACTTCGATGGGCTTCTTTCTGGCGATGACTTCGGTCACTGGGCTACCTCGAATCCTCTTGGGGGGCAACTCGCACCGGCTTCTCTCCACCAAGAGCGCTTGCGATTGCGCCGGATCGCGGCGGCCCTGAACTCCGTCCATGGACTCCCCACCGCGCCGTGGCATCATCGTCGGCAAGTTGTTGAGCGCGTAGCGGGCCAGGGCATCGTTCTTCCGGGCACAGAGGACTAGGCCCACGGGCGGGTTCTCTTGTGTCCGGGTCCAGCGTTCGGCCGCGTACTAGAGGTACACGTCCATCTGGCCGACGTCGGCGTGGGTAAACCGACCGAGCTTGAGATCAATCAGCACCAGGCAGCGTAGGCTACGATGGAAGAAGATCAGATCCACGCGAAACCACTCGTCCCCGATCCGCAGGCGCTTCTGGCGGCCGACGAAGCAGACGTCGTCTGGAAGAGGCCAGGTGCCTTTCTTCAGCACCGAGGCCTTGTTCCTCGACAGAGCATTCCGCTCGTAGAACTGGCTGTCGATCTGGCGGGCGAGTTGGCGAACCGACCAGCCGCCGCGCAGGGCCTCGGCCTCGTAGAAGTGGCGGGCTTCTTCGCTCCTGACTGAGAGGAGCCGAACGTAGGCCGACCAGGGAAGCCGGAAGTGGGCGGCCGCGTGCGAGAGCCGGGATGCTGCAGACACCGTCTGCAAACTCTCCCCCACCGGTGGGGGTGCCGCGGCGACGGGCGCCACGCCCGGAGATATTGCAGACGCCGTCTGCAGTTTCCGGGATGCATGCGTCACTCCCGATTTCCGAGACGCCGTCTCGGAAGTCTCGACCGACACGAAGGCGAGATAGAACCTGCGCATGTTCTCGAGGTTGTCGGGCGAGAAGCCCCGCCCGAAGCGCGTGGTGAGATCGCCG
>CAYQJL010000223.1:0-6578 GCA_964417675.1 uncultured bacterium | reverse complement strand
GAACGCGACCTCGAAGCATGCTCCTCCCGCGCCATCGCGAGCCTGGAATGCTCCGTCATCATCGTTGTGGTGGCGTCCATTTGCCGCAGATGACATTTTTGGGATGGACAGAACCTGGGGGAGAGGATCGCCGAGTTGCCGTTGGGATCGCAGGCACGATCTCGCTCGCGATTCAGCCCGGCATTCGATGGCGGCTAACTTCAAGGCTTGCGCGACATTCGAGTTCTCGGGATGCACACCCACAACTCCTGGACCGAGAGGCACCTGAGTCCTGTATCCACTTCCCGGCCCTTCATGCTATACTGGTGTAAGCTTGTGTTCGGTGAGAACGGCATCGCATTGTTTGAGGAGGAAGATCCATGTTTGGGCGGATCCGGATTCCGGCAATCATCTTCGCGTTGGCCTGGCTGGCCGTGGCGGGCCTGGCGACCTGCGCGATGGCGCACGCGGAGTGGGACGTCGATGGACTCGAGCCGCTGCTGCCCCGGCAGGCCACGGACGCCGAGCGGCTGCGCTGGGAAGGCCGGGAGGATCAGATGCCCGGCGCGGACATTGATCGCGACGATCCGCCGCCGCTGGCCCCGGTGCGCAACTGCGCGGAATGGGAGCCTTGCACCGGCGTGCTGATCCGCTATCCACTGGGCCTGCCCTACAACCTCCTCCGTGACCTCGACGATGATGTGATGCTGCATGTCGTCGTCTCGAGCGGCTATTACAGCACCGCCCAGAGCAACCTGCAGAGCAACGGCGTGGACATGGACCGGGTGCAGTTTCTGGTGCGCAACAACGATTCGATATGGACCCGCGACTACGGCCCCTGGTTCGTCTTCGACGGCAACGGCGAGATCGCCATCATCGATCACACCTACAACCGCCCCTACCGGCCCAACGACAATCTGATCCCCGTCTACTTCGCTCAGCAGCAAGGCATCCCGGTGCACAGCCACGGCATGTATCACACCGGCGGCAACTACATGACCGACGGCGCCCACATCAGTTCCTCCACGAAACTGGTCTACAACGAGGCCCTGAGCTACAACGGCATGAGCCAGGCCGAAGTCGACCAGTTGATGGCCGACTACTACGGCGTCGAAACCTACTACGTGCTCGACTACATCGAGAGCGGCGGCATCCACCACATCGACACCTGGGCGAAGTTCCTCGACGAGGAGACCGTTCTCGTCAAGGAGGTCTGGTCCAGTCACCACACCTACAACACGCTCAACCAGCGCGCCGCGCTGCTGGCCTCGCTCGAATCCTCCACGGGGCGGCCGTACGATGTCCATCGCATCTACTGCTACAACATCGGAGGGGGCTCGCCGGCATCCTATACGAACAGCCTGATCCTCAATGACAAGATCTACGTGCCCACCTTCGGCAACAGCGCCTATGACAATGCCGCACTGGCCACCTACAGCGAGGCCGCGCCCGGCTACGAGGTCCAGGGGTACTACTACAGCTCGTTTCTGAGCGACGATGCGCTGCATTGCCGCACCAAGGGCGTGATGGACAGTGGGATGCTGCGCATCGCCCATACGCCGATCGTGAGCGAACAGACCGGTCCGGTCCAGGTGAGCGCCCTGGTGCGCGCCCACAGCGGAACCGGTTTGCAGTCGGCCGAGCTGCACTACCGTCAAGACGGCGGGGCCTGGCAGTCTCTGGCGCTGATCCATGCCGGCGGGGACACCTACGAGGCCGTGCTCCCCCAACCGAGCGGCGCCACCACCACCGACTACTACATCCTGGCCGCCGACTACAGCGGCCGCCAGGAGGGTATGCCGCGGGTGGCCCCGGCCGCGCATTACAGCTTCGCGCAGCAGCCCGATGCCAGCCATGTCGAGGACCGGCCCGGCGCGCGGAATGCGTCGCGGGTGCAGCTGCAGAGCAGCTTTCCCAATCCATTCGGATCGAGCACGGTCATCCGTTTCGAGCTGCTCTTCGCGGAAGAGGTCGAGCTCACCGTTCTGGACGCGCAGGGCCGGCTGGTGCGCAGCCTGATCCGCGGATCCTATCCCGGAGGACGCCACGAGGTCGCCTGGGACGGCCGTGATGATCGTGGCCAGGAACGCCCCGCGGGGGTCTACATGTTCCGCCTGCGGGCCGCCGGGCTGCAGTACAGCCGGCCGGCGGTGCTGATTCGCTGATATAGGCGCCGGCGCCGCTCACTCTCGGTAGGCGCCGACCAGGGCCTGGGCCGCTGATCCGGGCGCGGGCGGCCCGTGGCTCTTGGCTATCTCACGCGATAGAGCCCGAAGGCGGTCAGGCGCGCCAGCGACGGCGGCGGGGTAAGGAGCGGCTGGACTTGGTCGCGGGTCACGACCAGCCCGTGATGGCTGAGCAATGTGTCGCCGCGGGCATAGTCGCTGGTAACCAGGTAGTCGATCCCCATGTCGGACAGATAGCCGGCCAGTCCATCCTCGGCCAGGCGCCGCGCGTAGGCGTGGGTGTGCACGAGCCCGTCCCCGTTGATCACATGGCGCCGCGAGAAGAAGCCGGTGTACCCGGTCCCGTCGACCTGGAAGATGAGCGCATCGTCCGGAACCTCTCGCTCCAGCGCCTGGACGAAGGTCCGGGCATGGGCGATCTCCCGGGCGCGCACGCGCGAATCGAGGGCATACTTCCCGGCCAGGCCGGCCACGGCGCAGGCCAGGGCGAGCATCGCCAGGCGGCGGCCGAAGCGCAGGCCCATCGTACCCTCCGAGAGCGCGACGAAGATCAGACAGAGCGGCGGGACGTAGTACCAGTAGCGCATGGTGTTGTTGAGCAGGAGATGGGCCAGAACGTAGAGCGCGGCCGCCGCCAGCATCGTCCAGGCAGCCCGGCGCGCGTCCGCCCCGCCTGCGGCGACGGCCGGCACGCGCAGATCCGGACGGCCGGCGCGCCGGAGCGCCACGGCGGTCGATGCCAGGGCCAGGAAAAAGAGCAGGAAGGCCGCCAAACCGCCCCAGTAATGCCCGGTCAGATTGCCCTGCAGGTTGCGGCCCACGGCCGTCCACCCGGCGGACTTCAGCACCATGGATACCGAGAACCACTGCCCGGCGATCGTGTGGTTGCCCAGCAACTGGAGTCCCACGCCCAGCAGCGAAGCCCCCCCGGCCGCGGCCATGAGCGACCGGCGATCTCGCGCGCCGCGCGGCGTGAGGCCCGGCGTGAGGCCCGGCGCGAGACCCGGCGTGAGGCCCGGCGTGAGGCCCGGCGGCGGCCACAGGAGCCCCACGACCAGCACGCCGGACAGCAGCACGCCATCGATCCGCGCCAGCGGAATCAGCAAGGCCGGCAGCGCGACCCGCCACAGAGGCGGGCACGGCCGGTCGCGGCCCCGCATCTCCTCGGCCAGCCACAACACGAGCAGCGCCAGCAACGTCGTCTCCATGAGCATCTTCGAAGCGATACTCAGAAGGAAGAGCAGGAGCGCGCCGGTCACGGAACGCCCGAACCACAGTCCGATGCCTGCCGCCAGAAACAGGTACACGCTGAGCATCGCCGACAGATGCAGCCCCGGTTCCCCTGTGAACCAGCTCGTCACATAGGAGACGCCTGCCAGGATCCAGGTCCAGAGCAGGTGGTAGCCATCGGTGACATGGATGCCGTCGAAGGAGGAGATGCCCCCGACGGCGAGGTTGTAGGCGATCTTGGCGTAGAAGTAGGCATCGTCGGTGAGCAGGCCCCGCGGGAAGCGCGCCAGGGCGTCACGGAGCCCGAACCCGATCAGAGCCGCGGCCGCGGCTGCCAGGAAGTAGGCCGGCAGCGATCGCCGGAACGGAAACCGGCCAGGGGCGGCCTCCTCGTTCACCGCAGGGTCCCCGGCGGGCGGCCGCGGCCGGCCGGAGCCCCGACCGGCGTCCCTTCGGAAACCGCGCAGGACGAGCCCGGGCGGCTGCGCATCGACAGGGAGATGCGCTTGCGGTCCTGGTCCACCGCGAGCACGGTGACCATGACCGGCTGATGGACCTTGACCACCTCGGAGGGGTCGCGCACGAAGCGATCGGCCAGCTGGCTGATGTGCACGAGCCCGTCCTGATGCACGCCGATGTCGACGAAGGCGCCGAAGGCCGTCACGTTGGTCACCACGCCCGGCACACACATGCCCGCTTGCACATCCTCGATCGTTGCGAGGCCCTCCGCGAACTGGAACGGTTCGAACGTCGCGCGCGGGTCGCGCCCCGGCCGGGCCAGCTCCGCCATGATGTCGCGCAGCGTGGGCCAGCCTACCGTGGCGCTGACGTAGCGCCCCAGATCGACCGCCTCGCGCAGCGGCGCGCTCTCGATCAGATCATCCACCGAGCGGCCCAGATCGGCCGCCATGGCATCCACGATGGCATAGCGTTCCGGGTGGACCGCGCTGGCGTCGAGGGGATCCTGGCCGCCGGGGATGCGCAGGAAGCCGGCGGCCTGCTCGAACGCCTTCGGTCCCAGGCGCGGCACCTCGAGCAGGGCCCGGCGCCGCGCGAAGGGACCGTGCTGCTCGCGGTGGGCCACGATGCTCTTGGCCAGTCCGGGGCCCAGCCCGGACACGTAGGTCAGCAGCTGCCGGCTGGCGGTGTTCACATCCACCCCCACGCCGTTGACGCAGCTGATGACCACATCGTCCAGGCTGCGCTTGAGCGCGCTCTGGTCCACGTCGTGCTGGTACTGACCGACGCCGATCGCCTTCGGATCGATCTTGATCAGCTCGGCCAGCGGATCCATCAGGCGCCGGGCGATCGAGACCGCGCCCCGCACGGTGATATCCTGATCGGGAAACTCCTCCCGGGCCGCCTCGGAGGCGGAGTAGACCGAGGCGCCGGCTTCATTGACCATCACGATCACGATGTGGCTCGCAAGCGCGAGGCCGCGCACGAAGGCCTCGGTCTCACGCCCCGCGGTCCCGTTGCCGATCGCGACCGCTTCGATCTCGAAGCGGTCACAGAGGCTGTGCACGCGGCCGGCGGCCTCCCGGGCCCGCGCCCCACCGGTGTGCGGATGGATCGTCTCATGATGGAGCAGCTTGCCCTGGGCATCGAGGCAAGCCAGCTTGCAGCCGGTGCGGAAGGCCGGATCGAGCGCCAGAACCCGCTTCTGGCCCAGCGGCGGGGCCAGCAGCAGTTCACGCAGATTCTCAGCGAAGACCCGGATGGCCTCGGCATCGGCGCGCTGCTTCATGGCGGCCCGCAACTCGGTGGCCAGCGCCGGCGCCAGGAGGCGCTTGTAGGCGTCCCGGACCGCCAGGGCAACCTGTTCGGACGCCGGGCTGGGGCCCTTCACGAAGAGGCGCTCGAGCAGGCTCAGGGCGGCCTCTTCCGGGGGCGCCACCCGGACCACGAGAAACCCCTCCTTCTCCCCGCGCATCATGGCCAGCACGCGGTGGGAGGGCGCCCGGGCCGCCGGTTCGGTCCAGTCGAAGTAGTCCCGGTACTTGGCACCCGCCGCCTCCATGTCCGTGGAGACCCAGGCATGCACGGATGCTTGTTCGGCAAACAGCCTGCGCAGGCGCTCGCGGGCCCGCCCGTCCTCGTGGATCCGCTCGGCGATGATGTCCCGGGCGCCGCCCAGGGCCGCCGCGCTGTCGGGAACCCCGCGCTCCTCATCGATGAAGGCGCGCGCCTCGGCCGCCGGATCGATGGCCGGCGCGCTGGACTGGTCCAGCAGCCGATCGGCCAGCGGCGCGAGCCCCCGTTCGCGGGCCGCCATGGCGCGTGTGCGGCGCTTGGGCCGGTAGGGCAGGTAGAGATCCTCCAGGCGCGTGAGACGATCGGCCGCGCGAACCTGGGCCTCGAGTTCGGGGGTCAGCAGGCCGCGCTCGCCGAGGGACGTCAGGATCGTGTCGCGTCGGCGGTCCAGTTCGGCAAGCTGCTCCAGCCGATCGCGGATCGTGGTGATCGCCACCTCATCGAGAGAGTGGGTGGCCTCCTTGCGATAGCGGGCAATGAAGGGCACGGTCGCGCCCTCGGCCAGCAACCGCGCGGCGGCCTGAACCCGATGCGGCTCGACGGCGAGCTCACCGGCAATCGTCCCAATGTGGCTGTCGGACATGGTGCTTGCCCTCGCGCACGGATTCCGCCCGGATGCAGGCTGCCGGGGTACCAGCCGTGGTGGCCGCCGCGATCGTAGTGGAGGCGGGACGGACGGTCCACCGGGATGTGCCGGCGGAGATTGGCGGTGCGGCTGCTTTGGGCCGTGCGGCTGCTTCGGGCCGTGCGGCTGCTTCGGGCGGTGCGGCTGCTTCGGGCCGTGCGCCTGCTTCGGGCGGCGCGCCTGCTTCGGGCCGTGCGCTTGTCTCAGGCCGCCTGCCGGTCGCGCGTGCCCAGCCACCGGTCGAGCACCTCGGCCAGGTCTCCGACCGAGACGGGCTTGGCGACGAAGTCGTCCATGCCCGCCGCGAGGCATTTCTCCCGGTCGCCCTTGAGGGCATGGGCGGTCATGGCGACGATCGGGATCCGCGGGTTGAGCACGGTGGTCTGGGGATCACGGATCGCCCGGGTGGCCGCGATGCCGTCCATTTCGGGCATCTGGACATCCATGAAGACCAGGTCATACGGGATCGTCTTGAGGGCCGCGACGGCCTCGGCGCCATTGGCAACCGCGTCGGCCCGCTGTCC
>CAYQJL010000222.1:0-21671 GCA_964417675.1 uncultured bacterium | reverse complement strand
ACAGGCGTCGGCCGGCTCCACGCCGGCCGCTGACCCGCGGAGCGACAGGGACACGGATTCCACCGGGGCGTCGGATCCGCAACCGGAGCGACAGATGCTGCAGGAGCAGGCGCGCGCGCTCGAGGCTCAGCTCGAGGGAGTCAAGCAGCGCATCTCCAAGATCGACTCGTGACACCGCGACACGGATGAAGGAGGGCAGAACGTGAAGATTGCCATTACCGCAACGGGAAACGACCTCAGTGCGCCGTTGGATCCTCGCTTCGGCCGTGCGCTGAAGTTCCTTCTGTATGATACGGAGAGGGAAGATCTCACGATCATCGACAACGCGCAAAACTTCAACGCCGCACAGGGGGCCGGCGTCCAAGCGGCCGAATCCGTGGTTCGAGCCGGCGCCCAGCAGCTCATCACCGGGCATTGCGGTCCCAAGGCGTTCCGGGTGCTTTCCGCCGCGGGCGTGACGATCTACAACACAGAGGCTGCCACCGTGGGAGAGGCGCTGAGTCTGTACAAGGCGGGTGAACTCGCCGAGGCCACCAACGCGGATGTAGAAGGGCACTGGATCTAGTGGAACAGGGCCAGGGAGATGGAATGATCATTGCGGTTGCCTCCGGGAAGGGGGGGACCGGCAAGACGACCGTTGCCGTCAACCTGGCCCGGGCGCTCGACCAGGAGGTCCTGCTGCTCGACTGCGACGTCGAGGAACCCAACGCGGGTCTGTTCCTGCGAGGCCAGTTCTGCGAGCAGACCGATGTAACGCTGCCGGTCCCCGAAGTGGATGAGACCAGGTGTGACGGGTGCGGCGAGTGCAGCCGGCTTTGCCAATTCGGCGCCATCGTCTCCTTCGGGACCAAGGCCCTCACCTTTCCTGAACTCTGTCACGGCTGCGGTGGGTGCTCCAAGGTATGCCCCCGGCAGGCGATTGGGGAGGTAGGGCATCGCCTGGGGCAGGTGGCCACAATGCATTCCGGGATGATCACATTGATCGAGGGACGGCTGGACGTCGGCGTTCCGATGGCGCCTCCCGTCGTCCAGGCCGTCAAGCGGCATCTGTCTCGAAGAGCGCCGGGGCAGGTTGCCATTCTGGATGCTCCTCCGGGAACATCCTGTCCCGTGATCACGACACTGCATGATGTGGATGCCGTGCTGCTGGTCACCGAGCCCACACCGTTCGGCCTGCATGACCTTTCCCTCGCGGTGGAGATGGTGCGCGCGCTGCAGCGGCCCTTTGGAGTGGTGCTCAACCGCGTCGGCGTGGGCGATGATCGTGTTGAACGCTTCTGCCGGCGGGAGCGCATCCCGATTCTCCTGGAGATCCCGGATGACCGCCGTATCGCGCAGGCCTACTCCCGAGGGGAATTGGTCGTGGAGGTTCTTCCCGAGTTCCGGGATTTGCTCAACTGCCTGATGACGCGCACGCGTGCCTTGGCGCGGGGGACGCCGTCGTCCGCGGAGGCGGCCCCCTGGATGGGCACGAAGCCGATTTCCTGAGGTGACGAGATGAAGATCAAGGAACTTGTCGTGATCAGTGGCAAGGGGGGCACCGGGAAGACCAGCCTGACCGCATCCTTCGCCATTCTGGCGAGGCGGCCCGTACTCGTGGACTGTGATGTGGATGCGGCCGATCTTCATCTCCTGTTGTCACCCCACATCGAGGAGCGCCACGACTTCTATAGCGGACGCGAGGCGGTGATTCGTGCTGCGGACTGCGACGCTTGTGGCGTCTGCGACACGCACTGCCGTTTTGGAGCCGTTCTGCGCGAGAGTCATCCGGGTGCACCGGATACCTACCGGATCGATCCGGTGGCCTGCGAGGGCTGCGGCGTGTGTGTGCATTTCTGCCCCCAGCAGGCGATCGATTTCCCGGAGCGCTTATGCGGGCAGTGGATGGTTTCCTCCACCCGCGCCGGGCCGATGGTGCACGCCAAGCTGGGCGTGGCCGCCGAGAACTCGGGCAAGCTGGTCTCCACCGTGCGGCGGGAAGCGGTGCGCATTGCGGAGGAGCAGGACAGGGATCTGATCATCGTCGATGGCCCCCCCGGCATCGGCTGCCCGGTCATCGCCTCGCTGACCGGAGCGTCCCTGGCTCTCGTGGTTACCGAACCAACGGTCTCGGGTGAACACGACCTGACGCGGGTGCTCTCGCTCACCAGGCACTTCGGCATTGCGGCCATGGTGTGCATGAACAAGTGGGACATCAATCCCCGCATGACCGAGGAGATCGAGGCCAAGGCACGCGAGGCAGGGGCCATGTTGGCGGGTCGGGTTCGCTACGACCGTGGGATCACCGACGCGCAGATGAATGCGGAGACGGTAGTGGAAACCGCGGCGCCCAGCGCCGCGGATGTCATGGAGGTATGGAATCACCTGGGACTTGGGCAAGAGCGAGTCCCCCACGGCACCCAAGCGACCTGAAGGAGGCTGGTGTATGAAGATCGCGATCCCATTGGCCGGCGGACAACTCTCGATGCATTTCGGGCACTGCGAGCGGTTCGCTTTGGTGGACGTCGATCCCGACACGAAGGAGATTGCCCAGTGGGAGGAGATTGATGCTCCTATGCACGAGCCGGGTGTGCTGCCGCGCTACCTGGCCGAGCAAGGAGCGACGGTCATCATTGCCGGTGGCATGGGACAGCGTGCCCAGAGCCTGTTCGGTGCCCAGGGGATCGAAGTGGTGGTGGGGGTCACTGGCACCTCACCGCAGGAACTGGTGTCGAGCTACCTCCAGGGGACACTCGAGACGGGGGGGAACTTCTGCGACCATTGAGCTACGCCGTTACCGCGTAAACAGTACTTCTCACTGCACCATGGCGTTTTGTGCCGGTTGAGGATGCCGGGATTCCAGGCCGCACGCGGGTCGAGCCTGCTACAGAAATATCTTCGGGGTTGAATCCGAAAGCGGATGAACTGATCCGGGATTCGCCCTACTGTAGCCGGAGTACCTGTACGTGAGATCCTCTCAGATCGGAGGCGCCATGAACGGCCGCAATGCATGGATCCTGCAGATTCTGACCGCCACGTTGTTCGGCTTCGCGATTGCCGGGTCTGCCCAGGAGGCCCTGCCCTCCGGCGACGATGCCCTCGGGACGAAGTCCTATGACGACTACGAGAAGCCGCAGGTCTGCGCCAGCTGCCACACCGACTTCCATCGCCAGTGGGAGCAGTCCATGATGTCGCAGGCCTACACGCACCACTGGGATGAGATCGAGTATTTCGAACTGGCCATACCCCATGCGGAAAAGGACGAGGAGGTGGCCGAGGTCAAGGCCGGATGCAATGGGTGTCACTCGCCGATCGCATTCTGGGCCGGGGATGTGCCGCCGCCGCGCCCCGAAGAGGGGTCGCGGGCGAACGAGTCGGTGTCGTGCGACGTATGCCACACGATGATCGGCTTCCGCGGCGATGTGCCGTACAACTACAATCACATCTCGCGTCCGGGGCGGATCAAGACCGGCCCGAAGCCGGGCAAAGTGTCGCCGCATCATGACACCGAATACAACGAGTTCATCCTGCAAGCCGAACTGTGCGGCACATGCCATAATGAGATGAGCCCGTTCGGGGTGTGGGTCAAGTCGACGCATCTGGAGTGGCGGGAGGGTCCCTACGCAGAGGAAGGTGTGCGTTGCCACGAGTGCCATGTGCCGCGTGCATGGGGGCAGAGTGCATCCATGGCGCCGGCGGATTCAGTCGGCCAGCACCTGTTTCACGGAGCGCACAGCTACAGCAAGGTCAACGGGTCGGTCGAGCTCCGCATGCATCCGGATTTCCGGGAGGTGGGTGTCACCGGCACGGTCGTGATCACGGTCCAGCTCTTCAATGCCAAAGCTGGGCACAAGATCCCGACCGGCTCGGTGGAAGATCGCATCGTATGGCTGCATGTCACCGCCATCGACGCCGAGGGGAAGCGCTATCACCTGCCTGTCGATGCCAAAGGGTTCGCGGGCGAGGAGTATACCATCTCCGCGGACGTTCTCGCATATCAGGACATGGGCATAGCGCTCGGAGAGCCCGACTTCCCCGGCGTACAGCGCGACGGAATCCCCCTGGGCAACCGGATCTTCCGGATGCCCTACTTCGACGGCGAAGGCCGGATGACAATCCAGCAATGGAATACGCATTCGTTGGGAACCGACTATCGGATTGGCCCGCGCGAAACGAAGATTGAAACGTTCACGTGGGACATGCCCGACGACATCGCCCTGGGAAAGGTGTCCCTTACCGCTCAGCTCAACTATCAGAAGCTCGTCAAGCCGGTGGCCGACTTCCTCAACGTGCCCGCGGAGGAGAGCGAGATCGTTCCGATCAATCGCACCCAAACGTGGATCGAGGTCTACGACTAGGCTGCCCCACCACGCTTGGCATGCCGGGCGAGCTGGCTGAACGTGGGCGTACGCAGATTGGTGGACGGGCCGGTGAGGGACTCGGTTTCGGCCGGGACCCGACGCCGGTGAGAAGCTTGGGTTCCAGCCGGAAAGCGGCAGAGGAAAGGAGTCGTCATGACACGCACACGTGGAGTTCTCGGCGTTCTGGCCGCCCTGATCGTGGTTCTATTCCTGCTGCCGGAGGAGGTCGTCGGGGCCCCCGCGTTCGCTCGCCGGTACCGGAAGTCCTGCACGACCTGCCACACGGTCTTCCCGCGGTTGAAGGCCTATGGTGACGAGTTCGCGGGCGACGGGTTCGTGATTCAGGAGGAGGAGAAGGAACGCGACTATGTGACCGCCGGTGACGACCTGATGTGGCTCAATCGGGACGTTCCGCTGGCCGTGCGCTTTGACGCGTACGCGCTCTATGACGAGAAAGCGGACGGGCCGACCGACGGAGGCGGTCATGTGGAGAGCGATCTGCAGATGCCCTGGGGAGTCAAGCTGCTTTCCGGCGGGGCGCTCTACAAGAATATCGGGTACTACTTCTACTTCTACATGTCCGAGCGCGGGACGGTGGCGGGCGTCGAGGATGCCTACATCCACTTCAACGACCTCTTCGGCCAGCCCTTCGACATCATGGTCGGGCAGTTCCAGGCCTCGGATCCCTTGATGAAGCGTGAACTGCGACTGACGTTCGAGGATTACATGATCTACACCCGGCGGACCGGGCTTTCCCGGATCAACCTGGCCTACGACCGGGGGCTCATGCTGACCTATGGTGTCGAAGCCACCGGGACGGATCTGGTGGCGATGGTGGTCAACGGAAACGGCATCCCGGAGGCCGGTGACGATCGGAAGTTCGATGGTGACAACCTCAAGAACTTCGGCGCCCGCATTCATCAGGGCATCGGGGAGGTGGGCGGCATTGGGGGCTTCGTCTACTTCGGCCAGGAGAAGATCGCCACGGGACAGAAGAACGAGGTGCTCTACTGGGGGCCGGATCTGTCGCTGGGCGTAGGACCCTTCGAGCTGGTGGGGCAGTATCTGCTGCGGACGGATGACGATCCCCTCTTTCTGGGGACCGAACCGGGTGAGGTCCAGACCCGTGGGATCGTAGCCGAACTGGTCTATTCGCCCCAGGGCGAGATGGGGCGCCATTTCGTGACCCTGCTCTACAATCAGATCGACACGGATGTCGATGAGATCCTGCCGGACGACTATGGTGACTCCGCGCTCGATTACGAGACCCTCAGCCTGGCGGTGACGCGTGTGGTCGCGCGCAATCTGCGGCTATCCTTCGAGTACACGCGTGATATCGAGCGGGAGAAGAACCGCATCGTCCTCGGTCTGATCTCGGCATTCTGACGCCGCCCAACCAGAGGACCGCATGGATCCGGTCGAGGTCAGGTCGATCCACTGCACGGGCAGTGCCGCTCTACTTGATCTTTACTTGCCGTGCGCTTTGGATTATCAACGGGGTCACGCCGGTCGAGACCGGGGAGGTCGATCGAGGGGCACGGGCCAGATCGTTGCACGGGGTGTCGGCGCAGGCGCGCGGAGTCCGAGAGGCGCCCTGGAAGGGATGCACCGGTTCTTTCTCCGCCGCACGGGCCGGCTCTTTGTGCAGTGAGGTTGCAAGGAGGTTGAGTCATGAGGATGGTGAGCCGGATGGGCGTCGCGCTCGCACTGACGGTGACGCTGGGTGGAGGGTCTGCGATGGCCGCGACCACGATCAGTGGGTTCGTCGATGCGAGCTACGCGGGGAATCTCGACACCAAGGAGGAGACCTTTGGGCTGGATCAGGTCGAGGTCGATATCGTTCGGGAGATCGGTGACCGGGCCGTACTGCGGGCGGACCTGGAGTGGGTCAAGAGCGGCGAGGACGGCGAGCAGTGGGATGTCGTTGCCGAACAGGGGATCCTGAGCTACGTGCCGGCCTTCCTGCCGGAGTTGACCTTCTCGCTGGGGAAATTCAACGCTCCGATTGGGTTCGAGCAGCTGGATGCCCCCGACATGTATCAATACTCCCACTCCCTGGTCTTCGATCACTGCCTGCCGACCAATTTGACCGGGGCCATGTTTGGCTTCAACCTGACGCCGGATCTGGATGTGGTCGCCTATGTCGCCAACGGTTGGGATCGAAACCAGGAGCACAACGACGTCAAGACCTTCGGCGGCCGCGTCGGGTACAGCCTCGGCGAGCTGGGCGGTTTTGGGGTCTCGCTGTTGGGTGGCTACGAGGGCCTCGATGCCCAGCAGCGCCGCACGGACAAGCGCACCGTCATCGACCTGGACGTCGCCCTGACGCCGCTGGAGAATCTCATCGTGGGCGGCGAGTTGAATCTGGGAACGGTCGCCGGCGGTGGTGACGGCGCGGATGATCCCACCTGGACCGGATTCTTGATCATGGCACACTACGAGATCAATGAGTGGCTGGGGATCACGGGGCGCTTCGACATGATCGATGATCCGGATGCCTATCTCTTCGGCGCCGTCGACGGGCAGGGCCAGCCGCTCGAGGAGTCACGGACATCCTTCACGATCGCCCCCACGTTCGTTCTCGGCGATGGGATGGGGGCGCTGATCGAACTCCGCGTGGACGGATCGAGCGAGGATCGGTTCCCCGACCGGGATGGAGAGCTCAAGGGAACGACCACCTCGGTGGCGTTTGAGATGACCTATACGTTTGGCGGGGTATTCGAGTAGCCCCGGGGGGGCGGGATCGAGACGGGGGCGCCTCCTTGCGTGGAGGCGCCCCCGCCGGCATCGATTCTGTTCTCCGATCCGGTGCTCGCCGCCCACGTCTGGACGGCGCCGGCCGATTCCATCCCGAGCCCGGCGGCCGAAGCTAGAAGCTGGCGGCCTGATCCTCATCGAACGGGATGACGTTGGAGTCGGCGACCTTCTTCTCGTCACCAAGGCCCCAGGCGTCCATCTTGGCCGCCGCTTCGGGTTGTTCCTTCCGGCGGGTCGGCTGGAACGTCTTGAAATCCTTTCTCCGCGCAGCGTCCTGCGCCGGCCGGCCCTTCGCGGGAGAGGCCTGGCGGGACCAACCGGATGTGGCCGACCGGCTCGCGGCGCCTTCGATGATTCCGACCAGGTCGCGAACCATGCCGTTGAGCTGTTCGGCCTGCGAACTGAGCTCCTCCGACGCCGAGGCGGATTGCTCGGCATTGGCGGCATTCTGTTGGGTGACCTGATCCATCTGCGTCACGGCCGAGTTGATCTGCTGGATCCCCTGGGCCTGCTCATTGGCGGCCGTCGCCATCTGCGCGACCAGCTCATCGACCTGGCTGGCGAGGCTGTTGATCGACTCGAGTGAGGTCCCAACCTCCCGGCTGATCTCGACCCCGTTGGTGGCATTGGTGACCGAGCCTTGGATCAGTTCGGCCGTGTCGCGCGCCGCCTCGGCGGATCGCTGGGCGAGATTGCGGACCTCCTCGGCCACGACCGCGAAGCCCTTGCCGGCGTCACCGGCGCGGGCGGCCTCCACGGCCGCATTCAGGGCCAGCAGGTTGGTCTGGAAGGCGATCTCATCAATGGTCTTGATGATCTTGGCCGTCTCATCCGAAGAGGTCTTGATGTCGTCGATGGCCTTGGACATGCGCGCCATCGAGTCGATGCCCTGATTGGCCTCGGAGCGGGTCTGTCCGGCCAGCTCCTTGGCCTGATTGGCGCTGCTGGCCGAGCCCTGGGTCATCGAGGTCATCTCTTCCAGGCTGCTGGATGTCTCTTCGATGGCCGCGGCCTGCTCGCTGTTGCCTTCGGCCAGCGACTGGCTGGCAGAGGAGACCTGTCCGGCGGCCTCCGATACCTGTTGGGAACCGTCTCGGAGCCCCGCGATGATGCGGTTGATCGGCCCGCTGATCGACCGGGCGATGCTCAGGCCCAGGAAGAAGATGGCGGCCGTGCCGATGATCGCGACCAGTCCCATGACGATCTTCAGGGCGTGGATCGCCGCAAACGCCTCGGACTCGTCGATCTCGGCCAACAAGCCCCAGCGCAGGCCATTGACATCCACCGGGGTGTAGGCGCTCAACACCGGATTCCCGTTGTAGTCGGTGATGACCTTGGCCCCCGTTTCACCGGCGATCGCCTTGCGGGCGGCTTCGGTGTCCACCTTGCCCTGGGTGGGATCGGCGAAGGAAGCCAAGACGGTGTGATGTTCAGGATCGAGGTAGCTGTCCGAGCGCATGAGCAGATCGCTGCCCACCAGATAGGTTTCCCCGGTTTCGCCCATTCCGTCGCGCTGCTTCATGATCGCATTGATCGAGTCCAGGGAGAGTTGAAGGGCCACAATCAGCTGCACGTTGCCCTGGACCACCAGGGGCTCGGCCACAAACGCGGCCGGTTCCCCATTGCTGGGCGCGTACGGTTCGAAGTCGGCCAGGCCGTAGCGCTTGCTCTGCAGAACTGTACGGGTCAGCTTCCCGAGTCCCGAGCCGGCGTACTTCCCGTTGAGCATGTTGGTGCCATAGTCGTCTTCCCGAGCGACGGAATAGAAGACTCGGCCCTCGGGATGAATGAGAAACAGGTCGTAGTAACCGTACTTCTCGATGTATTGGGTGAAGTAGTCCTTCGAGGAGCCCTCCAGGGTCGCGGCGATGGCCTCCTCGAGATTGATCTTGGACACTATGGCCCACTGGAGGCCCTCGAGATCGAGGGGATTGTATGTGACCAGGGTCAGGTTCCCGTTGCTGTCGGTATGAACCTCATCCGCGGTCCGGCCCTCCAGAGCCTGCTCGATGTAGGGGGTGCTGATCGGGTATCCAATCACATACTTGCCGTCCCCCATCGTCAGCATGTCGCTGCGAAAAGCGGTCTGCCCCGCCTGGCGTCCCACCAGATAGGTCTCTCCGGTTTGGCCCATGCCGTCCCGCCGCTGGACAATGGCATTGATCGGCCCGGTGGGCATCTGCAGGGCCACCACCCCCAGGAGCTTTCCGTTGCGGGTCACCGGCGCGCCGATGAAGCTCGCGAACTCGCCGTTGGAGGGGGCGTATGGCTCGAAATCCTGGATGGCGGGCTGCTGGGTGGCCTTGGCGAAGCACTTGCCCAGAGGGCTGTTCTTCAGGTTTCCGGTAACCAGGTTCTGACCGAGATCGGATTCACGGGCGGCGCTGTAGACGACATCGCCCTCCGGTGAGATGAGGAACAGGTCGTAGTAGCCGTAGGTGGAGTTGTAGTGGGACAACCAGGGATCGTAGCGTTCTGCGGTCGTGGTCCACTGACTGCCATTCACCGAAGCGCCGGCCGTATGGTAGGCCGCGCTGAAGCGCTCCAGGGCATCGGCCACCTGGTCATTCCTGGCCAGTACGTTGATGTCTCCTACTCGCTCGGCGAAGTAGGTTTCGATCTGGGCCGTCTTGATCTGCTGGATGGCCTGCAGCTTCTGTCCGGCCGCTTGCTGGAGCTGGGCGGTCGTCTCCAGGAGCACGCCCATATCACCTTGGCGCTCCTCGAAGAAGCGTTCGATCTGCGCCTTCTTGATGTCGCGCACACTGCCGAGCTGGTTGAAGGCCTGGTCGCTCAGGGCGCTGCTTGATTTGAGTAGGCTCACCACGCTGACGACGGCGAACGGTATGATCCCGACCGCAAGGAAGGCGATCAGGAGTTTCGTGTTCAGACGTAGCTTCGAGAACATCAGTACCTCCATCCGTCCCTCGTCATATAGACAATGGATCGCACCACTGTGAAGGGACCTCGGCATCCAATTCCACGATCGGTCACCGACAATCGGCTGCATGCCTACTTGTCGGCCATGGGGCAACCGTTCTTTCCCGAATCAGGAGGGAAGAGCGGCGCTCTTGTGGCAATGCACAGGAGTTGCAGGAAGAGAGAACGTGCCTTCATGCGCGGCTACCAGGGTGCACCGTGCTAGCGATCGTGCAGGCAATCACTACGGCATGTCCGGCCGACCGTCGGCCGGCACGGCAACACGGTGAATGAGATCAGCCAGCGGCGGCCGGAGGCTTTGCGTCTCCGGCCCCTTGCAGGTGGGTTGATGTTTTGCCCGGCAGTTGCTCGGTAGTTGCTCGGCACGCGAACCGATCGGTTCGGTCTGCCGTCTAGATGCGCGCGATCTCAGTCTTGGATTCCAGAAAGCGCGCCAGCCTGTGGAAGTCGGATCCGGGTTGGATATAGCGGACCTCGGTTCTCAGCGTGCGCGGGTTGACCAGCTTCTTGAACTCGACGTAGCGAAGATCGAGCTGCCCGGAAACACTTACCATGTGGCCGTCGAGATTTTCTTCTACCAGCGCGCGGTAGGCGCCGATGCCGAGTTGACTGCCGAGCATCACGTCGAACGCATGCGGCACCGCGCAGCGCGACTCATATCCGATCTGCAAACCGGTGACCTTGCGCTTGCGACCGGTACGCTGGGTGTACTCGGACTCGACCAGGTGGGCCAGGATGTAGCCGAGATCGATCTTCCCGATGGAGATGTGTCCGTGCTCGTCTTTGTCGATGTTGTGGATGTACTTCTCCGGAAGTAGTTCGGCCAGGCCCTCCGCCAGGACGACCGTGCCGAAGGTCTTTCCCTCCCGTTCTTCCCGCCAGATGATCAGGTCCACGATGCGGTCCACCAGCGCCTCGATCCGCAGCCGCTTCTCGACCTTCCGCTTGCCCTTGGCTGTCTTGCCATCAGCGGTGCGGGTCAGGGTCTCATCGAAGAGCATGTCCTCGGTGATGTCCTCGACGCTGAAGATCATATTGGCTTCGCCGGCGATGCCCACGCCGTAGGACAGCCAGCCCGCCTTGCGGCCCATGGCCTGTGCGATGAAGTACCGGTTGCTGGCCTCTGCATCGGCACGCAGGTTCTTGACTTCCTTGGCCAGGAAGTCCACGGCCGTGAAATAGCCGAAGGTGAAGTCGATGCCGGAGTAGTCGTTGTCGATGGTTTTAGGAAGATGAATGATATGAACTCGCTTGGCATTCTTGGGAAGCAGCTTCTGATACTCGTATAGGAAATTAGCGGTTTTGAGCGTGTCGCCCCCGCCGATCGAGATCAGGCCGTCGATGCCCAGATCGATCAGTGCCGCGTAGACGTTTTGGAGCTTCCTGGTTCGCTGGGGATCGGAAAGATCACGTCGATTACGAATCTCGGACCCGGGGTTGGCGCGGGATGTCCCGATCAGGATGCCCTGGGTGTTGCGCATCCCGGTGACATCGCTTGCCTTGAATACCCGATAATGGGCGTCCTGCTGTAGGCGGTGGGTGACCGGATGGTACTGCTCCAGATTCCGGTACCCGTCGCGAAACCCAATCACCTCGCGGCCGGTGTCCAGAAAAGAGATCGCGGAGGAACTGATCACGGCATTGGCGCCCGGCGCCGGGCCTCCCGCGAACACGATGCCGACCCGGTGGATGTGACTGCCGAGCGTCTTGGGCTTCCCGAGCTTACCATGGCGAAAGACACCCGGGGGCAGGTCGCCTTTGCTGGAGGCCTTGCGTCTCGGAGCCTTCTTGCTCAAGGTCTTCTTGCTCGGGGTCTTCTTGCTCGGGGTTTTCTTGCTCGAGATCGCCGTGCTCGGAGCCTTCTTGCTCAGGGTCTTCTTGCCAGGCGCCCTTCTGCTCGCGACGGGGGCGGGCTGCGCAGTCTTGCGGGACAAGGCCTTCTTCTCTGGCATGGTCACTCCTCCCTGAGTGGACTCGATCCTACACAGGCCATGACTCCATCCGCGCCGGCGAGTCGATGGGTATTGCGGCCATCAACACTCTCCATCCAGGGGCGGCCTGCTCTTGCACCCATGGACACCCACATCGGTTCCCCGAGAAGTATCGGCCAGAATGTGCAGTTCCAGAGGTCAAGCCGCATGGGGCACGGCTGGATCCGCCGCGCAGGGATGGCGGCGCGGGGAGCTCCGACTACCACTGCCAAAGAATGCCGCCCCAGGTAAGCCCGGCGCCGAAGGCAACCTGCAGGACACGGTCGCCCGGCTGGATGCGTCCTTCATAGCGGGCTTCATGAACCGCCATCATCGTCGACGCGGAGGAGGTGTTGCCATACTTCTGGATGTTGACGAACACGCGTTCCGGGGGCACCCCCAGGCGCTTGCCGACCGCTTCGAGAATGCGTAGATTGGCCTGGTGGAAGACGAACAGGCTGATGTCATCCGCGCTGAGCCCGGCCTGGTCCATCAGAATCGTGCAGGATTCGGACATCGTGTTGATGGCCGTCTTGTAGATCTCGTTGCCGCGCATGTAGAGCCGGTGGAGGTTGTCCCTCACCGTCTCGGCCGAGGCAGGGAGCCGCGATCCGCCGGCCGGCATGTAGAGCGTCGTTCCGCGTGCGCCGTCGGAGGCAAGGTGAAAGCCCAACATACCCACGGCCGGATCGTCCGTCGGACCCACGACGGCGGCGCCGGCACCATCCCCAAAGAGGACACAGGTGGAACGATCCGTCCAGTTCGTGATGGCTGTCAGCACTTCCACCCCGATGACCAGGACGTGCCTGCAGACTCCTGAGCGGATGAACTGGTCGGCGATCGAAAGGGCATAGATGGCACCGGTGCACCCGGCGGAGATGTCGTAGGCCGGGATATGCTTGGCCCCGATGCGGTGCTGAACGTTGCAGGCCGTGGAGGGGAAAAGCGTGTCGGGCGTTACGGTGGCCACGATGATCATGTCAAGATCGGTGGGCTCGATCCCGGCCTCGGCCAGGGCCTGTTCCGCGGCCGGGGTGGCCAGGTCCGAAGCGGCTTGGTTCTTGCGTACCCGCCGTCGTTCCTTCATGCCGGTCCGGGTCACGATCCACTCATCGCTGGTGTTCACGATGGTTGACAGATACTCATTCGTGATGATCTCATCGGGTACGCACATCCCGGTGCCCAGCACCCTGCAACCGGCCTTCATGGAGATCCTCCCTGCCAGCACTCTCTACCCGGGGCATGGCGCCGCCCACACCCGAGAACAAGGGAACGATTATACGCCGCGCGGACGACCCAGGGAAGCCTCTTGTCACAGCCATGGGAGCAGCGCATGGCGCTACTTGACATAGCCCAAGGTTCTCAAGCGCTCGAGCAACTCGGGATCGGCCGTGGCGGTGACCCCGGTGAGAGCCGACTGGCCGTACTGCGCCACCAAGCCTTCGAGATACCCCTTCAGCAACTCGAGGGTGTCAGGATAGGTTGTGGCCAAATCCCGTTGCTCGGCCCGGTCACGATCCAGGTCAAATAGCAGCCATTGCGGATGTTGAGGGGATCCGCGCTGGATCAGTTTCCACTGCTTCCAGCGGATCGAGAACAGGTGATCGGGTAGTTCGGTCAACACCGGGACGGGACGGCTCGGGCGGCGCTGGCCCAGCAGCTCGGGAATGGCGACGCCCTGATGGAACGGTGGGGTATCGAGGCCGATCCGCTCGCAGAGGGTCGGCACGATGTCGAGCAGGTTCACCGGCCGGTCCACGACCACGCCTTCGGCCAGTCCGCCGGGGGGGCGGTATCCGAGCGGACAGCCGGTCATCTCCTCGTAGATCGAACAGCCGTGGAACCACCCGCCATGCTCGAAAAACTCCTCGCCATGGTCAGCACAGAAGATCAGATGGGCGTGATCGAGAACTCCCTGCCTCTGCAGTTCGGCCAGTAGACTTCCCACATAGTGATCCGCCAGGTGAACATCGCCATCATAGTTCGCCACCATGCCGGCCAGCTCCTCCGCCGTGAGGGTAGGCGGGTCGCTCATGCATTCCCAATCCCGGCAGCCTTCCTCCGCGATCCGGTGCTCATAGTCGATGAACAGCGGGGGATCGATGGGTCCCTCGGGTGCGTCGGGTGCCACCGCCTCCCGGTCTTCGGGCCGGGGCAGGTAGCTGGAATGCGGTTCGAGGTACTGGATGTAGACGAACCGTGGTCCCGTGGGATGCTCCCTCAGCCAGGAGAAGACCTGCTGATTGATGGTCCGTCCGAGCGTGGCGTGGCCCGGCGCGCTCAGCCGCGAGGGCAGGTTCTCGATCGCCGTGCGCTGGTGGTAGGACCACCACGGCGCCGGTTCGGGGAAGAAGGTCTGGAATCCCTGGGCATAGCCGTTCGAGCCGGAAATCGTGTGATTGGCCACGAAGGCCGCCGTCCGATAGCCATAGCTGCGGAAATGCTCGGCGAGCATCATGGCATCATCGGGAATCCGGTAGGTCGCGGCGACGATGCCGTGAGCGCTGGGATACAGCCCCGTGAAGAGGCTCGCAATGGATGGGGTCGTCCAGTTGCTCGGAGTATAGGCGCTGGTGAACGCGTAGCTCTCCTCCAACAGAACATCGATGTTGGGAGTGGTGGGACGATGGTAGCCATAGAAGGAAACATGGTCCTTGCGCAGGGTATCGACCAGGATGATGAATACGTCCGGACGCGCGATCGCATCCGCATCCTGGCGGACCGAAGTGCTGTCCCCACGCGGGAGCATGCTCGCGACGGCCACCAGGTTGCCGGCGACCACCAGGGAGGCCAACGTGATTCCCAGTGCTCCCGGCAACTTGCGGGCCCACTGGATCCAGAGCTCGGGCGTGGTCCGCCGGGCCGCCAGCAGGGCGATCAGGATTCCCACCAGCATGCCGCCGCCCATCGCCCCGGCCGTCGCCAGCTTGCCCTTCATGGTGTAGAACGGGGGCCAGAACGTGCTCAGATTGAGCCAGTAAGCCGGAATGACCGCCAGCTCGGCGGCCAGGAAAAAGCCGAGTGCCCCAGCCGCGAAGAAGCGTTCCGAGCGATTCCACAACAGAACCCGCACCAGCAGACAACTCACCAGGGCCAAGAGCAGATGCAGATTGGCGCCATACATCAATTCGCGGAAGGAGGGCGGGACGCGCGGCTTGGCGACCACCGTCTCGATGACTCCGATGAGTACGGCACACACAGCCATGTAGAGAAAGGCGACACCGAAGGCGCGCCAGGGCCGCGCAGTCATGAGGCCTCCAAGGTGCGAAGGTGAATCCCGCCCACGTGCGTCCGATCACAAGAGAGCTTAGTGGATCCGATCCACCGGCACAAGGCGGCACGCAGGGTAGCCGACCCTGGCATGCGCGCAGAAGCCGACCCGCTGGTTTGTGCTCGTCGTGCGTCGACGCCGTGCGAATCCTGCTTGGCTTGCCGTGGATTCGGGGGCATCATGAGATGCGGGGACCATCGATAACCAAGGGGGCCGAGGACGATGTCACGCCAGGATGCCAACGCGGGGAATGTGGGCGACCAGCTCAAGCACGCCTTGCTGATCGAGACCATTCAGCGCTTGCCGGCGGATCCGGCGTGGGCCTATGCAGAAACACACGCGGGCGCCGGAGCCTATGAGAGCGATCAGGCCAGGATCCTGATCGCGGCCGCGCGACGTGCGGCTGCGGGACGTGCGGCCGCGCGACGTGTGGCCGCGAACTCAGGCGTGCCGGGCCGTGGGCCGGATGCGCGAACGACCGGGCATCCGGTCGCGGGCACAGGCTATGCCGCCGCGCTGTTGGCGCGGGAGGCTGGCTGGCCGGCCGAAGAGCGTGATCGCTGGTACCCGGGAAGCGTCCTGCTGGCTGTGGGGGGCCGCGCACAGTGGTCGAGCGTTCGTCTGGCGGAGGCGGATCCGGCCGTGATGGACCGCCTGGCAACTCACATGACGATTCAGGCACTGCGGAATTCCCGGTTCTCCAGCCGGGGTGAGCTTGCCGGGCAGCCGAGAGGAAGCGGGTTGACAGCCGGGCTCCAGCCCCCGGTGGAGCTGTATCCGGGTTCCTTCGAACTCCACCTGGATGAGCTCATGCGGGAAGGCCCGCTGTTTCTGTTGGTGGATCCCTACTACTACCAATCGGCCGCGTCACAGGGGGAGGGCGGCTGCCTGGGGCTGCGCCATCTCGATCGGATCATCCAGGCCGTTTCAGGACGCGACGCCGTCCTGATGCTGTTCACCTCGAGCGCGCCGGGAGACGGATGCCCGGACTCTGCGGAGGATCCCCCCATACTGATGCAGCAGCCCTGGCAAGCGTTGTGCGCCGACCTCACCTGTATGGCCGGGCGTTCGGTCCGCTGTTTCCGCGCGGCTGGAGCAGCGCACGCGGTCTGCCTGGCCGGATGGGGCCGAGGTGCAGCGGTCGTCGATGATCTTCCCGGCGATCAGGACTGGAGGGCGTCCTGGCTGGCGGATCCGCCGCTGGGACTGAGCATTGTCGAAGAGGCTCTGGCCCCAAGCCGCCGCCGTTGACCTCCACCGGATGTCATCCGAACGGGATGCGGCCCACGGCGCCGGCGCAGCTTGACGGGATCGTAGCGATGAGATCGTTATCCGGGCAGACCTCTCGCATCATCTTGGGCGATAACCTTGCCGGACTCGGCCGCCTGGCGGACGGATGGGTGCCGCTCATCTACATCGATCCGCCCTTCAACACCGGGCGTTCACGCCGGCACACGCGCCTGCGCGTCACGGCCGATGAACAGCAGGGGGACCGGACCGGCTTCCAAGGCCGGCGCTATCGAACCACCGCACTCGGCAGCCGACAGTATGCCGACGCCTTCGACGACTACTGCGCCTTCCTGGAACCGAGGCTTCTGGAAGCCTGGCGCGTGTTGGCTCCGCACGGCTCGATCTTCATCCACCTGGACTACCGCGAGTCGCACTATGTCAAGGTGTTGTGCGACCGCCTGTGGGGCCGGGATCATTTCATGAATGAGATCATCTGGGCCTACGACTATGGGGGGCGTTCGAAGCGACGCTGGCCGGCGAAGCACGATACGATCTTCTGGTACGCACGCGATCCGCAGCGCTACACGTTTCACTTCGACGAGATGGATCGCATTCCGTACATGGCGCCGGGACTGGTGGGCAAGGAGAAGGCCGCCCGTGGCAAGACGCCCACGGATGTCTGGTGGCACACCATCGTGCCGACCCAGGGCAGTGAGCGCACCGGCTATCCGACCCAGAAGCCGGAAGGCGTCCTGGAACGGATCATCAAGGTGCACTCGAGCCGGGGCGATTGGGTGCTCGACTTCTTCGCCGGAAGCGGCACGACCGGGGCGGTGGCCGCCCGTCTGGGGCGCAGGTTTCTCCTGATCGACGACAACCCCGAGGCCTGCGAGATCATGTGTGCCCGGCTGGTATCCGCCGCGCCCATCCTGGAGACGCTGCCGCCCCCCTCCTAGGCCGGCGAGCGCTCCTCCTTGCGCAGGCCGGTCGCCAGTAGCCAGACTCCGATTCCAAGGAGCAGGAGGGCGCCCGGCCAGGCCCCCAGCGGATGGTCCATGATCGCCAGAACATCACTGCTGCCGCTGACCACGATGGGAATCGCCATCAAGATCCCGACCAAGGCCTCGCCCGTGATCAGTCCCGAGGCCAGCAGCAGTCCGCGATTCATGGATCGCTCGATGGCATCCCGGACCAGTCCGCGCCCGCCGAGCGTGCGGCGTATCGTCAGGCTGATGATTCCACCGGCGAAGATCGGCACGGACAGCTGGAAGGGCAGGTAGATGCCCACGGCCACGGCGAGGACCGGGAAACGGAAGGAGGCCCGGCGGGCCTTCTGCATTTCGTCCAGAAGGATGATGATCACACCGGTCAGGGCGCCGAGAGCGACCATGGTCCAGGGCAGGTCACGATTGAAGACCCCCTGCGCGACCGAGGCCATCAACGTGGCCTGCGGTGTGCTCAACGGGTTGGGATGCTCGATCGTGGGCTGGCCGAACCCATAGGCTTTCAACAGCAACGTGAGCACCGGGGCCATGATCAGGGCCGCGCTGAGCGTGCCGATGGCCTGCATGACCTGCTGCTTCCACGGGGTGGCGCCCACCAGGTAGCCGGTCTTCAGATCCTGCATGTTGTCTCCGGCGATGGCCGCCGCACAGCAGACCACCGCGCCGATGAAGATGGCCGCCTGGGGACCATGGCCGGCCTCCGAGCCCATCAACAGGAGCAGCAGCAGGCTCGAGAGCAGGACGGTGGAGATCGTCACGCCCGAGATCGGGTTGTTGGAAGAGCCGACCAGCCCGGCCATGTAGGCGGCCACGGCAGAGAACAGGAAGCCGGCGATCAACATGATGATGGCCATGACCAATGAGATCGCCACTCCCTGGATCACATTCAGATAGATGAGGAAGATCGGGACCACCGAGACCAACAGGCCCCACAACACCCACTTCATCGGGGTGTCGCGTTCGGTGCGCTCCACGGCCGCCAGACCGGACGGGCCATCCGGAAGCCGGCGCCCCGCGGCGTCCAGGCCACGGGCGGCGCGCAGCCCCGACGTGACGCCCTCCACGATGCGGCCCCGCAGGCTGAGCAGCGCCCACAGCCCGCCGACCACCATGGCGCCGACGCCCAGGTAGCGCGTCTGGGTGGACCAGATCTGGTTGGCGTAGTCGACCGCGCTCAGCGCGACCCCGTTGTCGGTGGGCCAGGCCTGCCCCGCGGCGTAGATCGGAATGGCGATGAACCAGTTGAGCGCCCCGCCCATCAAGACCAGAGAAGCGATGTTGATGCCTACGATGTATCCGACGGCCATGAGGGCGGGAGAGAGGTTGGAGCCGAAGTAGGCGATCCAGTTCCCCGAGGAACCGCTGGCCGGGCCACTGAGGGTTGTTTGGGCGGCCGACTGCACCTGGCCCCCCAGGCGGCGGGCCGTCTCGAACGTCTCGGGCCAGATGCGCAACCCACTCTGGGCGAACTTGTAGATTCCGCCGGTGAGGCCCGCCACGGCGATCAGGATCGCTCCGCTGCCGCCGCGCTCCCCGGTTTCGAGCACCTCGGCGGTGGCGATGCCTTCGGGAAACTGCAGTCCCTGCCTGCCGGGGATCAGAGCCCGACGGAGCGGGACCGTGAAGAGCACACCCACCAGCCCTCCGAGGCCGGCGATGACCGTGACCTGCAGGAAATCGAACTCGGTCCAGACCCCCATCATGATCAGCGCCGGGAAGGTGAAGATCACGCCCGCCGCCAGGGATTCGCCCGCCGAGGCCGCCGTCTGCACGATGTTGTTCTCGAGAATGTTGGTCTGCTTGGCCAGCCGCAATCCGCGCAGCGAACGCAGGATCCCCATGGAAATCACCGCGGCCGGGATGCTGGCCGAGACGGTCATGCCGGCAAAGAGCCCGAGATAGGCATTGGCGCCCGCGAGAATCATCGAGAGCAGTATGCCCAGGACCACCGCCTTGACCGTGATCTCGGGCAGGCTGGTCGATGCGGGCACGAAGGGTGAATGCGTCTCGGAGGAATCCTGGGAGGGAAATGCGTCTTTCGGCGCCATGCAGTGACCTCCTTGCGGTTCGATCGGCACATGTCCGGCGCTGTTCGGGGAACGGCCCCGTCTGCCGGTGATGTGAGCTTGGTGGGGATCCTAGGGAGTTCTCGCGGTCGGCGCAAGATGCGAACCCCCGTGAGGGCTGTTGCTCTCACGGGGGTTGACGCAGCCATGGACCGGCGGCGCCGGCGCGCCGGTTCTACCGAATGAGCCGGAGGCTCTTGGTGATGGCACGGTCAGCGGTCTGCAGGCGGTAGTAGTACACACCCGAGGGCAGTGCGGTGCCGGCGTCATCGATGCCGGTCCAGCTCACACTGTGCAGGCCCGCCGCGGCGTGTTCGTTCAGCAAGGTGGTCAACACCCGGCCGGTGGCATCGAAGATCTGCAGCTTCACATCCTGTTCCGCCGGCAGTTCAAAGGCGATCGTCAGGCGGTCACCGCCCGGATTCGGACGACTCTGCAGGAGCGCCGGCCGCAGGCTGACCGGCTGCCAGACCGGATCGACTCCCTGCGAGCTGCTCACTCCCGAGACGCGCACGTCATCGATGTACCAGCCTTCCTCGGTGGCCGCGCCGTCGGAACCAAAGCGGAAGCGGAAGGCCGCGAAGCCCGACTCGCCCTCGATCACGACACTGCCCGGAGTCCAGTCGAAGGCGCCCGAGTAGACCGGCGTGTCGGCCGGGAAGGGGCCGGCGGTGCCTCCCTGGCGAATCAGGTGCGTGTAGCCCTCGACCGGTGTGACCTGCGTCCAGGGACCGCCGTTGAGCGAGATCTCGATCAGGCCGCCGTCGTAGCAGTAGTCGGGATAGGCGCTGCTGGTCTCGGCACTCATCCAGTGCCAGAAGCTCAAGGTGGTGGTCTCGGCGAGCGGGATCGGCTCGCTCTCCAGGCAGCCGTCGCAGAGGTTGCCGTAGTCGGCCGCCCCGTTGCCGCCCTGCTTCCAGGCGTAGCTGCCGCCCGGAGTGTAGTTGCGGTAACTGTCCACATGCCACTGATCGATGAATCCCGCGCTTCCCGGGCCATGGGTCCAGGTGCCCTCGCCCTGTTCGACCGTGTCCCAGAATCCCCCGACCGGCAGCCCGTGCGGCAGCGACAGGTCGAGGCCGTACTCGCCGTCGATGTGCAGGAAGAGGGGATACTCATTCGGCTCGGGGCAATTCGGCAAGACCGCCAAGAGGAAGGCCGGGCTCAGCTCGACCTCGCTGCCCGGAGCGATCTCGGCCACGGAGGCCGAGCCTTGCAGCACCTGGATGAAGCCGGAACCCGTGTGGAGATCCACGCTCAAACCGACCGCCGACTCGTGGCCGCTGTTCGCCACCCACACATGGTAGTCGAATGTTTCACCCGGGTCGGCATTGCCATTGCCGTCGCCCAGCGCGCTGTCATCGACGATCACGCGCGAGATCGAGAGAACCGGCGCGTCGACTGTGATCGAGAAGTCGGTCTCCCAGATCATTCGGTCCGCCGACTCGATGGTCAGAGCGCACGTGAAGCTGTGCCCATCGGGGCAATCGGGTGCGATCGCGAAGACGAAATCTTCGTACGACTCGGCCATGCCGTCCGCGGGAATCGTACCGAAGGTCGCGATGTCACCGATCAGCGTGATGTAGCTGTCTTCGATCGACAGCGTGGCGATCACATCGATGGCCGGGTCTACCCCCACATTGCGCAGCGTGATGCTCATCTCGATCGTCTCACCCGCGTCAGCGCCGCCGTCGCCGTTGCCGAAGCTGTTGCCGGCCTGGTCGTCGTCGAGCAGGTACTCATGGAAGACCACGAAGGGACCCTCGGGCGGCAGCACCTCGATCGTGGCCAGGTACGGCTCCCGGTTCTGCGCCATGACCACCAGCTGGGCCGTGCCCGGCAGCAGCGGTGACTCCCAGATCTCCAACTCGACCGAGCCGGTGGCGTCCACCGTGCCCGCGCCGATGAGCAGGCCGTCCTTGGTCAGGCCGCAGTAGCTGTTCGGATCAGCTTCGACCGTCAAGGTCGGCATGGTGGTCAGAATGGCCGGGAGATGGTCGACCGGATTCTGGCTGGGCACGCCCAGGTAGGTGCTGATCGACGGGTCGCCCATCAGGTTGTAGATGTTCCAGTAGTAGGTCGTCAGGCTCGAA